>DXIF01000085.1 GCA_019113025.1 Candidatus Anaerobiospirillum stercoravium | reverse complement strand
AAATTGGGGCGCCCATTTGGGTTCAAGTTGGGGTCAAATCAGTGGGCAAAGCAGGGGCGTAAAGGAGGATGAGGGCTCTACCTATTATGATCTTCCTAGGGCCGCGCTTGGGGTAAAACGCAAGTTGTGCCCGTGCACAATTGCTGTTTAAGCCCGGGACGGGTTAAAGGCGCCGGAAACGGCAAAATTTGTTAGAGCGCGCCGCTGCGCGCAAATTTGGCACGGCGCTTGTCACGGGGGCAAAAGCCACGCAAGCCCCACCACTGGGGCCTTTGCCGGAAGCGCGTAATGGCTTATATATCGGATTGACGCGCGCTCTTTTTTTTAAATTTGTGCCATTGTCCACAAATAACAAAAGCTGTGGGGCCGCGGCGGCCAGTTGGTGGCGGGCAAAATGAATGCTGTGCGTATAAAACGCATATTTGTCGCAAAAATAGTGTGACTAAGGGCACAGCTTCCCCCGCGGCGGCGACACGCGCGTGCCCTGAGTTCGAACTGCTTATTTGGGGTAATAGGGGTAAGAATGGCCCCCGGTTGTGGGGCGAAACGGCAAAATTTGGCCCGTGCTAAATCGGAGCGCAAATGGCTTATTTATCAGATGGAGGACGGTTAATTGATACATCTTGCGCAAGATGCGGGCAATTGCGGTGCAGGAGCGCTTGAGCTTGAACGGAGGTGGTAAGACAAGTACCAACTCGGGCTCAGCCTAGTGAATATCTAGGCTGAGCCCGCTGCGCGATAGAAATTTCCCCCTAAGGTTCCGGCCCTTTAAAGTCCCACTGAGCAGTGAAAACTATAATTGGGGTACCCGCATGAAGCGCTGTGGTCAAACCCCATGAAGGGTGGTGACCACGAGGCACCGGCCAACGGGCTCAACTTAGACCACTTAGACCAAAGTTCCACCGTGAACTAAAGTTCCGCCGTGGAAACAAGTCCTTGATCTAAGCCCCAACTAAAGAGCTTGAGCAGCCCCGTTAAAAAAACAGTTTGCGTCACGGGTTGCTTTAGGAGGAAATTCTGTGACCCCTGAAAATCAAGATCCGAGCTCAAGTAACAACCAAGCTCATTCAAGCGCCAGCGCCAGCGCGCAACCTGCAGCTTCATCGCAAGTTTCATCGCACCAGCTCGTTAAGCCGGTTCGGCCCACTGGGCCGACGCAACTTTGCTCTCAACTCCCAGCGGCAACGGGGGCTAAGAGCGCGACGAAACCTCAGGCGCACCCTGCGGGGCTGACCTTGTTTCCAGTATGTACCGACTTAGATGACCCTTGTTCTATCGCATGGTCCCAAGGCTCTAGTCGGACTGAGCAACGATATCTTGCGCTCAAGACGTTAAGTCTCAAGGCGCAATTTGAACTCTTTGCGGCTTTAAGCTCGGGCTTAGCGTTGTGGCGCTGTGCCCAATTGGTCAAGTGCAGTCCGCGCACTGTGGCCTTGTACGCTGAGCATTGTAACGAAGTCATGGCCCATGGCCTCTTCAGCCAAGGCGTAACGGTCAGTGCTAGCGCGCAAGCGCACAGTCCCCAAGCTTTCTGGGAGCTGATGATTCCGCATAATTTAAGCATCAGCCCACGTTTTAGCGCCCAAGGCGTAAGTTACATCTTAGCTGAGGCCTTGCTGCTGGAGCAACCGGCGGCGCCTTATGGCACCACCAGCGCCCGCTTGTCGGCACTGGGCACCACCGCGGCAAGTTCCCCCGCGCTCGTTTCCGGGGCGCTAACCCCGGTGGGGGCAACTTCCGAGGCGGATAGCTCCCAAAAGTTCAAGCAAGAGTTCAAAAAAGATGTCGCACTTAAAGCGCATCAGGTAACCGGGCTAACCTCAGCCACGGCCGGTCTGATTTCGACCAAGCTTGCTGCGGAGCGGCCTCTGGGTTGTTGGCATGCCAACATGCCCGTCACGCACACAGCCTTTGAGCCTAGCGCTGAGTCTTGGCTCGCGGCCCTGTCCGGACAGGTTACCTATTTGCCGGACATTATGGCGCAAAGCACAAAAGTGGTAACCAGCGCTTCAGCAAAAGTGCGAGCAATGCCCGATCATAGGCCATTTTTCGCGGATACCTGTATACCGTATTTTTTAGGGTCCAAATTGATAAGTATACGGATGAATTATGAAAACCAAAATTCAGTCCGTATACGGCTAAATCTTCTTGGAATTGAGGCGATCTGTATACGAGAAATTTTACGGCTAAAATATGTCTGTATACGGCAGGATTCGGGCATGGAAAATTCCGGTATACGCCCAACCCCTGCAAACCCGCATTCTGACGCCATTTCTGGCCTCGAGGCCAAGGCTCAGTTAGCACTTTGGTGGCCGCAACCGGACGGGATCGTGCTCTTGCTTTCGCCGGAGGCGTTAGGTGCGGTTGGCTCCGGGCAGGACTGGGCGCGTGAGCGCATGCTGGGCCTCATGCTCACTGCTGGGGAAGGGACGAGGGCTCGGGCTGAAGTTGGGGCCGACTTAGGGGCATATTTAGCGGCAGGATCAGGGGCATACTTAGCGGCAGGCTTAGGGGCAGGCGCTGAGTTTGGTGCTGAGATTGGCTCTGGGCTTGGCGCGGGCCATGGCCCGGTGCTCCCGTGGCTCCCTGCGTTAACGGGTGCTCAGTCGACTGGGCCTCAGCTTGAGCTCACCCCAAGGGTGCGCCTAGGTGTACTGCAAGAGGCGGGGGCAACCGCTTCCAGCGGGGGCTTAGGGTGTACTAATTGCGGCGGGGTCAGCGTCCGCGCCCATGGTCTGGGGCTTTTTTCGGGTGTACTGGGGGCCTTAGAGCCCGCAACTTGTGGCGTGCCCTCCAGCGCGCTTGGGGCGAGCATCCCAGAAAACAGCGGGGTTCTCGGTGGTAAGAACTTGATCGTTACCGGGTTCCAAGCGCGAGCGGCGGCACCTGCACTTATAATAACTAATTGTTTAAGTCAGTATTTATTAAACAAAAAGATACCAACGGCCCTGAGGTCACCGCAGGTGGTTTCAACCGGGGGCGCGGCGCTGCTTCGTCCAGCGCTCCGTCCAGCGCTTCGTCTAGCGCTCCCATCTGCGATGCCACCGGTGCACCCTCCGGCGTCCCCAGTCGATGCCCCGAAGCTCTCAGCTCCCACCCGTGCCCCCGAGGAGGGGCGAGCGCTGGGCACCAAGCTGCACGCTCCAAGTGCATGCCCTGCAGGGCCCAGCCTGAGCGCCAGCGTGAGCGCCAGTTTAGAGCCCAGCCCCGCGTTAGCGGCGGCAGCTGCCGGGCAACTTAGCGTCCTCCAACAGCTGCTGTGGGGCTATTGGCAGCGCTTTCAGCGCCCCATCCAGCGTAAGTTGCGGGGCTTGTATGAGGACGGGGTGCAGGGCCTATTAGTGGTGCCTAAGGACTTTAAGCGCCAGGCTTCGCTGGCGGCCTATCACGAACACTGGGGCGCGCACCAAGGAAAACACCGTGGTGGCCCACAAGACGGGCTTTGCGGTACCCCACGAGACGAGCCTTTGGCTGCGCCTGGGGATGTAGCCCCGACTGATTTCAGGGCAGAGGCCCGGGATGGGCGCTGCGTAGGAGCGCAGCTTGCGCTGTGCGGCGCCGTATCAAGCGCTGTATCGGGCGCTGGGTGCAGCGCGCCGTGTAGTACAGCGCAGGCTTTTGCGCGCCTGAGCCCCGCGCAGCAGCATGGCGTGGTGTGGGAGCTCTTACTGGCGCGATGGTATGAAGGCGCGGGACGCTACTTTGGGGCCAACCTCAAAGCGCGGATGGCACAAGTACAAGGCTTACAGCGCTTAAACGCCAAGCAGCTGGCAGCGCTCACGGCGCAGCTCACTACCGCCGCCCCTGTTGCGGCCCCGTCGGAACCTCACGCGCCTTGCGCTGCGCCCCACACGCTCGGTGCTGAGCCGCAAGCACATGGTGCTGAGTTGCAGGCGCATGGGGCTGGGCTACAAGCAGGGGCTGAACGTCTAGGCGCGAGCACCGATTGCTCCCAGCCCTGCTTGAGGCCGCTAAGTGGGGCCTTAGAGGGTGAGCCATTAGAAGGTGAGGTTTTAGAAGGGGAGGCTTTGGACTTGGCTGCGGTCACGAAGGCTGTGCCGCAAAGCAAGGCTACGCCGCAAAGCAAGGTTGGAGCGGCCCCGCTTGGCGCCGAGCCGGGGATCAGCAGTGCGGTCAGCTCGGGGCGTGCCGCGGCGGCACCGGCGTCGGCTCGTGCTGTTTGGGAGCGCGGCCCCAGTGAGGCGTCGCCGTCGGCCCCAGAGCACGAGGCAGCGCAAGCTCAGACGGCAGTCAGCCCACCGGTTAAGAGTGGCACGTATCGCGGCTTTTTAGCCCACTACCACAAGCGTCCTTTGCTCAGTGAGGTGCGCTGGGAACAGTCGCACTCCAAGCTCGACAGTGCGCTTAAACAATTTATGCAGGATCCCTCTTGTCGGCGCTATTTGCGCGCGCGCAAAGCTGACCAGAAATCGCTGCCAAACGTATCCCGAGAGCGCTCAGCTTAACTGCGGGGCGCCCGATTAGGTCGCCACAAGCTAGAGAGAGGTAACTTTTGACCAAGGTCCCAAGTTTTGATGAACAAAGCCGCTTGTTTATGCGCTTTAAGCTTGACTTGGGAGGCATTTCTCTAACCTGCGGTATCATGATGCCAAGAGACTGGGAGCAATCCGCCGCTTGGGCACTGAAAGCAGTGCGTGTGCCGATATCGACATGTCGCACTGAGTTTTGTCAATAAGGAGTAATCCATGGGCAACGAGCAACAGAGCAACAAGGCTGAGGATAACCGCCAGCCAACAGGGCTAGCAGCGTCTTCTGCGTCTGCTGTGGCTGAACTTACCGGCGTCAGCGCCGCTAAAGCTAGCCGGGCAGAGGGCACAGCGGGCAAAGGTGCCGATCAATTCGCCGATAATAAGGTAGGATCGGATCAAACCAAGGGTGATCCTGCTGTAAGTGCAGACCAAGCCTTACACTCAGAGCAGTCAGAAGTCAGCGTGCTCAAGGCGTCTTTAGCGCAAGCCATAGGTGAGCTGGTAGCAGGCAAAGGGGCTAAGACCGAAGTCAATGAGCTCAAAGCGGTTTTAGCGCAAGCGATCGGCAAGCTGGAGTCAATCGTAGATCAGTCTGATGAGACCCCAGCGGCTGAGGCCAAGGCAGCTGAAGCTCCTAATTCAGATGCAGCGGTGGCAAGCGCTGATCAAGCGTCTGCGCCTTCTGCTGACGAGTCCAAGGCGGTCAAGAAAGCTGAAGCTCAAGCCTCAGGTGGGGGCAGTGCTGATGCCTCCCCGGCAGCAGATTCGCAGTCTGAGGATGAGCCGCATCGGTGCTCGAGTTTCTTTAGCTGGATTCGCTCTCAGCTAAGTGCGTTTAGGGTGTTTGCTCATGCGGGCAAGGATAATACCGAGCGCTTGTTAAAGTACACAGAGCGCACTGCTACAGGCATTATTGGTTTAGAGTACTCCTTGGGAGTGTACTATGCCACCACTGAGCACACCTTTGCTGATTGGCAGTTTCAGGGAGCAACTGCTATTGCCGCTATGTTCGTGGTGGTGCTTGCTGTAATGTACATCTATAGCGCCAATTTGTTAATGCGGTTGGATGTCTTAGCACAAAATGATAGCGCTGCCCACGCTGATAAAATGGCGGCTGAGAGTGATTTGAGTGCTGGTATGCTAGAAAAGTCCAAGGCTGAGACTGAGGCGCTCAAGCTCTTAATCGAAGTGCTCAAGGAGGTCCATAATAATTTAGGTGCTAGCTCAAGTAAGGAGAAATAGCATGGGTGTTTTTATGGTATGCTTTATAATTTTTATTGGCCTCACGATTTCTTGTAGCATATTGTATATGCTATTTACCGTGGGACGGGGGGTCGATGTTAACAAGGACAGCAAGGTTAATCGCTAATCCTCTGTGCCCTGGCGCATAGAGGCTACTTGAGTAGAGCAAGCTGATACCATTCTAAGTGAGCATCCAAAGCTCATGAGCAGCTTGTGGCGGCTGACCATTAACGCAGCCCTATCCTGCAGCAGGATAGGGCTGCGCTGTCTCAGATGTAGGCTTCCCATCTTTCCCCTTTGAGCGCTCATAGGGCTCAGTGATAATGCAGCCATCATCAATTAAGTGCTGTCGTAAGTAGGTTCTGCGCACAAGCACTAACAATCAGGAGGCTGTATGAACATGAAG
>DXIF01000084.1 GCA_019113025.1 Candidatus Anaerobiospirillum stercoravium | reverse complement strand
GGACTGTTATTAAGCCTAAGGGGCGTGGGGCCTGTTGTCCTGCCTAAGATGGATGCAGCGCTACAAGCGGCTTGGAGCGTGGCGGGGCCGTGGTTGCAAGTGTGTTTGCAAGTACATTTGCAAGTACGGTTGCAAGTACGGTTGTAGGTGCGCGCCGGGGCACGCTGAGCGTACCGCGTAAGCTTGCTGCATGTGCTATATTAGCCCTTGGGTTTTGTTTTAGGTAGGCAAAGCATGTTTATCACATCAATCGTTACGAAGATTATTGGTAGTAGTAACCAACGCACAGTGAAGCGCTTGACCAAGGTGGTCAAGCAAATTACCGCGCTCGAGCCAAAGTATCAGGCTTTGGCCGATGAGGACTTTAAGGGCTTAACCGAAAAGTTTCGCGCGCAAATCGCTGAGGGCGCCACCTTAGAAGACATTCTCCCTGAGGTCTTCGCCGCTGTGCGCGAGGCGGCCAAGCGCACCTTGGGCCTGCGTCCGTTTGATGTGCAGCTGATGGGCGGTATCGTCTTAAACTCCAACCAAATCGCCGAAATGAAGACCGGTGAAGGCAAGACCTTGACCGCGCTCATGCCTTGCTACTTGAACGCGCTCTCCGGTAAGGGCGTGCACGTCGTAACCGTTAACGACTACTTAGCCCGCCGTGACGCTGATTGGTCCCGCCCGTTCTATGAGTTCATGGGCATGACCGTGGGCTGCAATATCCCGGGGATGGATCCGGTCGCCAAGCGCGCGGCCTACGCCTGCGATGTCACCTATGGCACCAACAATGAGTTCGGCTTTGACTATCTGCGCGATAACATGGCCTACAGCCCAGAGCAACGCGTGCAGCGTCCACTCAACTACGCGCTGGTCGACGAAGTAGACTCGGTGTTAATTGACGAGGCCCGCACCCCACTGATTATCTCCGGTCAAGCTGAGGATAGCTCTGAGCTTTATCGCAAGATCGATGGCATCATTCCAAAGCTTGAGCTCCAAGATAAGGAAGATACCGAGGATTACACCGGCGACGGTCACTACACGGTTGATCTCAAGCTGCGTCAAGCCTACTTAACCGAGCGCGGCCAGCTGTATGTTGAGGATTTACTGCGCGAACTGGGCTTGCTCAAGGAGAATGATTCACTCTTCTCGTCGGGCAATATCGTGCTCTTGCACCATGTGATGGCCGCACTGCGGGCGCACGCTTTATTCAAGCGCGATGTGGACTACGTCGTCGACAATGGTGAGGTGGTCATCATCGATGAGCACTCAGGCCGTAAGATGGTGGGCCGCCGCTGGTCGGATGGTCTGCACCAAGCGGTTGAGGCCAAGGAGCATGTCGCCATTAAGTCTGAGAACCAGACCTTAGCAACCATCACCTTCCAAAACTACTTCCGTATGTATGAGAAGTTGGCGGGCATGACCGGTACCGCTGACACCGAGGCGTATGAGTTCCAGCAGATTTACGGCCTCAACACCGTAGTTCTGCCGACCAACAAGCCGATGATCCGCCAAGACCTGCCGGATCTCATTTACTTAAGCGAGCAAGAGAAGTTCAACGCCATTATCGAGGACATCAAGGAAAAGGTGGCGCAAGGTCGTCCGGTCTTGGTCGGTACCATCTCGATTGAGAACTCCGAGCGCTTGTCGCACATGCTCGATCAAGTTCATATCCCCCACCAAGTCTTAAACGCCAAACTGCACGAAAAGGAAGCCCACATCGTGGCCCAAGCAGGTCGCCCGGGCACCGTAACTATCGCCACCAACATGGCCGGTCGTGGTACCGATATTATCTTGGGTGGTAACGTCAAAGAAGAAATTGCTGCCTTGGGTGAAAACCCAGATCCTCGTGAAGTGGAGCGCCTCACTCAGGAGTGGCAGCAGCGTCATGATGCGGTGGTGGCCGCCGGTGGTCTGCACATCATTGGCTCGGAGCGCCATGAGTCCCGCCGTATCGACAACCAGTTGCGTGGTCGTGCCGGTCGTCAGGGTGATCCCGGTTCCTCCCGCTTCTACCTGTCGATGGATGACAGCTTAATGAAGCTCTTTGGTTCGGATAAGCTCAAGAACTTCATGCGCCGTATGGGTATGGAGGAAGGCCAGCCATTAGAGCATAAGCTCGTGACCCGCACTATCGAGTCGGCCCAGCGTAAGGTTGAGACCCGCAACTTCGACATCCGTAAGAGCTTGCTGGAGTTCGATGATGTCGCCAATGAGCAGCGTAAGGTCATCTATGAGGAGCGTAACGCCCTGTTAAATGGCGAGGACGTCTCTGAGACCATCACCAATATCCGCGTGGATGTCTTCAACAGCGTGATCGACGAGTACATTCCACCAAACTCGTTGCATGAGACCTGGAAGGTCAAGGAGCTTGAGGAGCGCTTGCTCAATGAGTTCGTGGTGCACTGCCCGGTTGCCAAGTGGATGGAGGAAGACAGCAAGTTAGTTGAGACCGACATCCGTGACCGCATTGTTGCGACCGCTCAAGAGGTCTACGACGCCAAGTGCAAGCTGATTGGTCCCGAGAACCAAAAGCAGCTGGAAAAGGGCGTGATGCTCCAGACCATCGACATGCTCTGGAAGGAGCATTTGGCGGCGATGGACTACATGCGTTTAGGTATTGGTCTGCAAGGCTACGCGCAGCGTAACCCTAAGAACGAGTACAAGATCCAATCGTTCAACCTCTTTACCAAGCTCTTAGATAACATCAAGTATCAGGTGATCAAGATGTTATCGCGCGTCCAAATTCAGATGCGCAACTCAGAAGAAGAGCGCCGCATGTTAGAAGAGCGCGCTCGGGCGCAGGCCTTAGCGCAGCAAGCCTTAGCTCAGAAGCTTAAGCAATCAGAGCTCGATGCCGCCTCAAAGCAAGCGCCGGGCAATCCTGAGGGCCTAAGTGAGGAGGAAGTTAAAGAGCGCGCCGCCATCGCCGAAGAAGTGATGCGCCCAACCGTCGGTCGCAACGATCCTTGCCCCTGCGGCTCAGGCAAAAAGTACAAGGATTGCTGCGGCAAGACCGAGGACTAAGCCTGGGGCCCAGCGCCCAAAGCGCTAAGCCCAGAGCTCTAAGCTCAGCGCCCAAGGCGCTCAGCTTCAAACAAAACCCACTGGGGGCGGCGTGCACTAAGCGCTGTTGCAGCGCAGCGTGGTACCGCGTGCGCAGCGAGGCATCCGTAGCACCGCGCTTGTTGCGGCGCATGGTGCTGTGCTGCGCCGTGCTGCGCTACTTTGGAGCGCCCTCCCAGCCACGCGCTCGGATCAGCAGTATCTGCTGTTTGGTCCGGGCGCGTTTTGTTTGCTGTCAACGCAGCGCGCGGAGCGTGCGCTTTGGGGGCGAGCTGGGAGCGGGGGATATTTTGGGGAGCTGGTGTGGTGTTTTGTGAGGTGGAACACGTTTTGGCTGGTGATGGCTTATATATCAGCTTGGAGTGGGGCGCGTCGTGGTGCCGGTCAAAATAGTTTGAAATTAAGTTGACAGCACGCAGGGCATTTGGTTTAATAAGCGC
>DXIF01000083.1 GCA_019113025.1 Candidatus Anaerobiospirillum stercoravium | reverse complement strand
GCCCCGGGCCGCCCTAGGATTATCCCACATTTGGGACAAAGAAAAGCCCCAGTGCGCTCACATCGCAACGGCGATGGGCGCACTGGGGCAAGGGCGCGCCGCCTGAGGCGGCGCGCGGCTAAGCCAGCGCTGGCATTAAGCGCAGCTAACGCGGGCGCTTAGCCGATAAAGCGGCGGGCGTTAGCAAAGAGGCGCATCCATGGGCTGAACTCACCCATATCATCTGGGTGGTAGGAGTTAGCACTGGTGCGTACCACGCGCTCTGGGTGCGGCATCATAATGGTGAAGCGACCATCGGCGGTGGTAACCGCGGTGATACCGTTCGGCGAACCATTTGGGTTCATTGGGTAACGGGCAGTAACCTTGCCATAGTGGTCGATGTAGCGTAAGGCGACCAAGCCTGCTTGCTCTAATTGGGCTAAGTGCGCCTCGTCCTTGAACTCGGCGCGGCCCTCACCGTGGGAGACCACGATTGGCATTTCCGAGCCTTCCATGCCTGCATAGAAGATCGATGGGCTCTTCTGCACCTGTACCTCAACAAAGCGGGCCTCAAAGCGCTCGGACTTGTTGGTAACAAAGCGTGGCCACAAGGCGGCACCTGGGATTAAATCACGCAGGGTTGACATCATCTGGCAGCCGTTGCATACACCTAGGGCAAAGGTGTCAGGACGCTGGAAGAAGTCGGCAAACTCGCTCTTAGCGCGCTCATTAAAGAGGATCGACTTAGCCCAGCCTTCACCAGCGCCTAAGACGTCACCGTAAGAGAAGCCACCGCAGGCAGCAAAGCCCATGAAGTCCTTGAGCGCAACCGCGCCCGATAAGATCTCGGACATGTGGACGTCAATGGCCGAGAAGCCTGCGCGCGTGAAGGCGTGCGCCATCTCCGCCTGGGAGTTGACGCCCTGCTCACGCAAAATGGCAACCTTCGGGGCGGCGCCGCTATTGATGAATGGCGCGGCGATGTTCTCTTCGTTGTTGAAGCTGAGCTGATAGTACAGACCTGGGTCGTTGACGTCGCCCTTGTCCTCAAACTCTTCCTGCGCGCAGCTTGGGTTATCACGCAGCGCCTGCATATGATAGGTGGTCTCAGCCCAAATCAGGCGCAGATGGTTGCGGCTGTCGTTGAAGATCTCAGCGCCATCACGGGTGATGACGATGCGGTCATCATCACGCAGCGTGCCTAAAACATAGCTGATATTGGCCAAGCCGTGGCCGGACAGGATATTTAAGACCTTTTCCTTGTCCTCAGCCTTGACTTGGATGACCGCACCTAACTCTTCGGCAAAGAGGGCAGCTAAGTTGTTTTCATTGAGCTGGTCGAGTGCCACCTGCACACCGGTGTGACCGGCAAAGGCCATCTCAGCTAAGGTGGTGAATAAGCCACCGTCGGAGATATCGTGGTAGGCCAGTACTAAATCATGCTGATTTAAGAACTGAATGGCGTCGAATAAGCCCTTTAAGCGCGCTGGGTGGTCGAGGTTGGCTGGGGTCTGGCCGAGCTTACGGTAAACCTGAGCTAAGGCCGAGCCCCCTAAGCGGGCTTGGCCCTCACCTAAATCAATATAGATTAAGGTGGTAGCGCCCTTATCAGTGCGCAGCTGTGGGGTTAAGGTCTTGTTGATGTTCTCGCAGCGGGCAAAGGAGGAGATGATGAGCGACATTGGCGCAATCACCTCGCGCTTCTCCCCATCCTGCTCCCACGAGGTCTTCATCGACATCGAGTCCTTTCCGACCGGCACGGTGATACCAAGCTCTGGGCACAACTCCATGCCTAAGGTCTTAACCGCATCAAATAAGCCCGCGTCTTCACCGCCGTGGTTATTGGCGGCCATCCAGTTGGCCGATAACTTGACGCGGTTTAAGTCGCCGATGCAGGCGGCAGCGATATTGGTGATGGCCTCACCGACGGCTAAACGCACTGAAGCCTTGTGGTCAAGCAACGCGACCGGAGTGCGCTCGCCCATAGCGGCGGCTTCACCGTGGATGCTGTCATAGGAGGCAGCGGTGACGGCAACATCCGAGACTGGCACCTGCCATGGGCCGACCATCTGGTCACGGGCGACTAAGCCGGTCACCGAGCGGTCACCAATGGTGATCAGGAAGGTTTTCTCCGCTACGGTTGGCAGCGAGAGCACGCGCTCTGCGGCCTCTTGCAGCGCGATCTCGGTGCCATCAAAGGCTGGGCTGTTATGGCTGGCGCGGGTGACCTTTTTGAACATGCGCGGTGGCTTGCCCAGTAAGATGTCTAATGGCAAATCAATCGGGCAATTATCAAAGTGGCTGTCATGCAAGACCACACGGCGCTCGGCGGTAGCCTCACCGATCACGGCGTACTGGGCGCGCTCACGCTGGCAGAACGCTTCGAAGATTGGGAACTTATCCGGCATGACGGCCAGCACATAGCGCTCTTGCGACTCATTACACCAAATCTGTAATGGCGACATACCAGGCTCATCGTTCGGGATCGCGCGCAGCTCAAAGCGGCCCCCGACACCACCGTCGGCCACTAACTCGGGCATGGCATTGGACAGACCACCGGCACCGACGTCGTGGATGAACATGATCGGATTATCAGGACCTAACTCCCAGCAGGCGTCGATCACTTCTTGGCAGCGGCGCTGCATCTCTGGGTTACCACGCTGAACCGAGGCAAAGTCGAGCTCTTCGGCGGACTGGCCGGAGTTCATCGAGGAAGCGGCACCGCCCCCTAAGCCAATGTTCATGGCCGGACCACCTAAGACGATGAGCTTAGCACCTGGGTCGATGTGATCCTTTTTAATGTGCTCACGGCGAATATTACCCCAACCACCGGCGAGCATAATCGGCTTGTGGTAGCCGCGGATTTCGGTACCGTTGAAGCTTGCCACCTGCTCTTCGTAGGTACGGAAGTAGCCGCACAGATTAGGACGGCCAAATTCGTTATTGAACGAAGCGGCACCTAATGGGCCCTCGATCATGATGTCTAAAGCCGAAGCGATGCGGCCCGGCTTACCAAAGTCGTGCTCCCATGGGCGGACATAGCCCGGGATCTTGAGGTTGGAGACGCTAAAGCCGCATAAACCAGCCTTAGGCTTGGAACCCACACCGGTGGCACCCTCATCGCGGATTTCACCGCCGGAGCCGGTGGCGGCACCTGGGAATGGGGAGATGGCAGTTGGGTGATTGTGGGTCTCGACCTTCATTAAGATCGGCATGTCTTCTTGATGGAAGGTCCACTCATGGGAAGTGCTATCGGCAAAGAAGCGGCCGGCGACCGAGCCCTCCATCACCGCAGCATTGTCGCGATAGGCCGAGAGCACGTAGTCTGGGGTGGCCTCAAAGGTATTGCGCACCATGCCAAAGAGCGACTTTTCTTGCTCCTCACCGTCGATCTCCCACTTGGCGTTGAAGACCTTGTGGCGGCAGTGCTCTGAGTTCATTTGGGCGAACATGTAGAGCTCGATGTCGCTGGGATCACGGCCCAAGTTGGCAAAGGACTCCAGTAAGTAGTCCATTTCCTCCGGGGATAAAGCTAGACCCAACTCAACATTAGCCCGCTCCAGCGCGGAGCGGCCCCCGGTGCTCAAAGCAATGGTCTTAAACGGAGCTGGTTGTTGCGCGCTAAACAGTTCGGCGGCCGCATCAAAGTCGCTTAACACCACCTGCATCATGCGGTCGTGAATTAACGCGGCAATGGCGCTGCGCTCGGTGTCAGTAAAAGCCGCCCCCGCCGCAGGTGCGATGTAATAGGCAATGCCACGCTCAATGCGATGAATCTGGGTTAAGCCGCAGTTATGAGCGATATTGGTAGCCTTGGTGGCCCACGGCGAAATGGTGCCCACGCGTGGGACCACTAAGAACAGCTCGCCTTGCTCACCGTGTCCTGAATCGACCGGACCATAGGTCAAAATCTTGGAGAGCACTTGCTGTTGCTCATCACTTAAAGGCTGAGCGCAGTCAATTAAGTGCACGTAAACCGTGCTGATGCTGCCAACAGGCACTGAGGCTTGACGTAAGGCGGCCATCAATTTATCGATTTTGTAATCAGATAGCGCCGAAGAGCCACGCAGAATTTGCATAATCCAAGCTTCCTATGAAAAGGGCCAAACTACGAAAAGTTGGCCAATTTTATCAGATTCCTGCCCACCTAACGCATTC
>DXIF01000082.1 GCA_019113025.1 Candidatus Anaerobiospirillum stercoravium | reverse complement strand
CCCGCCGAAGCTGCAGAGGGTATTGTTCACAACGATACCTCCGAAACTGAATTAGCCGAATAGGCTTGTTTGGTTAAGGGCTCTGATTAGCCGTAGGAATCCCCTCTCGTAAGAGAGGGGAGGATGTCAATAAGCAGTGAGGAGCGCAATCTCTTCTTCCGCTTTTATCCCCGCGCCATCTGATCGCTTGGTCGCGTGAGAGCGAGCTGGCGGTGCACCAAGATGCGGTGGCCGAGGCGCAAAACGCTTGGGGCGACCCCAGCGCCGCGGGCTTCACGGTCTTAGACGACACGCAGCCGCTCAAGCTCAATGCTGCGTTGATCAAGCGCCTAATTCAAGCTTTAGGTGAGCGGCGCAAGCGCTTGCCTGAGATCTTGCGTCCGTGCATCGACGACCTGATCAAATTCTTAAGCCAGATGCTGCCGAGCCAAATCCCTGAGTTCATTAAGCTGGTGCTGGGCTGGCTCAAGCTGAGCTCTAAGGAGCTGCTGGCCGCGCTCTTAGCCTTTGGCCGCCACTTGCCCGATAACTTTGCCTTTGTCGCTTGCGTGCACCCCAGTGCTTATCAGCAATGCGGGCAGGATATCCACAAGCTACTTCAGAGCTTTGTCCTTGAGCCCAAGAAGAGAGCTCAGTCCAAGCGCGCCCAAGCAAAGCGCAAGGCAGCTTCCGCTAAGACTAATACGAGCACTGGCACGCCGTGCAAGCAACGCTCATCTCAGCAAGCGCCCGGCGCTACCGCCACCGCGGCAGATAGCGCTACCGCGAGCGCCACTACGTCCAAGGCACAGGCAGCTGCGCAACCTACGGCAGCCACACAGCCTATGGCAGCTCCGCCGACTGCGCCGACCGCTAACTCAGTCCACCTCGAGTTAGAGGACTTAATGGATCTCGCTGCTGCTGACCAGCAGTCGGCTCCGACCGCGACTCCGACCGCGACTCCGACCTTAGTTCCTGAGCGCGCAGTAGCGCCTAACGCTGCGCTCTCACAGCCCGCGGCGCTAAGCGGGGACGTGGACGTATCCGTGCCTGGGTCGCCCTCCTGTGCGCCTGACGGCGCAGCCGGGCCCACTTCCGCTCCCACGGAGCCGTTAGCAGCTCAGGCTGAAACGCCTGTGCCCGCGGCGCAGTCCGGAGCGTCAGCGCCCATGGCTCCCATGGCGCCCGCGTCCGACGCGGACGTAAGCGCGCTGAGCGCCGACGCTGATGACGATGACGCTGATGATGAGGAGATTGAGCAGGTGGTGGCGCAGCTGCTGGCCCGCGTTGAGGTGCAAGCTGAGCAGAGCGCCACGCGCAAAAGGGAGCAACATGAGCGCAAGCAGCGCAAGGCCGACCACAAGCGCGAGCGTAAACAGCGTCAAGCTCAGCGGCGGCGCAAGTAGCGCCTGCGCTGCCAGGCTGTCGGCCTTGCAGGTTAAGGCAGGGCGGAGCTTAGCGCTTGTGCTTTAGTGGTAAGGACGACGCTTGCTCGGGCGACGGCGGGGCGGATCGGCTAGCATCGTGCCCTTGGCCGTGTGCACCGAGACTAACTGGGTGCGCAAGGTCGGACGCTTGTGCTCCGGCTCAAAGCCTGCGCTGCGCGATACCACAGTATGCAGCGGCAGGTCGGTGGTCGGGTGGTGCGTTGGGCGTAGCACTTGATAGTCGAGGTTGCGGGCGCGGCCGTTGCGGCCGTTGCGACGGCTGGCTCCGCTCTTGCGGCCGCTGGGCTTATTGCTGGCGCGCGCTCCTTTCCCGGCGGGTGCGCCTTGCAGCTTGCGCGCTGCGGGGCGGGCCGTGCTGGAGCGCTCCGAGCGTTGAGCGCGTGCAGCCTTAGGGGCGTGCTTTGGTTCTTGCTTGGGCACTTGCTCCTTAGCTTGAGCTTGAGGGGCGCTTGGGGCGCGCTCCGGGCGCGGTTCCGCCTCGGCTTGCGGCGCACGTGCTGCATCACCGGCGGCGCTGGTCGCGCTTAAGGCGCGCTGTGTGCGCTCTTGCTTGCGCTCATGGCGTGAGAGGCGAGCGGCGCGGGCGCTGACGTTGGTCTCCTTGGGAGCAGGCGGCAGCGCGTCAGGTGACAGCGCGGCAGATGGCTTAGGCGCCTCCGGGCGCTTGAGCGGACGCGGGGCTAAGGCGGTCGCCGGAGCGCTGGTGCCTTCTAAGTCGTCGAAGCTGTCAAACGAGCCAATGGCTTGAGCCACAGCGCGTGCGACCAAGCTCTGCCCGGAGGCCTGCTCGCGCCCTAAGGCATCAGGTGCGAGGTTAAAGCGCTGGTCGCGTCGTAACGCGCGGGCGGTATGGCTGCGACCTAAGTCCTTGAACGCAGTTAAGTCGCTCGGCGTGCTGGTCGGTGGCGTGAGCACAACTGACAGCGGCATCGGCTGGGGCGCTTGGGCGGTGCCGGGCTGCGTCTTGGCAGGTTGCGTCTTGCGAGGCGCCTTGGCTGAATGCTCAGTCTTAATCTCGGGCTTGATGCCAACGCTAGCTGCGCTCTTAGTCTCAGCCTTAGTGCTGCGGGCTGCGGCCGCACTTGGCTTGCGCTCAGGACGGGCGGCGGCTGAGCCCTCCGAGTTGGGCTGACGTGAGTTCTGCTGGCTGCGGGTAGCTACCGGAGCGGCGGCCTCAGGGGCGCGTTGCGACTGTGCTTGCTCTAGCGCTTCGCGCTGCTTGGCTGCGGCGCGCTTTTCCTGCTTGCTTTGGGCCTTGGCGCTCTTAAAGCTCTTGGCCTTAGGCTCTAAGTTGAGGTTAGGGCGCGCGGCGCTCTGAGCTGCGGTGGCAGCATTGGCCGCGTTAGCTGCATTGGTCGCGTTGGCTGCGGGCGCTGTTGCGGCCGGCGCGCTCGCAGGCTGCGGGGCGCTGGGCACGTTGTGGTTTGGTCCGTGGCGGGTGAGGCGCTCTTTGAGCGCGTGCAGGCCGCCGCTGGCTTGTTGCTGGCGCTCACGGCGGGAGCGGCGCGTTGGGCTGGAGACAATGGCTTGGTTGGGATCTTTGTTTTCGATGATGTACTGGTTTACGAATAGCTCTAAGAAGAGCAGGAACATCGCGACCAAGAGCGGGCCGAAAATCAGGCCCATAAAGCCGAACAGCGGTAAACCTGTCACCACACCAAAGATGGTGATGAGCGGATGAGTGTTGGCCATGCGCTTTTGCATGATCATGCGCAGCACATTGTCGCAACTGGAGATAATCAGGACGCCGTAGCCTGCTAAGTACAGGGCAGGCATGATGTTAGGAGCGTGTTCGGCGTACTGCAAGATGGAGAGTGGCACCCAGACCAGCATGGAACCGACGATCGGGATCATCGAGGCAAAGCCAGTTAAGACACCAAACTCAATCGGGCGATTGACGCCGCACAGGCTATAGCCTAGGGCAGCTACTGCCCCTTGAATTATTGCCAAGAGCGGAATGCCAATGGCGTTGGAGCGGACAATCGTGCTGATCTTGGCAATGATTAAGCGCTTGTTGGTGTCGCTAAACGGCAAGCAGCGCGCGATAGAGCGCTCCATCTTCATGCCCCCGGAGAGCAAGAAGAATAAAAGCAAGATGGCGGTAAAGAGATTGATCGCGGTATTGTTGATGCCACTCATGAGCATGTTCATGATGGCCGTGGCGCGGGTGGTTAAGAAGGCTAAGGTGCGATCGCTTGCGATATCAAGGCCCGTTTGGCTCTCAAGGTAGGAGAGCGTATCGTAAAAGCGCTTGATGATGGACGACAGATCGAAGTCGACGTTTTGGACAACATCGATGATGTACCACAACAGCGCGGACAGAGGCACCATGACAAAGATGGTCACACAGAGCGTGATCACCCAGGGGGCGTATTTGCGCGAAAAGCGGGTGCACAGGTACAGATTAACGCGCCGGAGCAATAAATACAGGGTGATGGCACCTAAAGCGCCGTTTAAAAAGGGGAGACCCTCATAAAAGAGTAGGCCGCCCATAATCAAGATCAGACCCACTAGGGTCCACTCAAAATAGCGTTCGCGCGTCTGGCTCAAGGTTAGCCTCGGGAGCAAGTCAAATCAGAACGTGGTACTGCGACCACACAACATACCGCACAAGATAGGAGCAGCGCGGCGCGCTGGGGGCACCCCTTGCAGGTGCCACGGTTTACGGGGAAACCGCTTGGTGCTAAGGCTCCCCATTAAGTGGGAGTTAGTTACACCTAAGATGAGCTCCGAAGATAGGAGCGGAGCTGAAGGCTGGGATACACCAACCTGATACACCAACCTAAGAGCTTTTGTCGGGCCAACAGCTCTGGGGCGGTTAACGCCATTAGACTTGGCCAAGCCAAGGAGGCTAGTTGGGTCAAAAGCGCTTAGGTCGGGGCATCACAGGCGGCTCAGCCTGTAAGCTGAGCCGCCTGCGCCCGAGGGCATCATCTTGTTAGGATGATGATGGGGCGTTTAGATCTCTTCGGCGAAGGCGACCGCACGGCCGATGTAGGTCTCAGGGGTGAGCTGACGTAAGGCGGCCTTGGCTTCCTCTGGGATCTCTAAGGTTTCGATGAAGGCTAACATGGTCTCTTGGTTAACCTCGCGGCCGCGGGTTAATTCCTTGAGCTTCTCGTATGGGTTGGCGATGCCATAGCGGCGCATCACGGTCTGGTATGGCTCGGCTAAGACTTCCCAATTGTGGTTGAGCTCGTCACGGATGTGAGCTTCGTTGGCCTCAAGCTTGGAGATGCCCTTTAAGGTGCTCTTCCAGGCAATGAGCGAGTAGCCGCAAGCAACACCTAAGTTACGCAGTACGGTCGAATCGGTGAGGTCACGCTGGAAGCGCGAAACTGGGAGCTTGCCCGCTAAGTGGGCAAAGATGGCGTTAGCTAAGCCTAAGTTGCCCTCGGAGTTCTCAAAGTCAATTGGGTTGACCTTGTGCGGCATGGTCGACGAGCCGATTTCACCGGCGATGGTGCGCTGCTTGAAGATACCGTAGGAGATATAACCCCAGATGTCGCGGTCAAAGTCCAAGATGATGGTGTTGAAGCGCTCTAAGGCATTGAAGAGCTCGGCGATGTAATCGTGCGGCTCAATTTGAGTGGTGTACGGGTTGAAGGTTAAGCCTAAGCTCTCCTCAAACTCACGCGAGAAGGTGAGCCAATCCACCTCTGGGTAGGCGCTTAAGTGGGCGTTGAAGTTACCCACCGCACCATTGATCTTACCTAGGATTTCAACCTGAGCGATTTGCTCACGCTGACGGCGCAGCCGGTACACCACGTTGGCCATCTCCTTACCTAAAGTGGTTGGGGAGGCAGGCTGACCGTGGGTGCGGGCTAAGAGCGGAACGTGCGCGTACTTGTGGGCAAGCTCGGTGATGGCGGCAATCAACTGATCGCACATCGGCAGCAGGACTTCCTCGCGGGCGGTCTTAAGCATTAAGGCGTGCGAGTTGTTGTTAATGTCCTCCGAGGTGCAGGCGAAGTGGATGAACTCCTTGACCGCTGCAATCTCTGGATTGGAGGCGGTCTTGTCCTTTAAGAAGTATTCCACGGCCTTGACGTCGTGGTTGGTGACCTTCTCACGGTTCTTGATGTCTTCAGCGTCCTCAACTGAGAAGTTCTTGATGATATCGTCGATAAAGGCGATGGTCTCAGGGCTGAACTCAGGCACTTCCTTGATTTGTGGGAAAGCAGCAAGCTTCTTGAGCCAAGTGAGCTCCACTTGGACTCTAAAGCGCATTAAGCCATATTCCGAGAAAATGGCGCGCAGCTCTTGAACCTTAGACTCATAGCGCCCATCAAGGGGTGAAATCGCAGTTAATGGCGACAGTTGCATAACTTACCTCAAGGAAGGAGACAACAGGACAACAAAGGACCACAAGGGAAAAGGGCAAGGCCGGGGCGGCGCCTAGGGCTTGAGCGCCGACTGCTTGAGCGCCGACTGCTTGAGCACTGACTGCTTGAGCACCGTGGGCTTGAACCCAGGCGACGCTTACAGCGCGGCGACGCACTCAAGCGCAGGACGCGCGCAGGTGCCGCCGTTAGCCTTGAGTTTGACCCGACAAGATGGCGCGGGCACACTCCAAAATGTCCTTGTAGCGGAACATCAAGGAGTAGCGCTTGCCGCCCATTTGGTGCCAGAGCAAGCTGGCGCGAATACCCGATAAGAGCAGGGCGCGGATCATTTCCTGAAATTCGGTACGACGCAAGTGAACTTCCTCACCATAAATGATGAGCTTAGGGAAGTTCGGGGAAATCAGATTGGAGTAGATCTTGGAGTAGAGCTTGATCACTTCGTAATCAAGCAGCACTTGGTTCTCGCTGGTCTCGTAGTCCGGGTGCAGACTCAAGACTTGCTCGCGCAGCTGATCGACCTCTTGGTCTAACTGGTTGAAGACCATGTTTTGCTTTTCGAGGTTGCCTTCAAGATTGATGATGCTAAAGGCAATCTTGATGAGCTCAGCGTTCTTAGGCTGAGCTGCCTCTTTAGGGTAGAGTGAGGTTAAAAGCTGGTTTAAGCCACCCGACAAGCGCTTGGGGTCGTAGATATCTTCAATCTTGTGCGGGTTGGTGATGATGAGCGCGCGCATGAGCGGGGCAATCTCATTTTCTTGGACATCACCAAAGCGCGCGACGCGCTGGATTTGAGCGGCCGATTGGAACAGCGCTGCTAAAGCAATGGTTTCGCAAAATGAATCAGAAGCCATAATCACATCTCCCAACGGCCAAGAACTCAAATTAACAAAGAACACGCAGAACCTAGGGCGCGGGCCTGACGCTGAGCGCGGCAGACAGCGTCTGAGCACTGCGCTCAATGCGGCGCTCAACGAGCGAGCGCAGCGCGTAGCTGCTTAGCGCTTAGCGCAGTGGCGCCTCGATAATGGCTCCGCCTAAGCAGGCCGCGCCGCGGTAGAAGACCACGGATTGGCCCGGGGCAATGGCGGCGACCGGTCCAGCAAAGGTAACCTTGAGCATGGAGCGGGGTGCCTCACCATTGAGGGAATGGGTCACACGCTCGACCGTACATTTTACATCAGGCTGGCGATAGCGCACCTTGCAGGTACAGCTCAGGGGCAGCTCGCAGTCAGTCGGGGCCGCGACAATCCAAGTTTCGGCGCTGGCCCACAGCCCTTGCGCAAATAAGGCCGGATGATTGTGTCCTTGTGCCACAATTAGGGCATTGCGGGCCATGTCCTTGTCGACGACATACCACGCCTCGCCCGTGCCCTCGGCGCTGCCGCCGATATGCAAGCCCTTACGTTGGCCAATGGTGCAGTACATAAGTCCCGGATGCTCTCCGACCACCTTGCCTTCAGTTGAGATGATGGGCCCTGGGGTCGAGGCGTCGGGGAGGAAGTCATGCAGGAACTTATTGAAGCGCTTCTCGCCGATAAAGCAGATGCCGGTGCTGTCCTTTTTGCCTGCGGTGATGAGGCCCCGCTCTTGGGCGAGCGCGCGCACCACCGGCTTTGCTAAGTGCCCAACCGGGAATAAGACCTGCTGGAGCTTGTTAGGGCCAATCGCGTGCAGGAAGTAGCTTTGGTCCTTATTTTGATCTTTGCCGCGCAAAAGGTAGGCCGGAGCGTCAATGCCGCCGTCAAAGCTGCGCAGGCAGTAGTGGCCGGTAGCGATGTAGTCGGCCTTGAGTACTTGAAAGGCGTAGTCGAGGAAGGCCTTAAACTTGATTTCCTTATTACACAGGATGTCAGGGTTGGGGGTACGCCCCGCGCGGTACTCGCTTAAGAAATTTTCAAAGACCCGATCCCAGTACTCAGCGGCAAAGTTAATGGTCTTAAGCTCGATGCCAAGCTTGGCGCAGACGGCTTCGGCGTCCTTGCGATCTTCTGCGGCGGCACAGTAGCTGGCGGTATCGTCCTCTTCCCAATTTTTCATGAAGAGGGCGGTCACCTGCATCCCCGCCTCTTGTAACAGAGCGGCGGAAACAGAGGAGTCCACGCCGCCAGATAAGCCTACAACGACATGTTTGCCTTGCAGCTGATCGTAGGGAATCTGGTCGTTAAAGACGTGGTCGGCACTTGGCAGTGACATCTTAGGCCCGTACCTCGGTGATGCTGGAGAGTGGTAACTTCTGACCCTTGAAGTAGTCGTCGAAGTTGTAGCCGATCAAGCGGGTGCGCCACATCGACTTTTGGGCGTAGATATCCTCGCGCGTGTACCACTTAATAGCCTGAATCTTATGGTCAGGATCGGCGACCTTGATGAGGCTTAGGTCTCTGTCCTTTAAGTGGGCGGCAAAGGTAAAGCGGATGATGGTTTCGTAGTCCTTAACGTAGTCGTAGATGCCCACTAAGTGGTCCAGTTCGACCTCGCAGCCGCATTCTTCCCGGCCCTCACGTAAGGCCGCCTCAATAATGGACTCTTTGGCCTCGACGTGCCCTGCGATGGTACCAAAGCACAGCTCCCCAGTCTCTTGGAACTCTTCGACCATCAAGAAGCGGCCTTCATGCTCAATGATCAAGGCCACGGTCAGATAAGGCTTAAAACGCTCGGACATGTCCTTTTGCCCCCACCATGCTCACAAACTTCCTACAAACTATGCTGGCACTAAAGCCCCAAATTGCAGGGAGTGCAGCCTAAGTCACAATTTTAGCAAAGTTTGGCGCAAAGTTGCGCCTGTGCTCCCGCCGCGGCGTGCTTTTGGCACGATTTATCAGCCCCCTTGCCGCCAGCGGTAGCGCGGTGCCCCACGCCCTTGAAGGCGCTGGTGGGGCGCGTACCGTGTAAGGCGGTGCAGTGCAGCAGCGCGCCCGGGGGCACTCGTGGGGGCCGCGGGTGCTCTTGAGCGTGCGCCCCTAGGCGTGCGCCGGGGATTTAGATTTTGGGTGGGGCATCGGGATATTTTTCCCACTTTGCCAGTCTACGTCATGTGCCGCAGCTCCCAACGCTGCTAAAATAATAACTTAGGCTATGCAAGATGAGACTTAATTGGACCCGTGTTGGGCGCGGGAGCAATGAGGTCTGATGAACTCTAATGAGCTCGAAATAAGTTCCAATTAGCTCGGTGGGGGCCTCATTCACAGGTCACGCCGTAGCGCACTGGCAGGCTGATGTCAGCCTCATCGGAAAATTAATAACGCATTCGCTTATTGGTGAGTTTCAACGCATCACATGAAACAAACTAATCATGCTCTAACCTTTTTACACGCGCACTATCGCGCGATCTTCCATCGCGCGTGGCGTAGTGGCTGCGCGTGGGCAAGCGTCGCGACCGTGGCTTTGGCCAGCGCGGTCGCCGCGCAACCAGAAGGCGCTGCCGACGCCCCAGCGGCGGCTGATTTATCTGCTGCGGGCGCAGCTGTAGCAGCTGATGGTGCAGCTGATGCCGCTTCGTTCATCCAAGTAGCACCTGACTGCCCGATCGTCCATGTTCCAAATTTGGTCGCCGCCGAGCAGTCCTGGGGTGGCAGTGCAGCCCCTAAATTCTTTGATTTAGCCCAAGATGGCTCGCCGTTGAGCCAAGATGTTGAGCTCAATGGCAATGTGCTCGTCCCAAGTGACGCGCGCACGCGCGCTTTGCGCACAGGTTCGTCCGTCTTTGAGCGCTGGTCGTTAGTGAGTGATGCCACTAAGGAACAGCCGCGCTCGGCCATTGCGCCTGCCATTGCGCCTGCCCTTGCGCCTGCTTTTGCTCCGACCTTTGAGTCGGCCCTTGATCCTGCAGGTGATCCTGCGGGAACCGCGCTGAGTGATGCCAGCGCGGCGGCGGGCGCTTGGGGGGAGAGTGCTCTTGCTTTGGCAAGTGATGCCGCGGCAGCAGGGGGAACGCGCGTGGTCGTAGGCGCCGATGGCGCTGTGACCTTGACCGACCGTCATGGGGCATTGATGGCGCTGCGCCCCAACGATGCACAGCCGCATCGCTACAGCTTGGTGGTGGGCAATTATGAGCTCGAGCTTATGCCGGATACCACGGTTGAGCTGACCTCAGGCACGAGCCTCAGCTTGGATGGCATGAGCGCGATCAGCATTAATGCTGAGGGCGCGCTGGCGCTTGATTGGGCGGCTTTAGGCGGGTATGACCTCACCTTAAGTGAGAGTATGGCCGCCAACCTCATCGTCGATGTCACCGCCTTGGGTCAGTTGGAGCAACCTGGCTTATTGAAGCTCGGCGGCACCGCCTTGGCTTTAGAGCCAGATTTAGAGCAAGAGCTGGCGGCGCCGACTAACGTCCATGCCTATCAGTTCCCGCAAGCGGCAGCCGACTTTGAAGTCAGCTCCTTGTTGCCGTCTGCCTTGCCGCCTGACGATGAAGCGCAGGCGCGCGCTAAGCTTTCGATCGCCTCTGCCGCGGCACAGGGACAAGGCTTGACCGTGACCGCGCCGTTAGGCGGGGCCATGGTGGGGATGGCGGTGGAACAAGCCCAAGAGCTGGCCCATGAGCACTCGCTGTTGGGCCTTGTTGCCCCTGAGGCAACGGCGCCGGGCGCGGATGAGGCGGAGCGGGCGGTCTTAGATTTAGGCTCGCTCAGTGCTTTAGCCCAGGGCTCAACGGACGTTTTCGCTGTTGACTTGAAGTTAGGCCGTGGCTCGACCTTGGTCTTAGCTGACCAAAGTCCGGCGGTCAATGAGCGGGCCCCTGAACTTACGATGGCTCACCGCGCTGCGGTAGCTTCAGATGCGGTGGCCGCAGATGCGGTGGCCGCAGACGCAGTGGCCGCAAATGAGTTTGTGGCATTAAATCGCACCCGCCACGGGCGCAGTGTCTTTGCCGCTCCGCAATTGGCACCAGCGCGCATTGACCTTGAGGTCACAGACCCTGAAGCGCAAAGTGACTACATCGCTCTGACTTATCAGAATGAAGCGGCGACGCAAGTTAAGTCGCCTGACCAGATTAAGTTTGTGCTTGACTCGAGCACTCCTGTGCTGCTTGATGTCTCCGAGCTAGGCCCAGGCACCGTCGCCATTGCCGCCGGGGCGGATGCGGCGCTCCCAGGCCGCCCTGAGGTGGTACTGGCGCGCGATGAGAGCTCGGGACTGCTAGCGGTCAATGGCGCCGATCTCGCCTTGCCGCTGATGAGCACCGGACGCGTGGATGTGGCCGCGTTATTAGAGGCCAGTGCCGGGGGTATTGGCAGTGCGGCGGTTGATACCTCCAAGCAGGTATTAAGCGGCATTGAAGCCTCAGATCAAATCGCAGGCGACTGGGCGGCTTTAGAGGTCGCGACCTCGGCTAACCAGGACGCCCCGGATAACCCGGATCCAGTTCAGGTGACCGCGGGTGAGACGCTGGCGCTGCACGGTACCAAGAATAGTTGGGGTGAGAGCAGTTTAGGCGAGAACCGTTTAGGCGAGAGCAGTTTAGAGGCGCAGTTGGCCCCGCTTGCGGCCACCACTCAAGGCCAAATGGTGGGCATTGAGCTGGGCGCAGGTTCGAGCTTAAACCTCAAGGGCTCGGGCAAGATTGGCTCGCTCACGGGCCGGGGCACCGTTAACTTAAACGGCGTGAACTTAATGGTGGTCACCCCCGACGGGGCGGCCCCAGATAATATCGACGTTAAGGCGCTCAAACTCAAAGACAGTAAGCTCAAGGCCAAGGAGCTCAAGGCTAAGCACTTTGAGAGCTTAAGCTCGGCCCTACATCTGGAGAGCTTAAAGGTCAGCGACGATGGTTCCTTTAGTGCCAAGGACTCAGAGCTCAAGCTCAAGGTCTTAGATGTCAGCACGGTGCGGGGCTCCGCTGATCTCGCTGCTTCGCAGGTCGAGGTGGGGACGGTGCTGGGCAACCAAATGGCGGTGCACCAAGGCACTTCAGTTTACGCGGAAAATATCACCCTGCGCGGCTTGGAGAGCGTCTTAGCGGTGGGCCATAACCCGGCCTCAGGGGCAGCCGACGCCGCAGCAGTCGCGGCGGCAAGCGCCGCGCCAGTTGCTGAGCGCTCCGTCAGCGGCAGCGTGGTGGTCCCTGAACTCAAGCGCAGCGAATCAGATCAAGTGGCGGTGCAAGCGCAAGCTGCTGATGAGCAAAAGCGCGAGCCATTGGCCGCTTATACCCCAATTATCAGCTCGGTGGTCGCAGGCCAAATCGATTTGCAAGGCGGCTTGCTCTGGCTTGATGCCCCGCACGGCGAGCGCGCTACAGTGCAGACGCCACAGCTGGGGCCAACAAGTGATGCGGACATCATGAAGCTCTCGGGCAATGTCGTCGTTGGGCGCAATGCTGCATTAGGTCTGACCGATGATACCGCCGGCTTTGCTCAGGCTCAGCAGCTGGTACTGCGTGAGGATGAAGACCTTGCCGCTGTTCCTAACGCCGCTGTTCTTAATGCCGCTGTCCCTAACACCGCAGCTGAGGGAGAAGTGCGCATAGGCGTGTCGTCACTTGCCTACATTGACCGTGCGGGCATTGACCTTGGTTTGTACAAGCTGATTGTGGGCCCAGAGAGTAGCGCCGTGCTGCAGCGCGAGCTGAGCGGCAGCAATAGCATCTACTTAGGTGCACACGCGGGGATGCAAGTGACGGCGCGGGCCTTAGGGCAAGCGGCGGCGCGCGCGGGCTCGGTATTTGTCAATATGGAGCACAAGACGGTCGCTTCCAATGGCGGCTATCTCTTGCTGCCAGCCATGACCACCGCATCAGAACTGGGCTCCGTCTTTGGTACTAAGGTCAAGCTCAAGGACGGCGATACCATCAACGTCGCCACCGAAAACGGCTTGTACCGGGGTACCATTACCACTAGCGCGCAGCTGCAAGGCAAGAGCGAGTTTGACTTTAAGTTAGCGCCAAATTCGCGCCAGATTTTACGCAAGCTCTCTAATCCTACTTATGATGCCGTGATGAACATCATGAGTCCGGATTCCTCCTTTATTGGCACTTATGAGCGCCAAGACGGGACCGCGCTTGATTCCATCATCAACAACTACAGCGATAGCTGGAACGATATTGCCAATAGCCTGCCTAATGGCACGGTCGATGGTACCTTAAGCCCTGATGACAGTTCAGGTTTGACCAGCAATGATACCTCTAACAGTATTGCCGGCCCGGTTACCAGCCCGAGCTTAGGTGATGACCTAACTGCGGCTAATGATGCCAATAGTATCAGTGATACCACGAGCGGTACCTCCAGCTCATTAGGTGAGAGCTTAGATGGGAGCACCGGTCAGAGCACCACTGGGAGCACTGGTCAGAGCACCGCTGAGAGCTTGACCGATAGTAGTAGCGGTTCAAACTTAAGCGCAGAGAGCAACGGTTCTATGGTGGCCATTGATGGCTCCGGTT
>DXIF01000081.1 GCA_019113025.1 Candidatus Anaerobiospirillum stercoravium | reverse complement strand
ACACCGCCGGTGGCAATAACGAAAGTCATGCCCAAGGACAGGATGATTAAGGATGAGGCACGATAGAGAATATCGATCGGACGGCCATAAAGGTTGCCGTTTTCCATCATTTGAATCGAGAAGAAGCCGTCGACAAAGATGGCGTTGAAGAGCAAGAGCAGAGCTAAGGCGGCTAACGGCAGCGCCAGCGAGCTTGAGGTGAACTTCTTAATTGCGTCCATGGTAATCTCCTGCAATAGCCTGCATGATGTGAGCAGTAGAGATTTCATCGCCATTTAACTCAGTGATCTTTTCGTGATCCCGAATGATCATGACGCGCGAGCAGGTACGAACCATCTCGCCCATCTCACCTGAGATGAAGACCACCGACATACCATCTTCCTTAGCAAGGCGTACGGCCAAGGCTTCGATTTCACTCTTGGTACCGACGTCGATACCACGGGTAGGCTCATCGAGGATCAAGAGGTTAGGCTTAGTTGCCAGCCAACGGGCAATGATCACCTTTTGCTGATTACCACCGGACAGGTTCTTAATCAACTGCTCGCGGTCGGAGACCTTGATGCGCAACAATTCGATGTACTTGTCGGCCAGCGCACGCTGCTGGGACATTGGCATGTGCTTGAACATACCGTCCTTAGCTTGCAGCGCCAAAATGATGTTCTCGCGCACCGACAGGTCACCGATAATACCTGCGACCTTACGATCTTCAGGGCAGAAGGCGATGCGGTTCATCATCTGATCCATTGGACCTTTGATTTTGACCGACACCCCGTCGACCTTGATCTCGCCGCTATTAGGTGGGGTGATACCAAAGAGCATTTCGGCAATTTCGGTACGGCCTGAGCCCAAAAGACCAGCAAAGCCCACGACCTCACCCTTCTTGATGTGCATGGTCAGGTCCTTGACCTTACCATCGACCACCGCGTGCGCAGTCTCAACGATGTTCTCGTCCTTAGGGATGGACTTATCGACATTACTCTCGATCTGGTTCTCGTTGACTTCCTTACCCATCATCTTGGAGATGAGCTGGATGCGCTCGAGTTGTGGAATGTCGTACTCACCGACATACTCACCATCACGCAAGACCGTGATGCGATCGCAGATGGTGTAAATCTGCTCTAAGAAGTGGGAGATGAAGATAATGGCGATGCCCTGAGCCTTGAGCTTGCGCATGATGGCAAACAAGCGCTCGGTCTCGCGATCTGACAGCGACGAAGTTGGCTCGTCTAAGATCAGAATCTTGCACTTGGTGTCGATGGCACGGGCAATCGCGATCATCTGCTGAATCGCGACCGGATAGAAGTTCAAGACGCGGTTAACGTCGAGGTCAAGACCGAGCTCTTCGTGCAAGAGCTTCTTGGCATTAGCGTTCATGGTGGCCCAATCAATTTGGCCCCACTTGCCGCGTGGCTCACGCCCGATGTAGATATTCTCGGCCACCGTTAAGTTAGCACAGAGGTTAACCTCTTGGTACACGGTCGAGATGCCGATTTGCTGGCTGCGCAGTGGCGACTCCGGCTCGATTTGCTGACCATCGAAGATCACCGTGCCGTTAGTCTTGTGGTAAACGCCGGTTAGAACCTTAACCAAGGTCGACTTGCCAGCGCCGTTCTCACCCATCAGAGAGTGAATCTCACCACGCTTTAGATTAAATTTTGCATGTTTTAAGGCTTTAACACCTGGAAAAAACATATCTATATCCTTCATTTGAAGGATGTAGTCTCCGCTTTGCCCCATGAGCGCCTCCTCTTGACACCGACTAAGCCCAAACAACCACCCACATTGTGCTGACAATCCCCACAACCGACCTCACATCAGTCCTAGGTTCAACCTAAGACCGACCTAGGTACGCCCCACGGCCCCACACCTGCGCCTCCCTAGGGAGGCAACAGCCGTACTACGTCGTATGGGTGCGCTGAGCGCTTGTCCGTTGGTACGGTCGTACGTCGTACGTCGTACGTCGTACTGTGAGATCTGGTCAATTCCAGCGTGCAACAAGGTATAAGCTAGTCGCCAAATCTGTAACTATGCCGCGCAATCCTGCTAGGTGCCAAGCTCTTAGGCTCCTGCTGCCAAGAGCTTAGCGGCTAAAACAAGGAACCAAATGTGATCCTCGGGACACACTAGACCCACTAGTCCCAAACCGCAGCATTTAGGATCTCATCTTAATTTGCGCTGACGCGTTTTCGTAGTAAAAATCGTTAAGATATGCACCCCGTCACACTTTTTCCGCAAACGGTTACGAAAACTTTGCGCCCTATCTCATTAGGAACAATCAGGGCATTGAGATAGTGCACGTAATCGTTTGCGGACGTTTACAGAACGTTACGCAAAGGTACGGAATGCTTGCTAAAACCAGTACCGCCGCCCATAAGCCCGCGCCGCCCCGTCAAGCAAGCCCCATGGAGTAAATTGAGTAAATGGCGGGCCTACTTGCGCGCCGCTGTCCTAGGCGCAGTGGCCGCAGACCGCTCGTTCTGAGGCAACGGCGCCGTGGGGCGGCGGGACGGCCGCGCCCGGGACAGCAGCGTCCCCGAAATTCCCCGCTTTTGTGACAATACAGAAACCATGAGCTAAGCCCCCAAAACAAGAATGCCTTATTTAT
>DXIF01000080.1 GCA_019113025.1 Candidatus Anaerobiospirillum stercoravium | reverse complement strand
GAGTTGTAGTAGCAGTAGCGCGCTTGCTCTGAGCGGCGGCTGACTCAGGCGGCGTGCGCGACACGGTAGACTTTGCCTGGGACAGAGGCTGGGATTCCAGCTGCGCGCGCAACTCATCTCGATCCAGATTTAAGATGGCCGCCACTGTCTCGAGGCTATATTGCTGCGTCCATACCGCGCTCAAAGCAGCGTCCGTAAACCACGGTATATCGCAGCTTACGACCAAATTGAGAGCTGACTTTAGCTTTTGTCCTTGGTCGCGGCGATGCTGCGCAATGCACCAATCTATTAAGCCTTGCTTCTTGGCCTCAGCCTCCAATTGCGCTAACTCATCCGCGCTCAGGCCACTTGATGCAGTGAGCTTGCTCAAGGAGAATTGCTTATCGACATATGCCGCCAGTAAGCTGATGCGATCGGCGCCGGTTAAGTTGATCGTGCCCACCTGAGCCGCGGCGGTCGCCGTGGCCTGAGCCCCAGACTGAAGCGACTGCGCAGCAAGTAGCGTTTGGTGCGACTTGAGCTTGGAGAGGCGATGACTCTTGTGATTAAGGGTGCTATTCCCAGCTGGGGCTAAAGCGGCAGTAGCAGACAACTCAGCAGGCTGGGCCGCAGTACCATGCGTTGCAGCCGCGGCCGTCGCCGTAGCGGCTTGCTGCTTGGTCTGCTGTGCGGTGTGCGCGCCAAAGACACGCGGGGCGGGCGCCGCAGCTGCGCCGCTCCCCGGGGCCCCCGAATTAGGAGCGGACGACTGCTGCGACTTATGTGCACCAAACACGCGCGGTTGATGTGACTCAGCGCTACTTAATGCGCTATGTGATGCAGCAGAGGCGGTCGGCCGTGGGGACTTATACGTGGTGGGCGTAAAAATCGACTTGGGCGCAGTGGGCTTAGGGACTGAGGCCAATAGCTGCTTAGCCCAAGCCTCCCGCTCCTGCCCCTGAGCTTGCTTAACTAAGCGCTTTAACCCCGCCTCATTGAGCCCTAAGATCTTGGCGGCCTTAGCCACCGACACCTTTTGGTCCAGCACCGCCCCCACGGCAATGACCTGAGCATAGGCTTGGGTGTAAGCGTCAAGCTGATGCTTCGCTTGGAGCCGCTCGCGCGCAATCGTCAGTATAGTGTCTTGGTCAGCCTCATCGCGCTTACGCTGCTCGTAGCACCACTGATAGACGCCCTGCGCTTGCGCCTCCTGCTGCCACGCAACAATTTGTGTGGCGGGCAACTGGAAGCGCAGAGACAAGTCGGTCACGGTGCGCGCTTGGCTTAAGGCGGCCAGAGTAATGTGAATGCGCCGCTCGCCGCTCATGGATGATGCGGCTTGCTTGGTCGGCTCGTTAGCAGCGCCCGCACTGTTTACAGGGGGGTGCGCCGCGCGTGAGCGCTCGGGGCGCGGCGCGGTGTCGGTCAAAAATGGCGACATAGTAACTTTAACCTCAGGCTGAACCAAGGCGATATCTTGCTTGGTGTACTGCGCCAGCCACTTATCATAGCCTTGCGCGCGCAGCTTGCGCTGAAAATTAAATACATCACTTTCAGGTACGTGAAATAGCTTTGCTACCGCCTCGGGCGTGAAATAGTGGCGCTCCAGCGCCGCGCCGGAGGCCAGGCGAAACGCATCGATATGAAAGAGGTTAAGCTGCTCTAACTCCTGCTGCAAACGGCCGCCACTTTCAGCTTCAGCTTTGAGCAATTCCTGATTGATCGAAGAGCTGAGATCGTTTTCGAATTGCTTCGTACACCACGCAAGTAAGCCCTGCGCCTTAATCTCAGCTAACAGCTGAGCTACTAGCTGCGGCGCTACGCCAAAGCGCTGCGCGGTCAGAGCCGCGTCGCGCCCGCCATCAAGATAGCTTGCGATAAGAAGAATCCGCCGGTTGCCACTTAAGCTAGGTTGGGGCGAGCGGTAAAATGTTTTTGACATAGAAGATAAGAGAGAAGATCCAAGCTGGAACCAAGCACGAACCAAGAGATAGTGCACCAAGAGCTGATGCGAGGCTATCATAGCCTAAGTTTGCGCGCGCTGAGCTCACAACCGTCCGCAAAACACCCGCGGCCCGACACCGCGCCCACGCATCAGCCACCGCGTTCGCCGCCATCGCCCATCCAAAGCTGTAACTGACTTGCCGCCGCGCCAAGCCCTCTGCCGGGCGTGCAGCTTACGGATGCGGCGCCCGCCCCAGCACAGCTTTGAGCTGCGCGGCGCGCTGGCAGGGCGGTGGTGACTACTTAAGCGGTCTTGAGCAAACTACCCAGCTTATCGACCTCAGGCAAGAGCTCATCGAGCTTAGCTACGATGCGGCGCTGCTCCTCAAGCGGAGGGAGAGGATAAAAAGTTTTAGCGATCTTTGATACGGCAAGTCCAGGTTGCGCTGTAGCTGTTGCGTACTGATTTAAGTTAAGCGCAGTCAAGAAGAAGAAGGCACACTGCGGATCAACCCTAGCAGGGTCATGACGAGCAACAATAGCATGTTCGGTAGCGTAAAACTCACCTGAAACTAAGTGGACATTACCACAAAGAGCTCCCTGCCGCCCGATCAAGTTATAAGTGCCACTAACATTGCAGCAGTCTGTATATCCTCGTAGGCCATTGCCCCCGTAACACGGATATTTACCGCACTCCTTTATAAGATTAGCCTTGATGTTCTTACCTGCAGCCATAGAGAACACTTGTTCCAGCTGCACCCACTTCCACTTAGGCGGAATCTCAAACGGCACCGCATCAGGGGCGGGCGCTGGGCCAACTTGCGCGACCTCAGGCTCGCTGTCGAGCTGGGGTACGAGCTGGCCTGCGATAGCCTGTTGCAGCAACGAAGCCTTAAGCTTGCGCGGAAAGTCAGCTTCAAGCTGAGCAAGCTGCTCTTGGGCCTCACCTATGCTCTCAACCAGCGGCCGGATCTCCTCGATTCTCGCCACGATGCGGCGTTGCTCCTCAAGTGGAGGTAGCGGCATCCAAGCTTGTTTACCGCGCTTTAAATCTAAACGCGGCTTCTGTCCATGCGAGTTAACGGTAGCGTAGCTGACAAAATATGGAGCTCGCAAAAAGTAGAGCAAGTATCCGGCAAACAAAGGCGCTTTAGCTTGATTAACGTCCAAAACAAGCAGCTCAGTTGAGCAAAATCCCGGTTCATCAGCGATGATGACCTTATTGAGATAAGGGCGCATCTTGCTGTAAAGCACGTCACCTGCCTTAAAAGCGTTCTTATTGCTCCCCACACGGTCCCAGGATCGGATTTTCTTGATTAAATCGCCATCACTTTCGATCTCTTCAAGGCCCAACAGCCATGAATTTGCTGGGATGCTTTCTGGTTTAACTTGGTTAGATCCACCAAAAGGCAGTAACGCTCCAATTTGCACCCACTTCCACTTGTCAGGAATCGCAAATGGCACCGCATCGGGGGCGGGCGCTGGGCCTACTTGCGCGACCTCGGGCTCGCTGTCGAGCTGGGGCACGAGCTGGCCTTGCATGGCCTGTTGCAGGATCGAGCTCATCAGTTGTTTGCTGTTCATCGGGCGAACTCCTTTTTAGCTTTGGGCTCGGCCGACTAGGGCCATGATTTGGCTTAAGGTGGCGTCAATTTGCGCTGAGAGCTGGGCGCGCTGGGCTTGATAGTGGGCGATGAGCTCATCAGGCGGCAGTAGCTCGTCTTCTTGCTCTTGTGGGTAGCCACAGAGGTCGAGGTTGTAATCCAGCGCCTCAATTTCGCTGCGGCTAAAGCACTTGGCTTTATACAGGCCGGTTTCGTCCTTGAGCTCTTGACGATGCTCCCACCATTGGAGAGTGTAATATCTGTTGTGTACTTTTCGAGGCCGCCCCTTTTCCTTACAATGCAACGCGGTGC
>DXIF01000079.1 GCA_019113025.1 Candidatus Anaerobiospirillum stercoravium | reverse complement strand
GCCACCGCCAATACCCCCAAGCACCGCCAATAACCCCCAAGCGCCGCCAATACCACCAAGCATCCCAGCTCCGCCAATACCCCCAAGCAGCTCCCAGCACCGCCAAGAGCATGCGCGCTGCCCTCATGTGCGGTTTTATAATGAATGGATGGCCTCGGGGCGAGCTTTTTGCACCGAGCTCAGTGAACCAGCATAGTGAGGGGGAAGCGATGCGAATTGAACTAATCTCGACGGGAGATGAAGTCATAACCGGCAGTATTGACGATACCAATGCCAGCTTTCTATCACGGGAGCTGATTGAAGCGGGCCTTCAAGTCAACCGGCGGCACACCTGTGGCGATAGCTTAGAGGAGCTGATGGCGCTCTTTACCGAAGTCTCCGCGCGCAAGGCGGTGGTCATTGTCACCGGCGGCTTAGGCCCAACCAATGATGATCTCACCACTGAAGCGGCGGCGCGGGTTGCCAAGGTTCCGCTGGAGCTTAACGAACAGTGGCTCGAGCGCATGCAAGAGTGGTTTAAGCAGCGCGGCCGCACCATGGCGCACAGCAATATCAAGCAGGCCATGCTGCCGCAAGGGGCCTTATTTATCAACAATCCAGTGGGCACGGCCTGTGGCTTTGTGCTCAAGATCGATCAAGCCATCTTTATCTTTGCCCCAGGTGTACCCCGCGAGCTCAAGGCGATGTGGGAGCTCTCGATTAAAGAGCTGGTACTCTCCTTTACGCAAGACACGATCCCGCGTACCCACTTAATTCGCATCTTCTTGTTGGGTATCGGCGAATCGAACCTGGCAGAGCGCTTAGCCCCGATTAAGTTGCCCCAAGGCATCACCCTGGGCGACCGCGCGATCTACCCACTCATTGAGCTCAAAGTCATTGGCCACGACGCCTCTGACAGCGACATGATCGCCACCTTAAATCAGATCATGAACTGCGTCGCCCCGTTCTACGTATGCCAAGAAAGCTACAGTCTGCTTGAGCTCTTGAACCAAAACGAGATCAAGCTTGCTCCGTGCAATGCCGTTGACGGACTGTGCCGTGGCTGGTTCTTAATCCACCTCCAAGAGCTGTGCACCAATTTCATTTCCTGCACCGTGTTCAACACCGACGAAAGCTTGGTAAGCGCGGATGATCAAGCCCTAGATCTCCAGCTGTTAGCGCAAATTCCTGCGACTAATCAGATCACCCTCTTGCCTGCCGACTTTGACCCGAACGATCAAATCGCCCAAGACGCCTTAAGGGAATGCGATGATGAGCTACACCACTATCTTTTGAGCTTTAACCTTGATTTTGTCGAACGCGACCTGCTCCAGCACCTTGAGGGCAAACTCTTATTTGGCTTAAAGGACAATATCTACCACAGCGGCGCCTACACCCGTAATCGCGATTTCTTAGCCTATCTGTGCACTATTGAAATCTACAAGGCCCTGCGCCGCGAGAGCTTCATCATCCCTGAGGAATGCGAGTTTAAGGTGCTAGCACTGCAAGATAGCCGCGCCTTAGATAGCGTGTTCCCCCTAGATTGGTCTGATCTTGATTAAGGACCAGCCCCGCACCAGCACGCCGCCCGGGCACACTGACCAGACAAACTGCCTGGGCATACTGACCGGACAAACTGACCGAGTAAACTGAGCCCAGATGCCCCAGCGGGGGCCTACGGATTGGCGCCCAGCAGATCAAACATGCGGCGCCGCTGCAAAGACACCATTTGCTCTTGATCGAGTACGTCTGATAAGAAGTAATAGAAGAGGCTGGTCATGGCGTAAATCGGGTTACTGCCATTGCGATACAGCACTTCATCCCACGGCTTAGCCGCGCCTGCCCCCTTAAGTTTGACCTCAAGCTCGCGCTCATATGAGAGTACATTGACAATAAAGCGGTTGTAATCAGAGCGCAGGGGCAAATAGAGCGGATCGGCCTCCTTACCTGCGGCAGCGCTCGTGCGCGCAATAGTCATGAGGTACGAACCCGGCTGCGCCAAGCCCGGTTCGCACTCATCATTAGCGGCCTTAATCAAGTACAGGCTCTCCTCGACTTGAGGCAAGGTCGACAAAAAGAAGTGGCACTGCACGCTCTGGGTACGCGGCTCTAAGCGCTTGATGCAGACCACGGTCTGCATATCCTCGGAGATCTCATCCAAGAGATCATAGTAGCTGTCGATGCGATCGATCAGGATCTTCGAGTTGGAGGTAGCCGCAAGGCGCGCCTGAAACTGCGCTTGGCGCTCCATGGGCAGATGATTGAGCGAGAGCAAATAGTGGTAGCCATTGACCACCAGCTGATCAGCGCACAAAAACAAAAGGCTACGTGGTCCCAAGATCAAGCCATGCGCTAATCCCAAGCACGGCAAAAAGGCCGGTAAATCCTCTAAGGTCAGCCCGGAGAGCTGTGCTTTGAGCCCGGCGCCCTGTAACTTTGGTTGTAGTGCCGAAAGGGCCGCCGGGGGCACCAACTTGGTTGCGACCTTAGCACGGGTAAAGAAGTTGGTATAAAAGCGCTCCATCAAATCAAAGTTCACCAAACGCATCACGCTACGGCAATTGGCCGGAGCAATGCGATAGCGCGGGTGCACCATGTTTGGCAGCAGCAGCTGCAAATACTGGTTCGCATAGTTAGAGTAGGCCGCGACATTGCCCAAATCTTTAAGGCCGCACATCAAGGCCATGATGGTGACCGTCAGCGCGGTATCAAAGTGCAGGATGTAAGGCTCTGCGCCCTTGAGCTCATAGCTCTGGGCGACCGGGCCTAGCGCGCGCAGCACCCGATACAACACCGGGTTGTGATATAGCTCCGACTGCTTGAGCTTAAGGTAGGCATCGACGAGGTGTAAGGAATAATCCTTGAGCTCAGCGGCATTAGCGCCCTGAGGCTGTACCAGCTCATTGAGCTGCGCGCACAGCTTAGGGTAGCTATGCTCGAGCTCTTGTAACGTGCTGTTGATAACATCAGCGCCCACCACGTCACTTAACAAGGTGGCATATATCTGGTTCACGGCCTGCTCTCCCTACCTCAAGCTTTACCTCAAGCCCGACCTCAAGCCC
>DXIF01000078.1 GCA_019113025.1 Candidatus Anaerobiospirillum stercoravium | reverse complement strand
CCGCCAGCCCCGCCGCCAGCCTCGCCGCCAGCCCCGCCGGGGCGGGCGCTAGGCCTGTGTGCGCGCCTCGTTCTCGGCGATTTGCTGGTGCAGCTCTTGGATTGAGTGGACCGAGCGGAACTCGCTTTCGTTCATGGCATCCACCGTGGCAATCGCTGCATTGATGGTGGTGCAGTAGCTGACATGGTACTGCAGGGCGCCACGGCGCAGCGAACGCGAGTCTAAGACCGCCTGACGGCCTTCGGTGGTGTTGATGATCCAGCTGTAGTGACCGCTCTTGATGCCGTCTAAGATGTTCGGACGCCCCTCGTAGACCTTCTTGACGCGGGTAACGGCAAGGCCGGCTTCGTCTAAGGTCTTGAAGGTGCCGCCGGTGGCATCAAGCGCAAAGCCGGCCGCAATCAACTTGCGCCCCAGCTCTGGTAAGAGCTTCTTGTCTGAGTTGCGAATCGAGAGCAAGACGCGACCTGAGCGCACAATCTCGCTGTTGGCTGCCAGCTGGGCCTTGGCGTAGGCCTCGTGGAAGGATGGGGCTGTGCCCATGACCTCACCGGTTGAACGCATCTCTGGTCCTAAAATTGGGTCGGAGCCTGGGAACTTGTGGAATGGCAGTACTACTTCCTTGACCGAGTAGTATGGCGGCACGATTTGGTGGGTGACGCCCTGCTCGGCTAAGCTCTTGCCGGTCATGATGCGCGCGGCGATCTTGGCTAAAGGCAAGCTGGTAGCCTTGGAGACAAATGGTACCGTACGCGCGGCACGTGGGTTGACCTCGATGAGGTAGATGTCATTGTCCTTGACCGCCAGCTGCACGTTCATCAGGCCCTTAACGTCGAGCTCAATGGCGAGATCTTCACTGATCTTAACGATGCGCTCCTTGATCTCATCGCTTAAGTGCCAAGGTGGCAGCACGCAGGCGGCATCGCCGGAGTGTACACCGCACTCCTCAACGTGCTCCATGATGCCACCGATGACGATGTCCTTGCCGTCGCAGACCGCGTCGACGTCAATCTCGATTGCGTGGTCGAGGAACTTGTCGAGGAGCACCGGCGATTTGTTGGAGACCTTGACGGCTTCGTTGAAGTAGCGGCGTAAGTCTTCCTCGTCATAGACTACTTCCATGGCGCGGCCACCTAAGACGTAGGATGGACGGACCACTAATGGGTAGCCGATATTGGCGGCAATGGAGACGGCTTGGTTGAGCGAAATGGCGGTGCCATTTTTCGGCTGCAACAGCTTTAACTTCTCGATCGCCTCTTGGAAGCGCTGACGATCCTCGGCCTTGTCGATGGCATCAGGGGAGGTACCAATGATTGGGACGCCGGCGGCCTCAAGCTTGCGTGCGAGCTTCAGTGGGGTCTGACCACCAAATTGGACAATGCAGCCCTCTGGCTTCTCAATGCGCGCGATTTCTAAGACGTCTTCTAAGGTGACCGGCTCAAAGTAGAGGCGATCGGAGATGTCGTAGTCGGTTGAGACCGTCTCTGGGTTGCAGTTGACCATGATGGTCTCAAAGCCGTCCTCGCGTAAGGCTAAGGAGGCGTGGACGCAGCAGTAGTCGAACTCGATACCCTGACCAATGCGGTTAGGACCACCACCTAAGATCATGATCTTGCGGCGATTGCTCGGTTGCGCTTCACACTCTTGCTCATAGGTTGAGTACATATAAGCAGTTGGGGTGGCAAACTCACCGGCGCAGGTATCAACGCGCTTGTAGGTTGGGTACACCTCGTGCAGCCAGCGGCGCTCGCGTACTTGATCCTCGGTGACGTTTAAGAGCTCAGCTAAACGGGCATCGGCAAAGCCGCGGGCCTTTAAGTCGCGCATCTGCTCGGCGTCAATCGACTTTAAGGTGCGTCCGGCTAAGGATTTCTCAATGTCGATTAATTCCTTGATTTGGACCAAGAACCATGGGTCGATATGGGTGTACTCAAAGAGCTCCTCGACCGTCATGTTCATGCGCAAAGCATCGGCGATGTACCAAATGCGGTGGGCGCCTGCCTCCTCTAACTCATGTAACAGCTTGGTGCGCGCTTCCTTGCTGGTCATGTCAAGGCGTGGGGCAAAGCCCGACTTGCCGGTCTCAAGACCACGTAAGGCCTTTTGCAGCGACTCTTGGAAGGTGCGGCCAATCGCCATCACCTCACCGACCGACTTCATTTGAGTGGTCAGGCGGTCATTGGAGTTCGGGAACTTCTCGAAGTTGAAGCGTGGCACCTTGGTGACCACGTAGTCGATCGATGGCTCGAACGAGGCCGGGGTTAAATTGCCGGTGATGTCGTTGCCCAGCTCATCTAAGGTAAAGCCGACCGCAAGCTTAGCGGCGACCTTGGCAATAGGGAAGCCGGTGGCCTTTGAGGCTAAGGCTGAAGAGCGCGAAACGCGTGGGTTCATCTCGATGATGACCATGCGCCCGTCCTTAGGATTGATACCAAATTGGACGTTAGAACCGCCGGTTTCAACTCCAATCTCACGCAGCACCGCCATCGAGGCGTCACGCATGATTTGGTATTCCTTGTCGGTCAGGGTCTGAGCCGGGGCCACGGTAATCGAGTCACCGGTATGGATACCCATTGGGTCGAAGTTTTCGATGGAGCAGACAATGATGCAATTGTCCTTGCGGTCACGCACCACTTCCATCTCGAACTCTTTCCAGCCGATTAACGACTCGTCGATCAAAAGTTCATGGGTAGGTGAGCTCTCTAAGCCCTTGGTGCAGATCTCTTCGAACTCTTCTGGGTTGTAGGCAATACCACCACCGGTGCCACCCATGGTGAAGGAGGGACGAATGATGCACGGGAAGCCGACTTCAGCTTGTACTTGCCAAGCTTCTTCTAAGGAGTGGGCGATGCCGGCCCGCGGGCATTGCAGGCCAATCTTCTTCATGGCCGCATCAAAGCGCTCGCGGTTCTCGGCCTTGTCGATGGTGTCGGCATTAGCACCGATCATTTCAACCTGGTACTTGGCGAGGATGCCGTGCCGCTCTAAGTCTAAGGCGCAGTTTAAAGCGGTCTGGCCACCCATGGTTGGCAGGATGGCATCTGGGCGCTCTTTTTCAATGATGCGCTCGACCACGCGGTAGTCGATTGGCTCAATATAGGTGGCATCTGCGATATTAGGGTCGGTCATGATGGTCGCCGGGTTGGAGTTGACCAAGATGATGCGATAACCCTCTTCGCGCAGGGCGCGGCAGGCTTGGGTGCCGGAGTAGTCAAACTCACAGGCTTGGCCAATGACGATTGGACCGGCGCCTAAAATTAAAATGCTCTTGATGTCAGTACGCTTTGGCATAAAAAACCTCGGGCTTAGGCCTCAGGCCTTGGTCCACCTGATATGGTTGCTTGGATGGACTTAGGGCTGAGGGAGCGAACTCAAGCATAGGGAGCGGGCGCTTAGGGCGCGTTAGGGCCTAGGGCTTATGGTGGGCTCAAGGTGCGCTTGGGGCCGAAGGCTTGTGGTAGGCTCAAGGCGTGCTGGAGCCTAGGGCTTGCTTGGGCTCAATGTGCGCTTGGGGCCTAAGACCGCTGTTAGGATATGCTTGAGGTGAGTTGGCTACTTACGGTTTTGCTTCATCAGCTCGATGAAATGGTCAAACAGGCCGCTTGGGTCGTGGGGGCCTGGGCTGGCCTCAGGGTGACCTTGGAAGCTAAAGGCAGGGGCGTCAGTGCGCTCAATGCCTTGCAGCGAGCCATCAAACAAGGAGAAGTGGGTGGCCTTAACGTTATCTGGTAAGGTGTCCTTATCGACGCAGAAGCCGTGGTTTTGCGAGGTGATAAGTACGCTGCCTGTGGCCTCATCGCGTACTGGGTGGTTAGCACCGTGGTGACCAAACTTCATCTTTATGGTTTTAGCACCGGAGGCTAAGCCTAATAATTGGTGACCCAGGCAGATACCAAATAATGGGATCTTACGCTCAACAAAGGTCTTGATGGCCTCAATGGCGTAGGTGCAAGGCTCAGGGTCGCCCGGGCCATTGGACATAAAGATGCCATCTGGATTTAACGCTAAGACATCCTCAGCTGGGGTCTTAGCTGGAACTACGGTTAAGTGGCAGCCGCGTTGGACCAACATGCGCAGAATGTTGCGCTTGACGCCAAAGTCGTAGACCACCACGTTGTAAGGCAGATCTTGGGCGGCAAACTTGTGATAGCCGCTCCCTAAGACCCACTCGCCCTCGGTGAACTCATAGCGCTCCTTGGTCGAGACGACTTGAGCGAGGTCTTGGCCCTTCATCGATGGGCAGGCGCGCGCCAGTTCCACCGCTTGCTCGGCGCTGATCGCAGGATCGGTGGTCAAGCAGCCGTTTTGCGCTCCCTTGTCGCGCAAAATGCGGGTGAGCATACGGGTGTCGATGCCGTAGATGCCTGGCTTGTTAAAGTGAGCTAAGAAGTCACTTAAGGAAGAATCAGAGCGGAAGTTCGATGCGATTAAGGAGAGGTCGCGCACAATGAGGCCTTGGGCGCAGATGGTCTGGGCCTCCATGTCCTCTTTGTTAGTACCGTAGTTTCCGATGTGGGGATAAGTAAGCGTTACCAGCTGACCAGTGTAGGAAGGATCGGTCAAGATTTCCTGATAACCAGTCATTGACGTGTTAAAGACCACTTCGCCAGTTTGCGTGACACGTAAGGCACCAAATGCTTTGCCTTTGAACACAGTGCCATCAGCGAGGGCAAGGATTGCGGTACTAGCCACAAATACCTCCAAAAGTTCGAGCTGATCCAACTGACTTGACACCAAGTGTTGAGCACAGGAACCTGAAGCTCAGTCTCAAGGCTCTACTGAGCTGCACCTGCTGCGACAGTAGAGCTCACTGCGCACCAAGAGCGCAGCGCTTGAGCGCTGATACTTAGAGCAAACTGTTTGGGCGTAGTGTGCAACGCTAGGTTTTAACCTTCAAGAAGGTCTCAACCTGTTGTTAGGTACCAACCTGTATTTGTGGTGCTTAATCGGCCCAGTAAATCCGAGAAAAGAATTAAGGGGAGCTGCGGTCAGGCTAGAAGGTGGCATGAGTCCACCCAAGGGCAAGGTGGGAGGCTTAACAAATTAAGCAAGATCTGCCTTGGATCCTTGTGATTAAGCCTTAAGGCGAGCTCGATAGCTCTCTTTTCTTGGTTGGTGTTGCGCCTAAAGATGAGGCTTGAGGTGGCGCTTTAAGCTAGGGATGGTTCCTGTTGGCAAAAACACGACAGCCAAGTCTTATGCATTTTAGCGAAAGTTGTCACAAAATCAAGCAAAATCCATGGGCCTTAGCCCCTAGATCCGCTAAATTGACGCATTTGCCTCACGTAGTTCGCTCGCCTCATCTTTGCCTCCATATTTATTTCTAGCGGTGCCCCTGCTGTCGCCCCCGCGCTGCTCCGCAATCGTCTTGGCGGCGCGCCCGCAGTAACCATGATCCGCTTCAGCTGGTGCGGTTTTAACCCCGCCCGCCTCGTGCTGCAGCATGCCCGATTCTTGATTCTTGTCATAGTCCTGTCTACTAAAGGAGACGTGCCCGCTTGGACTTAGATGATTAGCTGGAGTTGGGCTCTTGCGCCCTCTGCTGAAGTCTCCTTCCTAGGGGGCTTGGCTGCGTCCTTATCTGTTGGTTCTGAAACGTATTAGTGCTGAGCATTGGTATTGAGCGCCGCGGAGGTTGCGCTGTTTTTGTTCAGATGCAGGGACAGGCGGCGCCCTATAAGCGGCGTGGCGCCTGGAAACGGCATAAGTTGCGGCAAAATGGGCAGCAAGATGGCAGCAACGTGACAGCAAGGTGGCAGCAACGTAGCTGTAACAGCTTGGGGAGGTGGGGTGGCTTTGTTGGGTGAAAGGGTGACGCGCTTAAATATCGGGTTTTGTAAAATTCTTGAAAATTTTGCAAAAAGTTCTTGCGCTGCGAACAGTTTTAAGTAAAATAGCACCCCGTCAGTTGCAAGACTGATTTTCTGAAGAAAGGATTCTGAGGAATACTGAATCCTCCCGGGTTGTTAGCTCAGGGGTAGAGCAGTGGACTTTTAATCCATTGGTCGAGGGTTCAAATCCCTCACAACCCACCACTTCAGTCGATTTTGATCTGGGTCGTTAGCTCAGCTGGTAGAGCAGCGGACTCTTAATCCGTTGGTCGCGGGTTCGATCCCCTCACGACCCACCATTAGGAAAGCCTCCTTCGTAGGAACATCATCCTTTGGATGCTTAGCTCAGTTTGGTTAGAGCATCTGCCTTACAAGCAGAGGGTCATAGGTTCGAGTCCTATAGCATCCACCATTTTTCTGCAGGAACTCAGTGAGTTCTTTTTTTGTGCCCTAATGTTGTATCTATGAAAATAGACCCCGCACCTTGGTAGCCGACATCGTGCATTTGAACTGTATTTTCCAATGAACTGTATTTTCCAATTAAGGCTGAGTCCGGAACAGGGTAAACTCCTGTTTAGAGCCATTATGACCAAGGCTCCAAGCAGCATTCCAAGTGCCCTCAAGCTGTAGAGAAAACGGTGTTAGCTTCGTCGTAACGCACGAAGTTAGCCTGATTTAGCGCTTGAGCACGGAAAATGGCGGTCAACTGCACGATGTCGGGGTAGTAGGGCGCCCCTAGCCCCGACGTCCGCCTTGAGCGTGCGGATTCAGGGCTGAAGGTCGGGGGAAACTGGGAATTTTGGGATTAGAGTGCCAGCGTCAGGGCGCGGCTCATGGTGGCGATCAGATCGTGACCATCCCAAATGCGGTTGAACTCGAGCGCTCGGCCCAAGGCCACAATGCGGCATAGCCCGCGCGGGGGCGTAGTGGTGAGCGCTTGGTGCCAAGCCTCAGCGCTGATGCCTAAGGAGCAAATGGTTTGCTCCTGATCGCTGCAGTGGCGCAGCACCTCTTCAAGACTCGTGACCTTGAGCTCATAGAATAGGCCGTTGCCCTGGTGGCTCTCGCGCTCAAGCTCCTCCCAGCAGTTCAGACTTAAGCGCAGATAGGAAGAGCCGTCGGCGGCCGGGGTGAGCGCGGGCGCGGCGTGCTCGTGGTGCGGCTCCGGGAGGAGGGGCTTGGGCTGGTGCGCTGCCTGATGGCGTCTTGCGGCTAAGACGGCGCTGTTGGCGGCCAAGAAGCGCTCGGAGACTTGGGCGGGGCTCAGAGTAAAGGGGCGCTGAGTGAGCGCGGCATCGACGCTGGACCAAAAGCGTGCTTGTGCTTGCGCGATTTGCTCATCGCTGCCGCGCCATAAAATCAAGCGCGGGGAAGAGCACCCTTGCTGGCCAAAGGAGAAGGCGTCGGTGACAAAGTTCATGGCGCTAGCTTGCGGCCCTTGGCTGGTGCTGAGGTCAAGATAGCCTTGCGCGTCGATCATCGCCCAAGAGAATTTGTTGGCAAAGGTCAGCTCGACGCTGCCTGCAGGCATGGGCAGGGCTCTTAGTTGTTGCACGGTGCTATCGCCGCCCCAGATGACTCGTACTGCGCAGTGGGCACAAAAGTAGCGATTGATGTCATCGTCGTGGCCGTAGCGCACGATGAGCAGACGCTCTTTGAGCGCGGCAAACGGCGCTTGGGCTAGCAGATCTTGGATGGTTTGGAGCAAAACCTGCTGCTCGGGCGTGCTGCGTTGCCCTAGGCGCACCACATTGCTGTTGCCCGCGAGCAAGGACAAGATGAGTGAGTAGGCAAAGAGCGTGGCGACATTGTTCGGCGCAAAATGAAAGGCCAGTCCGCGCCCGAGGCGTACTTGGTTGGGTCCTTGGTTGGGCCCGTGGTTTTGCTCTTGGTTTGGCCCTGAGGTGTAGGCTTGCATTAGGCGCTGTAAATTGCCCTCGCGCAGCCAAAATCCTAGGGCTAATAAGTCCGGGTAAACGCGGCAGCGCGCCTCATGGCGCAATTGCGCGCTCAGCTCGTGGGTAAAAGCTAGGACGGTGGGAGCAAAAGCTGGCAGCGGCGGCGCGTTCAGCACTGCTGAGAGTTCTTGCGCGGTGCCGACTTCAAAGGTAAGGCGGGAGCTAAGCGTGTCGAGAGCGTCGAGGGCGTCGAGGGCGCTGGGTGCGCTGCGGGAGCTGAGCGCGCTGTTAGCGCTGATGGGTGGGGGATTAGTTGTAGACATCGCTGCAGCCTCTTACTTCGGCCTTAGGAATGCGGCCGTGCACTTGAAAATATTTGCCCTTACGCCCGCACGGACAATCGTCTTCCCCTAGGATTTGGCCTAGGTCTTCGGTGAGCAGGGCAAAGCCCGGGTAGCTTAATGGGAGCGCCGAAATGGTCTCGATTACGCCCACTTGATTAAAGCCTAAGGGCCGATAGGTCAAGGGATCGCGAATGATGAGGTCACTGAAGTTGGAGACATGCAGGTGGCCGGCTTCACACTCCATGTAGACTGAGCCGGTTTGCTCGACCATGCCGTAAAAGTTGTGCACTTTGAGCTCTGGGCCTAGGACTTGTCGGAGTTGAGCCTTGAAGGTGTCGTTGTCGACCGCCATTTGCTGCATCTTCTTCCAGCCCCCAGCGTGGATGAGCACCGCGTTTGAGAGGTTGAGGCTGAGGCCACGCTCCTTGAGCACGGGCTTTAGCTTTTGCACTAAGTTCTGCCACACCATAAAGGTGAAGCCAAAAAGCAGCAGCGGTTCTGCTTGATGTTGCTGCAAAAAGTCGAGCATGAGCTCGAGATTGAGCTCGTAGTTGTCGTCTAAGGCGTAGGTGTGGCCGCGCCCAAAGGGCATCATGCCAAGGATGCCCGCTCCGCGCGCCGAGAACATCTTGGGGTCTTTGAGCACGGCCTTGCTGTCGATGATGAGCATGGTGCGCCGCTTTTGGCCCAAAAAGTCCGCCATGATGTGGCCGAGGGCCTTGCTTTGGAGTATGGCGGTAGCTTGGTCTAAGTAGATGCGCGATACCGCCTGTCCTGAGGTGCCTGAGCTGGTCATGGTCTTGTAGATCTCAGCATCACTGATGCTTTTGAGCCCAAAGAGCTTGAATAGCTGAACATGCACTAAAGGCAAGGTGAGTTCTAGCTGCTCGGCGGGGCTCAGGTTAGCCGGGGTGAGCGCTGCGAGCATTTGGTCTTGCATTTGGCTCAAGGCCGCATAGTCGGGGCACTTGGCTTCATGCCAGGTCTTGAGGTGTTGTAAGTGCGGGCCTAAGAGGGCCAGTTTGCGGGCCTTCTCCAAGGCGTAAGGCGCATGGTCAAAGAAGGCGCTGAGGGATGCCTCTGGTGTTAGCACGATAGCTTCTCCGCTTTAGGCAAAAAACTTTTTAGGCAAAAAACTTTTGTTGGAGCTCATAGTATTGCACCTTGCCCACTTCGTTGCGGGGTACGGCCTCAGGGGGCGCGCACTTGATTTGGTACAAGCTTTGGTGCAGATGGAAGGTGGCAGCAACTAGCGCTTTGAGTTGGGCTACGCGCGTTTGCTCCTGCTCCTGCTCCTGTTCCTGCTCCGGCGCTTGGTCGGGCGCTGATGCTTGGTCGTGTGCTTGGCCCTGTGCGGGCGCTGGGGCGGGGGCGGCGCTTAAAAGCAGAATGCACAGTTGCTCGTCGCGGCCGGTGCAAATGGTGTTAAAGCCGTGTTGGGCCAGGATTTGCTCGCAGTCGTTGAGGCTGTAGCGCAGGCCGGTGAGCTTGATGAAGCGGCTTTGACGCCCCACGATATAGAAATATTGGTCTTCATCAAAATAGGCTAAGTCGCCGGTCTTAAGGCAGCCGTGATTGACATCGCCTACGGCTAAGTCCGCTCGACAGTGGGCATAGCCTAAATTGACATTGGGGCCACGATAGACCAAGACCCCGGTGGTGTGCGGGGTGGTAATCTCATGGCCGTCGTCAGTTTCAAGCGTGAAGTGGCCCTGCGGTACGGCAATGCCAATAGAGCCGGGCTTATGCGCAAGCTGGGCGGCCGGAACGTAGCTCATGCGGGCGGTGGCTTCGGTTTGGCCATACATGACAAAGAAGCGCACGCCGTGCGGGGCCAAGGCTTGGGCGATGGTTTTAACCTTATCTGGGTCTAAATGACCGCCCGCTTGGGTTAAGGTTTTAAGCGAGGGCAGCTGCATCTTGGTAAAGCGCAGGCGCAGCAGCATTTGGTAGGTGTAAGGGACTCCAGCCAGCGAACTGGCTTGCTCTTGCTTAAAGTAGTCCCAAAACTCCGCTTGGGTCACGCTCAAGTCAGTGAGCAAGATGGTGGCGCCCACCAAAAGATGAGAGTTGATCACGGACAGCCCATAGCTGTAATTAAGGGGCAGCGAGGTGATGGGACGCTCGTTGGCGTTAAGCTCTAAGTACTGGGCAATGTCGTGCGCGTTGCTTTGGAGATTGGTGCGGCTTAAGCGGACCAGCTTAGGGCTGCCTGTGCTCCCCGAGGTGCTCAGCAGCAAGGCTAAGTCCGGATGGAGCGCGCTGTCGCCCTTAGTTGGGGCGACTGCCGGGGCGCTGGCCGTTGGGGCGTAGCTTGTGAGCTCATAGCTGGGGAGGTGCCCCGGTTCCGTGCGCTGCGTGGGGGCGTAGCAGTAGTCGGGCTGGTAGCACGCGCTGATGGTGGCCAAGAGCTGCTCATGGAGGTTGGCCGCTAAGAGCAGCGGAACATGGCCATGGCGTAAGCAGCCTAAGTAGGCCGCGACGCACTCAATGCTGTTGTGACATTGGAGCAAAACTAAGGCGCGCGGTTTTTTTAGTTGCGCCGCAAAGCGGTCACTTAAGGCGGCCAGCTCGCGGTAGGTGATACTGCGACCGCAGTCGTCACGCAGAGCGCAACGCGCAGCATGGGCCTCAAGCTGCCAAAACTCATGATCCATGATGGGATCCTTGTGCTTGCTTCTGTAATGACAACAAGCCTCGGGGGTACCGAGGCTTGAACTAATGATCGTTAACTTATGATTGTTAACTAATGATAGTGAGTTAATGACTAAGGATGGGGCAGCCGGGGCCTTGAGCTTGAGGCCGCCGGGCCGCCGCGCCTTATTTTTGGTTGGCCTGCACAATCTTCATCGCTGAGCTGATGAGCGAGGTCATATCGCCCATATTAGCCGGTACGATCAAGGTGTTGTTGGTGCGCGCCAGCTGCTGGAAGGCCTCGACATACTTCTCGGCTACTTGCAGGTTAACCGCGGTCATGCCTCCATTGGCTTGCGAGGCTTCGGCCACCTTGCGGATCGCTTCGGCGGTGGCGTTAGCAATGGTTAAGGTGGCAGCCGCCTGACCTTCGGCCTTGTTGATCTCAGCCTGCTTCTCACCTTCAGACTTGGCGATAGCCGCGGCCTTTTCACCGGTGGCGAGGTTGATTTGCTCTTGCTTGCGACCTTCGGACTCTGCAATCAGAGCACGCTTCTCACGTTCGGCGGTGATCTGCTGCTGCATGGCTTGCAAGATTACGGCCGGAGGGGTGAGATCTTTGATCTCATAGCGCAAGACCTTAACGCCCCAGTTTAAGGCAGCATCGTCAATGGCCGAGACCACCTCGGAGTTGATGACATCACGCTCCTCAAAGGTCTTATCCAGCTCCATGCGGCCGATGACCGAACGCAAGGTGGTCTGCGCCAGTTGGGTAATGGCGATGATGTAGTTGGAGGTGCCGTAACTTGCGCGCATCGGGTCGGTCACCTGGAAGAAGAGCACGCCATCGACGCTCAGCTGGGTGTTATCGCGGGTGATGCAGACCTGTGCGGGAGTATCAAGCGGAATTTCCTTTAAGGAATGGCGGTAGGCTACGCGGTCGACAAAGGGAATGATGAAGTTAAGCCCAGGGTTTAAGACCGCATGGAACTTGCCCAAGCGCTCGATGACCCATGCTGATTGCTGGGGTACGACCTTAATGCTCTTGTAGGCAAAGATAATGGCCAAAATCAAGAGCACGATGGCAAACACTAAGGTGCTGGAGAAAAATTCGGGGATGCTGTTCATAGTCAATGCAGGCTAAGCCTGCCCTCCTTAGTTGGGGCGATAAGCTGGGGCAGTGGGGGAAAGCTGTTACTTAGGCTCGTCCTTAGGGGCGGGCGCCTGGGCGGTTTGCTCGGACTGGTTCGGCTGCTCGGGCTGGACCGGCTGGGCCGCCTCGGGGGCAGTAGGTGGGGTGGCCTCGCAAGCCGTGGGCTTAGTTGCGCCCGGCTCGGCGGCACCTGGCGTGGAAGCGCTGGGCTCAGCAAGCTTTTCCCCTAAGACCAGCTTGGCGCCGTCAATCTTGGTGATGAAGTAGATGCCCGGGGTCAGTACTGCGCTGGGCAGGTAAGCATCCCACTGCGCGCCGCGATAGGTGACCTGCGCGGTGCCGTCTTCTTTGATGTTGTCGGCCTTGACCACCACGCGCTGGCCCACGTCGAGCTGGTTGCTGTGGCGATCTGACATTTGCTTGAAGCGCTTGCGCAGATAGTAGCAAAAGCAGGAGGCGACCAAGGTCGCAAGCGCGGCCCAGATGATCTGCTCTTGGAAGCTGTTTTCTAGGTAGGCGCTGATGCCGCCGGCAATGGCACCCGCGGCAACGGCCAAAAGATAAAACGACATCAGGTTCATTTCAGCGATGACTACGATGAGCGCGAGGATAAACCAAGCAATGTAGTACAAAGTCATAGCAAGACTCCTTAGTGCTACGGGCTAGGGTTGAGCATGCGATTGATGCGTATGCGTTGAGCGGTGGCATAAATAAAGCCAATGACGGCTAAGGCAAAGACAGCGCCGACAATCAGATTTCCCGGAAAATAGAGGTCAAGACCCCAGAGCAAAGTGAACGTGAACGTGCCAAACATGAGCGCGGCACCTTGCAGGTTAAAAAGCTCTTGGAATTTCTTTTCGAGCTTGCGGCGCTCTTGCTCATTGAGCACAGCCTGAGCGGTTTGATTAAAGCTGGGCGTGGCGCGCGGTACTGCTTGCTTGGCAGTTTGCTTGGCAGTTTGCTGGGCTCCTTGCATGGCAGCTTGTTTGGCCACTTGCTTGGATGCTTGTTGAGTTGGCGTTCGCAGGTTGTTGAAATTGGCTTGAGCGCGGTTGTTGGTGCGCTGCTGCAGGGCGCTGCTACTTGGTTGGGCCTGGGATTGTTGGCGGGGCTGTGCTCGTTTTTGCGCCTGCTGCTGCGCCGTTTCGTGCAGCGCGTGCATGGTGCGCGCATGCTGCGCGCGAATCTGAGCAAAGCTTGCTTGGGGGCTGTCGTAGGCGCCGCTAAAGCTCTCAGGCAAGGATTGCCCACCCAAGTGCTTGTGTAAAGCGATTTGGTGTAGCTCCTCAATGTAGCTTACAAAGTCGCCATCCTTAAGCTCGTAAGGTACGGTGGTACTAAAGCGTGCCAGTCCTCGTTGCATCGGGCCCCTCCTGTCGGTATGCATCTAACAGCAGCTTGCTTGACAGCAGCTTGCTTGATAGGCGCTTGCTCTACTTACCATCATAGCCGAATTTGGCGCAGGCGTCTGTGACTGTAACGCAGTCGGGGTTCAGTCTGGGGGCGGTTGGTTGCCTGGAGCGCCGGGACTTAGCTTGCGGCTTAACTTGCTGCTTAGTTTGTCGCTTAACTTGCCCCTTTGCGTTCAGGTGAGATGGGGGCTGAAGTGGGCTGGTCGGTTCCGTCTTGCGGAATCATACGAAAATTGATTCAAAAGCGCTTTTCTTGGGCTTTGGTTTGTACTAGGCTTGAGCTAGATTAGTTTAAATTGGAGAGAGGTTCATGGGTATCTTGGAGGACATCCTTAAGGCCAAAGCACAGTCCCGTCCGCAGCTGCCGCGCTTTGTTAAAGATCCTGATCTGCCCTTTGAGGTGGGCGACCATCTCAAGGCTGACCGCGTGGTTTATGATCATCACGGCATCTATATCGGCAATAAGCAGGTGATTGCTTATCTTGATCACGAGGGGATTGCGATTTGTTCTTATGACAAGTTCAAGGACGGCGCTGAGGTCAGTGTGGTGGAACATCATAGCGATCGCCGTTATCGGGGCATCGATGTCGCGCGCCGCGCTTACAGCCGCTTGGGCGAAAACAACTATAACCTTATCTTCAACAACTGCGAGCACTTTGCCAATTGGTGTGTCACCGACGAGGAAAAGAGCGATCAGGTTAAGGCTGCGGTGACGGTGGCCGGAGTGGCTCTAGCGGGCTTGGTCGTGGCAGCCAAAATCTTGCGCCGCCGTTAACCCTTCGTTTAGCCGCAGTTATGGTGCGGACGTGGGGGACGGTGGTTGAGCCCGCGGTGGGGCGTGATAACGGCAGTCGGCAGGGCGATGTCCTGAGCGCTCAGCGCGGTGTTGCGTTTGTAGAAGGCAAAGAATACCGCATGATGCTCGGGCGTACCGCAGGATGCTCAGAGCGCTGCTGTTTGGGGTGGGCAAAAAAAAAAACAGCCCGCGGTGGAACGCGGACTGCGGGGGCTAGAAATAGCCTCGCCGGGAGGCTCTTTTTAGCGGTTAGTTGTTGAGATAGAGATGGGCGTTGAGCGGTGGTGCTGGACGCGGCGCGCTTGGTGCGGGTGTATAGGGTTGTACGCACGTGGTGCGGGCGCCTGTTCCGCTCAGAGCTTGATACTTAGAGCTTGGTGGCGGGATCGAACTCGCCGCGATTGATCTTCTCGACTAACTGCGCGTGTTGCTCTTCGTTGAAGAAGTAGAACTTGAGCACGATGAGGCGCACGATTTCGCCTACGATCGGCACCGCCGAGATAAATAAGAACAGGGTGTCTAAGGTCTCAATGCTTTGAGTGGTGTCTGGGACATAGCCGCAGATGGCTAAGACTAAGCCCGTGACGCCGCCTGCGATCGCTACCGAGAGCTTGCCGGTGAAGGTTTGACCAGCAAAGGTGATGGCGGCGCAGCGCTTGCCCGTGTGGTAGTAAGAGTACTCAACGGTGTCGGCAATCATGGTCGAGACCAGTGGGTTGGTCATCATGAAGATGGTGGTGATGATGGCCAGCCACACAATGACCGCGGTGGTCGACTCGTAGCCGGTGAGATAAAAGCCGGTGCGCGCCAAGATGCCTAAAAGGCACAGCACGATGAAGATGTCGCGCTTTCTAAAGCGGGCGGTAAAGAACGGCGTGACCAAGCATGCCAGTGAGCTGCAGGTGGTTATGGTGCCAATTGCGGCCATCAGTCCGGCATTACCTAAATTGTAGGTAAAGAAGTAGATGTAGATGTTGCCGGCAATGTTGGTGAAAACGTTCATGAAGAAGATGGCGAGGATCATGAACAGCGGCTTGTTGCGGGCGACCACCTTAAATGTCTGGAGCAAGGTGACCTTGGCCGCATCGCCTTGGGGCCGCACCTTCTCCTTGGTGTTAATGTAGCCGTTGAGCATTAAGATAAGCCCTGCGCCCATTAAAACTATGACCGCAGGCAGGTAGCCTTGATCGGCGCGGCCTTCGGCAAAGAACTGACACAGCGTCGGGAAGATCGCCATGCTCAAACCAATGCCGACGTTGACTCCTAACATGGCGCAGGTGGCGGCCTTGGCACGCTCTTGGGGATCATCGGATAAGGCCGTGGTCATCGACCAAAATGGCAGATCCGAGATGGTGTAGAGCGTACCCCACAGAATGTAGGTGGCACCGGCGTAGATGGTCTTGGTGGTGATGCTGCCGTCGATGTTAATGAAGGCTAAGACCGTGATGATGAAGATGACAAACGGCATAAAGCCCATAAACGGACGGTACTTGCCGCGCTTGAGATTGAGCGAGTCGATCAAGCCCGCAAAAAACGGATCATTGCACGCATCCCACACGCGCGCAATCAAGAAGATGATGCTCGCTGAGACCGGGGAGATTTTGAGAATGTCGGTGTAGAAGAAGAGAATGAAGGTACCTACTAGGCCAAAGGAAAAGCATTGACCCATGGCAAAGCCAAAGTAGGAGGCCAGCGTCTTGAGCGGAATCTTAATCGTTGCCATCTTGGTCCACTCCTTTAGTTACGCGCGCTTTGATCATGGCTACGTGAGCTTTGAGTGCTGTTGTGTTCGCTTTGAGTGCAGTTGTGCTCGCTTTGGGCCCGCAGCTGACGGAAGAGGTCGACCTCTTGTTGGCTATATGGGGTGCCGTTGTGGTGGAACAAATCGTGGAACCAAGTCTTGGTGTAATCAGGGGAGTTTTGCATCACTACCGGCCATGGTAAATGGGTTTGAGTGCGGCCATTGACCAAGCCCCAGTTGTAGCAGCCGACCTTTTCCCGGGCGAAAATCGGCAGAATATCCTCGACCGTGGATTGGGCGTGGCGCGCCAACCATTCGGTGCACAAAATTGGGCGCTGGTATGGTTTGAGGATTTGTAAGGTTTCCTCGATTACGTCCCGAGGCGAGTAGGCGTGGAACGAAATGATGTCGGAGTGCTCAAGGCACAGTTGGTCGATGGGGCTAGCGAAGATCTTGACTTCGCGGTTAATGAAGATCTTCATATTGCGCCACGCGCCAATGGTAATTGGTTGGCTCGGGTCGCACGAGCGTACCCAGCCAATGGCGCGTTCACACAGCTGATAGGCTTTTTCGAGCAAAGGACCGTCAAAGTGGCCCTCGCGCCCGTCCTCTAAGAAAATGCCATCGTTGGTCGGCTCGTTGTAGACATCCCAGATTAAGACGCGCTCATCGTCCTTAAAGGTGGTGACAATATCCTTTATGTAGCGTTCGACTTGGGGCCATAAGTCCTCGAGGACGACGACGTTGCGGCCGGGGCTGGCGGCACCTTGGGAGTTGTGGACGCCCGGACGGGGCTCTTTTTGGCGCCCAATCCATGGGTGATCGCCCGAGAAGCCGCAGTCATCCATTAAGGTCAGCATGGTGCTGATGCCATGATTGGTCGCCGCTTGTAAGAAGGCATCAATTCTTGAGATTAAGCCGTCGCGGTCATAGAGCCAGACAATGAAAGGCAGATTGATGCGCAGCGTGTTCATCTGGTAAACCTCATGAGCCCACTTGAGCTCGCGCTCAATACATGGCAGATCAAAGGTCTCCTTTTGCCACAGCTCATTCCAGTTAACAGCCGAGGAGGGCAAATAGTTCATGCCCACCAGCCATGGGCGCTTGTCATACCAAGCGTTAATCTCAGCTACCGACCAACGTGTCTTCATGGGGAACCTCTTAGTCAAAACAGTTGTTGTCAAACAGTTGCTAATAATATAAGCGACACGACTAATGAAATTTAGTAAACTGCTAATATTCTTTAGCAAACGTGAGCTACTTCACAAGAAAGCGTGCACTTATTGCAGCGATGGTGTTGACGCCAGTTTTTTAATGCTGTGGGCACTAGTTTGAGGTCAAGTAGCAGCTGCTTGAGGGGCAACAGTAGTTGCTAATATCTATTAGTAAAGATGGAGGTGGGCACCGCTCTGGTCCCGGTGCGCTCTGAGGGCGG
>DXIF01000077.1 GCA_019113025.1 Candidatus Anaerobiospirillum stercoravium | reverse complement strand
CGCTTTGCCCCACAAGGGCGCAGGAGCGGGCGCGCCTGTACTAAAGATGCGCGAGAGCAAAATGTTTCTTGCTATAATTAGGCGATTTTGCTAGTGCTGGGCGCCCCGTGGGGCTTTCGGCTGTGCAAATGACTATGGGACGCAGGTGAAAGGTGTGTCTCGGCGTTTGTTGGGTTAAAGCGATTAGCTTTACCTGATATGCTGCGTCAATGGCCCTCTCTTGTTTAGGAACTGAGCGTGCCCCCGCACGTTGCTTGGTTCAGCGGGCTTTAGTTCTGCTTTGAGGCGCTGGCGCGCCGTACCAGATGGGTTACGTTACGGGATGAGAACCTTTGGTTCTGATGCCGCAAGTTGTTACGTCCTATGCTCTTTAACTTTTGGTGCGGTTACCCCATAACTTGACTACAGCCCTAATGCTGCCGGGAGTAGGGGGATGCTGGTGCTCCTCTGTCATGGCTTGCGGCCGCATTGGTGACTTTGAGGACAAGCTCGTGCTGTTATATCTGATAAAACGCCTGTTGATGCTGATTCCAGTGTTGCTGTGCGTTTCGATTTTGGTTTTCTTGATCATGAGAGTTTTCTCTCCTGATCCGGCTCTTATCGTACTAGGTCAACACGCCACGACCGAAGCGATCAATAATTGGCGTGAGAGCATGGGCTTTAACCGCCCCTTAGTCACCCAGTTCATCGACTATATGGTCGCCATGTTCCACGGTGATTTCGGCGTCTCCTTCTTTACTAATACCCCAGTTACGACCGAGATTTTGGCCCGCCTCCCGGCCACCATTGAGCTGGCCGTACTTGCCATCATCATCGCCTCGATCATCGGCGTGCTCTTTGGCGTGATTTCGGCGGTCAAAAAGAACTCCATCATCGATAACCTCACCATGACCACCGCCTTAATCGGCGTTTCGATGCCGGTGTTCTGGCTTGGTATGCTCCTCATCATTCTGTTCTCCGGTATTTTGCACTGGGTGCCATCAGGTGGTCGCATCGACACCTTAATGCGCCCGTACGATGGTACCGGCTTCTACCTTTATGACACCTTGATCATTGGTGACTGGGAAGCCTTCTTTAATGCCTTGCAGCATGCCATCTTGCCTGCTATGACCTTGGCCTGCTACTCCATGGCCATCATCACCCGTATGACCCGCTCGAGCATGCTCGATGTCTTACACCAAGACTATATCCGCACCGCTAAGGCTAAAGGCTTAAGCGCGGTCTCCATCATCGGCAAGCACGCCTTCCGTAACGCCTTGCTCCCGATTATTACTGTGATTGGTCTGCAATTTGGCAGCTTGCTCTCAGGCGCGGTCTTAACCGAAACCGTGTTCTCGTGGCCGGGCATTGGTGCTTACTCCGTTGAAAGCATCATGCGCTCTGACTTCCCGGTAATCCAAGCCGTGGTCTTGATCGTGGCCTTTATCTTCGTCTTTATGAATTTGATTGTAGATCTGCTCTATGCAGCGCTCGATCCCCGTGTTAAGTATGGCGCTGAGGGCCAGTCATAATGTCAGAAGTTACCTCCAACCATAAGTCAGAGCAGCCGGTAGCTGCTGGTACTGCCCCTGCCGCTGCTAGCGCTGCTGCTCCTGCTGCCACCGCTGCTCCTGCTGCTGCCCGCGCCGCGGCGGCCAATCAGGATTTGAGCGTGAATCCCGTGAAGTCGACCCGCTGGGGCGATATGTGGGCCTCGCTGTGCTCCAATAAGGCCGCGCTCTTGGGCATGATCATCATCGCCATCTTGGTCACCATTGCCGTGGTCTTGTCGGTAACCCAAGCTCTGGGCATCAACATCCTGCCGTATGACCCGAACCTAGCTAATATGGACGAGGCCTTTATCGCCCCGTGCGCTGAGCACTGGTTTGGTACCGACCAATTAGGCCGTGACATCTTCTCGCGCGTGCTCGACGGCACCAAGATTTCCTTGTCGGTGGGCTTAGCGGCGGTCACCATTTCCCTGACCGTGGGCACGATCTTAGGCGCTATGGGCGGCTTCTATGGCGGGCGGCTTGATAACCTCATCATGCGCTTCATGGACGTGATCTTATCGGTGCCTTCGATTCTGTTAGCCATCGCCTTTATGGCGGCCATGGGCCGAGGCCTGGATAAGGCCGTGCTCGCCATTGGCTTAGTTTCGATTCCTGAGTATGCCCGTATTGCCCGCTCCTGCGTGATGTCAGTTAAGGCCAATGATTACATCCAGGCCGCCCAAGTCACCGGTGATAGCAATCTGCGCATCATCTTCCGCCACATCCTGCCTAACATCACCTCGCCGATTGTGGTTCGTGCTACTTTAGGTATCTCCACTGCCGTGTTAGATACTGCGGCCTTAGGCTTCTTGGGTCTGGGCGTGCAGCCGCCGTTTGCCGAGTGGGGCGATATGTTAGCGCGCTCGCGCAGCTTCATCTTCTCGGCGCCTTACACCTTAATTTTCCCGGGTATGGCCATTACCTTGACCGTGCTGGCCTTCAATCTCTTTGGCGACGGTTTACGTGATGCCTTAGATCCCCGCTCACGTCGTCGTTAGGAGGCAGTGATGTTACTGGAAGTTGAACACTTATCCACTGAGTTCACGACGCGCCGCGGTAAGGTGCGCGCGATCCGTGATGTCAGCTTTAGCATCGCTGAAGGTGAGATTTTGGCCTTGGTGGGTGAGTCGGGCTCAGGTAAGTCCGTGACCTCGCTTTCGATTATGGGCCTGCTCAATTCCAACGGCCGCGTGGTCGAGGGCTCCAAGATCGTCTTTGACGGGCAGAATTTGCTCGAATTAAGCGAGCGTAAGCTGCAGAAAATCCGTGGTAACTCTATTTCCATGATTTTCCAAGAGCCGATGACCTCGCTCAACCCGATCTTTACCGTGGGCGACCAAATCTTAGAGAGCATCTTGCTGCACACCAAGCTCTCGAAAAAAGAGGCGCAAGAAAAGCTCATCGACTTGCTCGATACCGTAGGTATTCCTAATCCGCAAAAGCGCATCCACGATTACCCGCACCAAATGTCCGGCGGTATGCGTCAGCGCATTATGATCGCCATGGCCATGGCGTGCGAGCCTAAGCTCTTGATCGCCGACGAGCCGACCACGGCGCTCGACGTCACGATTCAAGCCCAGATTTTGGACCTCATTTATCGCATGCGCGATAAGTTCAACATCTCGGTCTTGCTCATTACCCACGACTTAGGCGTGGTCGCCGAAGCCGCCGATCGCGTCGCGGTGATGTACTGCGGCCGTATCGTCGAGGAAGGCTCGACTCAGGACATCTTAACCGACCCTAAGCACCCTTACACCTTGGGTCTGCTCAAGTCGATCCCGCGCTTAGATGAGAACTCCGAGCGCTTGTTCATGATTCCAGGCATGGTGCCGCCACCGGAGGAAGTGCCGCTCAATGGCTGCGCCTTTGCCGATCGCTGCGCCCAGTGCGTGGCCTCCTGCCGCGAGCACTTGCCTGAGTTGATTGACTTTGGTGCGGCTGGGCGCAAGGTGCGCTGTGTACACTTTGAGCCTAAGGGGGCAGCTGCGGCGTCAAGCGCGGCTGCGACCGCGTGATAAGCTTGAGAGAGGTAACGATGACCACTAACAGTGATAACAAGGAAGTGCTCTTATCTCTCAAGGGCTTGAGCAAGCACTTTGAGATTAAGAGTGGCTTTTTAAACAGCAAGAAGAGCTACTTAAAGGCGGTCGATAACTTAACCTTGGATATCTACAAGGGGGAGTGCTTTGGTCTGGTCGGTGAATCAGGCTGCGGCAAGACCACCTTGGGCAAGATGATCGCAGGCTTGTATAAGCCAACTGCCGGGCAAATTCTCTACAATGGCGTGGACTTGGGTGGCATCAGCCGCAACGAGCGCCGTAAGTACGCCCGTGATATCCAGATGATCTTCCAAGACCCGTACTCCTCGCTCAACCCGCGTATGACCGTGGCGGAGATTATCTCGGAGCCGATGATCGTCAATAAGACCCATCACGGCGCTGAGATCAATCAGCGGGTGGAATATCTTTTGGAGTGCGTGGGCCTAGCCAAGCAATACAAGAACCGCTATCCGCATGAGTTCTCGGGTGGTCAGCGCCAGCGTATCGGCATTGCGCGCGCGCTGGCAGTCTCACCGCGCCTGATCGTGTGCGACGAGGCGGTGTCGGCCTTGGACGTCTCGATTCAGGCTCAGATCTTAAACTTGCTCGACGATTTAAAGAGCGAGTTCGGCCTGACCTATCTCTTCATCGCCCACGGTTTAGCTGCGGTTAAGCATATCTCCGATCGCATCGGCGTGATGTACTTAGGCTCGATGGTCGAGGTCGCCCCTAAGGAGGCGATCTACGATCGGCCGCTGCATCCTTATACTCAGTCGCTGATTTCGGCGATTCCGATCATCGACCCCAACAAGCGTAAGGAGCGCATCCTGCTGCAAGGCGACTTGCCGAGCCCAATTGACCCTCCTCAGGGGTGCCGCTTTAACAGCCGCTGCTTTGTCCGTGACTGTAAGTTTAAGCAAGAGCAGCAGCACTTGGTGCCCATGGCAGGTCACATCGTGGCGTGCAAGCATGTAAGCGAAGGGGGCTCGACCAGCGCGCATGCGGCGGCGGCGATGCAGGCCTCGGCTGACGCGCGCAGCGCTTAGCCCCAAACGTGAGCTTGTCGGCCTCGCGCCGTTCCCCCCAGCCCCACCGCCGAGGTGGGGCTGGGCGTATCTGGGGATCTGGTACGGCACCAATTGGGCTTTGTGCTATCATGAGGTCAGTTTTGTAGGTGCCGCGCACATGGGATTAAGCAAGCTGCGACAAGCTGCGAGCAAACAGTTAGCAAGCTGTGAGCAAGCTGCGACAAGCTGCGACAAGCTGTGAGCAAGCTGTGAGCAAGCTGCGAGCAAGCAGTGAGCAAGCTGCGAGCAAGCTGCGACAAGCTGTGAGCAAGCTGCGACAAGCTGTGAGCAAACAGCGAGCGTGTTTGCTGGGGTCCATGAGGCCGGTGCTGGGACAGCAAAAGAAAGTAAGGTCGTGTGTCGTGGCTGCTTCAACTTTTACCCAACGTCTTAAGCTCAGCGCCCTTGCCTTGGCTTTAGCCTTGAGCGTAGGAGCCTGTACCTCTACTTCTGAATCTACGGCGGGAGGTTCTGCGCAGGTAAGCACCGCGCAAGCTTTTAGCGCGCTGACCATGACCTCCGAGCAATATCAGCAATTGGTCAATCAATCCGAAGGCCAAGCCCGCTTTGATGCCTTGGTGCTCCTGACTCGCTCGACCATTGTCGCACGCGATTACGTCAAGGCCGCCGAATTGATTACGGCGCTGCACGGCCAAGCCCAAGATAATCCGGTGCTCCAAGCTGAAGTGCGCATCATTGAGGGCTTGCTTTTGATGCATGAGGGCAAGACCACTGACGCGCTCTTTACCTTAAACCGTGTCCAAGTCGCCACCTTGCCGACTCCAGCGGCCAGCTTCCACTATCAGGTGCTCTCCAACGTTGAGCTCAAGCTCTATCAAGAAAGCCGCCAGACTGATTACCTTGTGCGCTCGTGTGAGCACAAATTGGCGTTGATGCAGTACATCAACGAGCAAGCTCAGCAGACCGTGGCGTTACAGATTGTGGCGACCTTAAAGCAGCTGCCGCCGTCAGAGCTCACGGTGCTGATGACCTCCAACACCGATGCGCGCATGCAGGGCTTTATCGACTTTGCGCTGATTGATTCGTCCAAGAGCTTAAAGCTCAAGCAGCAGCTCATCACCAATTGGCAGGAAAAGTACGAGCAGCATCCGCTCTCCTTTGCCGCCGCTCAAATTGCGGCTGGCTCTGAGGCCAAGGTCCAAAGTGGGAACAGCGGCCTTGATGCGACCGCAGGTCAGGTCGTAGGCTTAAAAGAGGGCGATAAGCTCGCCGTCTTACTGCCGCTGACCGGGCGCTTTGCCGCCGCGGTGGGGGAACCGGCGCGTCTGGGCGTACTTGCCGCGCTGCAAGATCGCAATAGCAAGCTCAAGGTTACCTTCTACGACACTAATCGCATGACCATGGAGGAAATTACCTCCGCCTTGGCCCAAAACGGCACCAACTTCATCATCGGTCCCATCTTAAAGCCGGAAGTCGATGCCTTAATTGCGACCAAGATTGAGCTACCGGCGATTGTCTTTAACAATCCGGCCTCCAGCCGCGAGGGCCTGTATTACTACAACTTGGGCCCCGACTATGAAGGCGCCTTAGCAGCCTCCAAGATTTATCACGATGGCCACAGCAATCCGGTCTTGATTGCGCCGGAGAGCACGCGCGGTGAGCGCGCTATTGCCGGTTTCAACGAGGCATGGCTGCAAGCCAATGACCGCAGCGCCATTAGCTGCCGCTACAACGACATCAATACGGTTACCAGCGCCTTGACCACCTGTCCGCTCAATAATGCCGACGCGATCTACATCAACGCTACCGCGTCAGATGTGATCAAGATTCGCCCGAGCCTGCCTGACAATGCCCCGCTCTATCTTACCGACCGTTCCTATATGGGGCTAAACCACAGCTCCGGGGAGATTGCCCTTGCCGGTGCCCAGCTGGGCGACATGCCCTGGCTGTTAACGGACAGCGCCTTAAAGCAGGACTTAATGGCGACCTTGCCTCAGGCCGACAGCCAAGTGCAGCGCATCTTTGCTGCCGCCTACGACAGCATCAACCTCTCCTTTAATCTCGAGACCTTAGCGCGCGATCGCAACGATGTCTTACACGGCATCTCCGGCGACCTGCAATTAGGCGCCGAGGGCTTAATCGAGATGGCCCCAATGTGGGTCACCTTGGATGTGAACCGCCCAGTGCAGTAACGGAGCTAACGAACGGCGCCGCGCGTAGCCCGCGCCCCGCGCTTGATGCCGCTTGCGCCCCACGTCGTAACTTACGACGCTGGGCGGGCCGCATGTCCCCTAAAAACATTAAGGCCCTCGTAAGAGGGCTTTTTGGTATGAGGACTGGTGGGCCTGTGGACGCTGGGCACAAGCCGGGGCGGTGGAAAGGCGCGCGGGCATGCTACGAGTCGAGCATGGTGAAGTTCGGGTTGATCTTAGGCTGAAGCTTGCGCGTCTTGAGCGTTTTGATGTCGCTGGGCATCGAGTTCTCGGAGTCGGAGGTGATCGAGAAGTTGATGGCCGACGGATTAGGGGGCAGCTCCATGCTGTGCTCGTCCTCAGTTACGGCGGAGTCATCCTCGCCGTATTGGCGGCAGGCCATATCAATGGAGGCCATCCACATCGACAGCGGAATGCTAATGCCATTGTCGGAGCACACCAGCTCTGTCATGGCGTTGTAAGGGATGGCAACGTATTCCTTTTTGCCCTTGAACTTGGTGTAAAAGGTGATCTTGTCGGGCAGGATTTCGAAGTCACTGACATAGAGGTAGTAGATCGAAATCAAGATCATGTCGTTGCTCACGTACTCACGTGGCACCACTACGCCCGGTTTGGTGGCATCAACCATAATGCGCGGATTGGCCCCACCATCGCGCAGCCAATTGTAAAACGCAGTGAACAGGTACGAATAGATGCTTTTCATAAAGCCTCAATCTTAGGTGCAACAAAGTAGTGAGCAGCTCACAGCCTAAGCTGAGACTACTGTGCTCAATTATAGCGCACTTGGCTCCAGCGCTACCTTAGTGCGCTGCCAAGGGCTGCGCTAGGGGGCGCTTAAGGCCCAGCGCCTAGGCGGCGCGCAATAAAAAACCCTTGTTGGGACTGCCAACAAGGGTTTTTTGGATGACCCCCAAGAGCCAGCCTTGGGGGTGGCCCCTGCTCCAAGCCATGAGCCGGGACCTGACAGTACGCCGGTGCGCTTAACGCTTGGAGTACTGTGGACGCTTACGAGCCTTGTGTAAGCCGACCTTCTTACGCTCAACCGAACGGGCGTCACGAGTGACGTAACCGGCCTTGCGTAAAGCTGGACGGAAGCTCTCGTCGTACTGCATTAAAGCGCGGGTTAAGCCGTGACGGATCGCACCGGCTTGGCCCGAGATACCGCCGCCAGTAACGGTGACGTAGATATCAAACTTGCCAACTAAGTCAAGGAGCTCTAATGGTTGAGCAACGATCATACGGGCGGTTGGACGACCGAAGTATTGCTCAAGGGTACGACCATTGATAGACATCTGACCCGTACCGCTCTTGATGAAAACACGAGCAGTGGAGTTCTTGCGACGGCCGGTGCCGTAGTACTGATTTGCAGCCATTTGCTATTGCTCCTTATAACTTAAGTTCTTGAGGCTGTTGAGCAGCGTGGTTGTGCGACTCACCAGCATATACCTTCAGCTTGCGGAACATAGCGCGGCCTAATGGGCCCTTTGGCAGCATGCCACGGACAGCGGTCTCTAAAACCTGCTCTGGCTTACGAGCGATTAACTTCTCAAAGGACTCAGCCTTGATGCCACCTGGGAAGCCAGTGTGGTGGTAGTAAATCTTATCGTGAGCCTTGTTGCCAGTTACCTTGATCTTGGAGGCATTGATGACGATGATGTAGTCACCAGTGTCCATGAATGGAGTGTACTCTGGCTTGTGCTTGCCGCGTAAACGACGAGCAATTTCAGTTGCAACGCGACCTAAGGTCAGGTCGGTGGCATCGATTACAAACCAATCACGCTTGATGGTAGATGGCTTGGCTACATAAGTTCTCATTAAGAAACCCTTTAGATTAACGTTCAGCTCCCGCTGAACACGCACAACAAACTAAATTACGCTCAATGCTGCGATTTAGCTTGCATCGAATTATCTGGGTGGGAAGCCAAATAACTCGATCAGAGGGGCGCGAAGATTATAGCGAAGTTTCCTATTTTTTCAAGGATTTTTCCAAATTTGTCCCACCTGCCGCCCCCCAAAAAAGCGGGCCCAAGTGCGCCCCAGCGTCGCACCTTGCTCCGGCTGCGCGCCCGGGGCGCCCCCGCTTGCAACGCCTGCAATGCCTGCAACGCAGGCAATTGATCACCGTGCTCACATCGCACTCACACCGCGCTCACGCCGCGCACCTTGTCACCAAAACGTTCGCTGCCCGCCTCGCACCGCCGCGTCGGGAGGTCCTACCAAAAGCTCCGTCCCTTCAAGACCATTGCCGGATAGCGCCGGGTTTAGGAATCAGGCACTGCGTCGCAGTCTCAGCGCACTCTCAGCTCAGTCTTGTTGGCGTGCGGGGGGTGGCGTCGGGCGCCGTGTGTATCTGGTGCGAGGTGGCGGCTGGGCTTATGAATTTGAGGTGGTGTCTGCACAAAAAGCGGACTTTAGGCGGTTTTTTGCTAATATATGCGCTTTGCTGATGGAGTGAGGCCTTGGCGGTTGGACTTTGGCCTGTGGGCCTTGGGCTTTGGGCCTTGAGGCATGGTTTGTTTTTTGGGGGGTGTAATGAGCGAAGTGCTTGAGCTGCAAGTGGCAGATGAGTTTCATGGCAAGCGTCTTGACGCGGTGTTGGGAGCCTTGGTGGAAAATCACTCCCGCAGCGCCTTGAAGACCATGATCGATGAGGGCCGCATCGTGGTCGATGGCGTGGTCCAAACTAAGGCGAGCCTTAAGGTCAATGCCGGAGCCACGATTAAGGTCAATCTGCCCGAGCCTGAATCCTTGGAGGCGGTGCCTGAAGACCTGCCTTTGAATATCGTTTACCAAGACGATGATGTCTTGGTGATCAATAAGCCCATTAACTTCGTGGTGCACCCGGGCGCTGGTATCAAAAACGGCACCGTTATGAACGCCATGCTGTACCACTTCCCGCAGACGGCAACCTTGGCGCGCGCCGGTATTGTCCATAGATTAGATAAGGACACTTCAGGCCTTATGGTCATCGCGCTGTCGCAGGCGGCCCAGCATGCTTTGATTGCAGCCATCTCTAAGCACGAGGTGGTGCGCGAGTACGAAGCCATTGTTGAGGGCGAGCTTACCGCCGGTGGCACCGTGGATGCGCCAATTGGCCGTGATATGCATATCCGCACTAAGATGGCGGTGATGCCCGAGGGCCTAGGACGTGAGGCCGTCACCCACTACCGCGTGATGGAGCGCTTTCGCGCCCATACGCGCTTAAAGCTGCGCTTGGAGACGGGCCGTACCCACCAAATCCGTGTCCATATGTCCTATATCCACCATCCATTGCTGGGTGATACCCAATACGGGGGACGCCGCATTAAGCATATTGCCGGTGCCAGCGCCGAGCTCGACGCTGCTTTAAATAACTACCGCCATCAGGCGCTGCACGCCAGCCACATCGAGTTTGAGCATCCGGTAACGCATGAGCAGCTCAGCTTTGATGCGCCGATTCCTGAAGAAATGAGCTCGTTAATTGAGCTGTTGCGCGCTGACTACCAAGCCAACGGCTTGTATTAGACGCGTAGCTCCAGTGGCGCAGTCGGTAGCGCGGTAGACGGCGCAGCCGTTAGCGTGGTTGACGGATCGATCGAGGGCGGGGCGGTGATGGTTTTGCTGCCAAATTCTTTGAATTTGGCTTGACAAGCTTGCGCAAGTTGTGTTGCAGCGCGCATAATTGAGCGTTGCCATTTGCTCGGTATCTAGCACTGCGCCATACTGAGAGGATTGGTGCGCAGTGCGTGCGTCCTGCGTTTGTGCGTAATTACGAAGTGTGTCAGTCAGATGCGTACCGGCATGCCGGTGCGCCCGCGGTTGGGGTCCTTGCTGTGCGGTTAGTGCGTCGACGCCTAGTCGGTACGGCTTAGCAGCAGGGCTTAACGCGTGGTAGCTTGGTGGTGGGTTATGAGTCAAGTTAACTCGAGCAACAGTTCCAATCAGCCTGAGAATCCAGACGTCGATACCGTGCGGGCCGCTTTAGTCCGCAGCCTGATTCATGGTCGCTATATGGTGGTCGACTGCTTTGAGGAGGGTAATGTCACCTCCTTTGTCACGACGCGCTTGGGGGGCATGAGCCGCGCGCCGTACGATAGCTTCAATCTTGCGCTTCATGTGGGCGACGATCCGGTGCAAGTGAGCCAAAACCGCTTGCAGATGCGCTCGGACTTTGGCCTCGCTCAAATTTGCTTTATGGAACAAACCCACTCCAATCGCGTGCAGATTGTTGATGCCCACAATCGCAGTCAAGATACCTTTGAGTGCGATGGCTTGGTCACGCGCGAGCAGGGGGTGGGCCTTGCGGTCATGACCGCCGATTGCCTGCCGTTATTGCTGTGCGACCAAGCAGAGCGCGTAATTGCGGCAGTGCATTGCGGCTGGCGTGGCTTAGCGCAGGGCATTGTCGAGAATGCGGTCGCGGCCATGGAGAGCATTGGCGCTCAGCGCTCGCGCATTGATGCCTATTTAGGTCCAGCCATTGGTCCTAATTCCTTTGAAGTGGGCGCGGAGGTGCGCGATGCCTTTTTGGCACAAAGCCCGGATAATGCTCTGTGTTTTCGTCCCGAGCACTGCCTTGATAAGCAGCAGCATGAGCAGGTGTTAGCCAGCCTCTCCGCAGGCTCCTTGGCCCTAGGTGCTATGGCCTTTAGCCGCATCAGCGACTCGCCTGATGAGGCCTGTGCGGTGGGCAAGCAGGTTCATGCGCCCGCAGGTCAAGGCGCGGCGAGCGCGCAAGCGGTGGAACTTGCTACCCAAAACGTAGCAGGCAAGTATTGGTGCGATATCTTTGGCCTGACTGTGTTGGCACTGCGCCGGGCGGGCGCCTCTGACATCATCTTTGGCGGACGTTACGACACCTTTATGCAGCACTCGGTCTTCTACTCGCACCGCCGCGCCAATCCAACGGGGCGCATCGCCTCGGTCATCTGCCTCAATCGCGATTAAGCCGACCGAGTGCGGGCGCTTGCATCATCCCGTGTGGGCGCTTGCTGCCCGCGGGCAGCAAGCGCGGCGCTAGCTTGCGGCAATTGGAGCGGGCGCAAATTATCGCTGGGGAGCCCTTGCTATAATCCCTCGTATGTTTGGTGGCGAGGAGCACGGGTGCGATGGCGCAGCGAACGGGGATTGAACGCGGTTTCTGGTCGAGACTGTTTGGGGGCAAGCTGCGCCTTGAGAACCGACCTGAGGTGCTCAAGCTCATTGTGACCCGGCGGGGCAGGGAGCAAGTTTTTGACTATCATGAGCTCCGCTATGCGCAGGCCCAAGGTACGGTCTGCCTGATTGCGCTAAGCGATCGTACTGAGCGCTATTCCTTTTGGTGGGCTCAGGAGCAAGTGGCACACTTTTGCGCTGCGCTTAACGCTGATTTGGCCGAAGCCTACCGCCAAGACTGCCGTCCGGTTTTAGATCAAATCGTGGCGCTGCGCTGCCACTATGTTCGTGATAGCGAGTGGGAACAGTGCCAAAAGGCTTTGGTCGCACTGCGCCGCTATCAGGCCGATAGCCGCATTTCTGGGATTGATCTGTACCAAGACTCAGGCTTGAGCGCCGAAGAAATTTATTTTCTGGAGCAAGTAGGCGCACTTGAGGACAACGCCTCCGCGGTCAAAGCGTGGTTGCGCCGGGAGTGTGAGAAGTATCTTCTGACCCAGCATGCTGATTTTCTCGATCACGTCGAAAAGTACCCGCTCAATGAGGAACAGCGCCAAGCGGTGGTGCGCACCAATGACCGCAATCTGATTTTGGCCGCTGCCGGTACGGGCAAGACCTCGGTGATTGTGGCCAAAGCGCTCTATTTGCTACACAGTGGCGCCGCACAGCCGGAAGATATCTTGATCATGGCCTACAACCGCGCTGCGGCCGAGGAAATCAAGGAGCGGCTCAATGCCTGCGCCGAGCGCGCGGGGATCGACGGCTCTGAGGTCAAGGCCAGTACCTTCCACGCCTTGGGGCGCAGCGTGTTGGTTGAATGCAATTCTCCGGCGCGCGTGACGGTGATGGCCACCGATGAGTTTGCCTTTGGCCAGTGGTTGGATCGCTGGCTCTTTGCCTATCTCAAAGCAGACCCTGAGCATAGCGCGAAGTTTATCGAGCTCTTCTTGGGCTCCGTGGTCTTCGATCAGGTGCTCAAGGAGCACACCTTCACGAGCGAACATGAGGCCAGCGCCAAGGATGTCATCGCGGGCAATGCGCTTTCAGGTAAGAGTACGGAGGCACAGGCGACGGTGTTGCAGGCGCCCCCTGAGCTCTATCGCACCCTCAATAACGAAAAGGTCAAGTCGCGCCAAGAGGTCTACATCGCCAATTGGCTTGCGACCAATGGCATTCCCTACAAGTATGAGGACCGCTACTTCACTAAAGCGCGTGTGGTGCCAGGCTTTGACTACAAACCCGATTTCCATATCATTCGCCCGCGCACCGACTCACAGCCCGGTGACGATATTCCGATTTACCTTGAGCACTATGGCATTGACCGTGAGGGGAATACTAAGCCCGAGGTCAACCAAAAGGCTTACAACGAGCTGATTGAGCGCAAGCGTAAGCTCCATCAGGAGAATGGGACGATTCTGCTTGAGACTTTCTCCTACCAGTTTACCGAGAAGACCATTGACGCGGTATTAGAGGAGCACATGAAGGCGGTCGGGATACCGCTTCGGCCATGCAGCCCTGAAGAGCTGCTGCAAAAGATCCAGAGCAATAAGGGTTTTAGCGAGCTGCGCGACTTGTTTATGCGTTGTTTGCAGATTATTCGTGAGTTCAACTACAGCTATGAGGACTTGCTGCAACGCTATGAAGCAGCCGGGCTGATTTATGCTCAGGCTTATGCTGAGTTCTTTGCGCAGCTGGCGTCCGATTACCAAGCGCAGCTAGACCAACAAGGCGAAATCGACTTTTGCGACATGATCTTGCAGGCCACCGAGCTCATTGCCGATGGCAAGTTCAAGGGCAGCTGGCGCTACATCTTGGTCGATGAGTTCCAAGACATCTCCTTGACTCGTCTCAAGCTGTTGCAGCAGCTCATCAAGCGTGACCCTAAGTGCGTCTTAACCTGTGTTGGTGACGATTGGCAGGCGATTTATCACTTTGCAGGCGGTATCTTGGATGCCACCATTAACTTCGAACACTACTTTGGCTCGTACACGCAGACCGCCTTGGTTCAGACTTACCGTTACCCCCAGTCAATTGCCGCGACCGCAGGCACCTTTGTCCAAGAAAACCCTCAGCAATTCAAAAAGAACGTAGTCAGCTTGCAGCCTGATACCGGGGTCAAGGTGCATCTGATCGATGCGGTTGAGCTTGAGGCCTACACCATTGCGCAGGCGTTTTGTCTGCAACTGCGGGAGCTTAATTTCGTGCACAGCGCGATTACCAGCGCGATTGCGGCGCTGGTGCAAGCGCTACGCATCTTGTACAGCTACCCTGATGCCAATATCGCCATCATATCGCGCTACAACAAGATTCTGGAAGGCATCGCCGGTTATTTAGAGCGCCCAGCGAGTTTCCCGGCCAATATGCTGTATCGCGCCCACCAAGAGCGGGATAACTTCAATCTCTCGTCTCAGGTGTGGGGAGCGATCCATCACCTCTTCCTCAAGCCTGACGTGGCCGCAGCGGCGCGTGAGCAAATCAAGTTATGGTCGATGCACAAGTCCAAGGGCTTAGAGGCTGACTACGTCATCTTAGCGGGCCTCTTTGGCGGCCAATACTTGTCCTTTCCGTGCCACATCAAGGACAGCGAGCTGTTAGAGGCGCTGCTTGATAAGCAAGAGGGCTTTGAGGACGCCGAAGAGCGCCGCCTGTTCTACGTCACCATGACCCGTGCTAAGCGCGAGGCGTACCTGATTTGCGATACGAGCTTGCCGATTTCCAGCTTTGCCGCGGAGCTGCTCAATCCCAAGTATCAGATCGATATCCAAGTTAAAACTTATCAAGAAGAATACTTGCGCCAATATGGTTGCAAGATTTGCAACAGCGGTATTTACACCTTGGTGCAAGGGCAATATGGGCCTTATTACGTCTGTTCTAATCCAGCCTGCCACTGTAAGCCACGCGTCTGTGAGCTCTGCGGGGCTCCCAGCGTCGATCATCAGGGCTTTTCGGAATGTACCAACCCGCAGTGTGGGGTGCGTATCCCGCTGTGTGAGCGCTGTGGCCGCCCAATGAGGCTCAGAGAGGGGCGCTTTGGCAAGTTCTACGGCTGTTCAGGCTACGGTTTGCGCAACGACACTTGCACTTTCACCAAGAACTACGAGGCGATGCAGCGCTTGCTCAACCGTAAAAGCAACGGCAATAGCAGCAATCAGCGCTCCATGCCCGCTGCGTAAGTAGCATCCCGAAACAGCCACAATCAACCAAGAAGCGCTTGCTGACATCAGCAGGCGCTTTTTTAATAAGCGTTTTACATGACTTATGTTTTATTAATTGCGCCGTACGGCGTGATGGCAGCTGGAAACCATAGAGAGGAAGCGCAGCGTTAGCGGAAGTAAGCGCAGTATGTGGTGCTCTTACGACTAAGGTCTTGAAGGATGGAGCTTTAGGAGGGGCATCCGGCATACGGCAGCGCAGCCTGTGGTGCGGGCGCCTTTAAGCGGCCTTGGTAGGGGTGTTTTGAATGATACAGCTTCATTTGTACGGCTATATCCATAATAAGGCGCTTTAATCAGACTAACTTTGATGGATCATATTGGGGCGATGATTGGTGTGAGCTTGTTTAATTTGTGAGGTACGATCCATCTTTTGGATCTGTTTTCCGGAAATCAAAATATAAAACTTGATCATTCATCTAGGTTGGATCGTATAATGTGCCCGTCATGAACATCTGAGTAAGGAGGAAACTTCATGGCAAAGATCAACAAAGTTTGCCGTATCTCTCTGATGGGCGGCTTAATCGGCGCGCTGACGACTAACCCGCGCCGCGCCTTAGACCTCGCGATTGCCGAGGCCAATGCCGATGGCTGGAACTGTCATCAGATCCTGCCGCACCACACCACCAACCTGTTCATGGTGTTCTTGCAGATTTTGCTGCTGTGCTGCACCGTTGGGCTGTGGACCTTTGGCGCTGGCTATCTGTTACTCCTAGAAAAGGAGAGCGCTCACTAAGCGCCGCGTAACCCACCGCTCCTAAGGCGCCTTAGCGATGGGTCAATTAAGAGCGCTTGCCGAACAGCTGCGGCAGGCGCTTTAATTGGTGTTTTTATCAAGATTATGTTTTATTGATTGGTTCGGCTGGGCGCGCGGACGGTACTTGGTGCCATTACATTGCGGCAGTACGGGGTTTAGTGATTTAGCGGTTTAGCGCAAGGGTAAAGGGTGGGTGGTAACGGTGAGGCTGCGCTGGGGCGGAAGTCTGGAGCGTTGCTAGGAGCGCGGGCAAGGTGCGGCGTCGTGCTAGGCGGCGTGCCGGGGGCACAGCAGCGGCGGGGATGAACCTTGCCCGGGAGGTTGGAGGTTAAGCTTTGGCGGGTAAGCTTTGGCCGTTGAGATTGGGGCATTAGGGGCGGCTGGGCGGCTGGGCTAGTGCGCGGTTTTAACGTGCAGCTTTAAGGTGCGCTCCTTTATGAACTGGTGGCACATCTGCACAAACTCTTGGTAGTGCTGGTCATAGCTCTCAGGCGTATCTTTCCAGTCCTTGAGCAGGATTTGGTATTGGCACTTATTGATGGCGACGCTCGGCTTGCTCTGGCGTGCGGCAAGCTGGCCCATGCCACAGGCAATCCAGCGCGGGCAGTCGTAGTCCGGCATCATCTCAACTACGTCCTTGCCCATGAGGTCGGCCGCGTGCGCCGGTCCCGTGCTGGGCACAATGATGAGGGCGCACAGGGAAATCATGGCCAAGAGGTGGGTCAGATTACCTTGGTTTTGCCACAGCTTGAGGTTGGACTCAGTAATGGGCAGATGGCAGAACGGATGGTCGCCAAAGCAGGTGATGACAAAGAACAGCTCAGGGTAGGCGTGTGCCAGTTCATGGCCAAGACGCACGTAGTCCTCGTGCTGGTAGTTGTAGCCATAGCGGTCGGAGTTGCCGCTTAAGGGGTTAATGATGACTAGCGGACGTTGCTCCGTCTTGAGGTCGTAGCCTAAGCCTGCCAAGTCTGAGACCACCTGATGGTAGATGTCCGCGTTTTGGGTGTCCGAGAAGTGGGGCCGAGCTTCGTTTAAGTCGATTTGATCAAAGCACGCGTGGTAGCGCTCGCTGTTGATGCACTTTAACAGGTGCTGGTAGTGGAAGATTTCGTGGATCTTCTTACGCGGAATCCAAGGCAAGAAGTGCAGCCGTGGGGTGTAGAGCGCTGGGAAGTAGCTGAAGGTCACGATATGCGGACAGCCCGTGCTTAAAGCCAGCTTGATTAAGGCGGTACGGCGGTCGAGCAGAATGATCAGGTCAGCCGGTTTGCCGTCGCTAAAGCCATGGTTGACGCAGTTGATGAAGCGCTGATTGAACTCTTCTTGCGACTTGAAGCCTTCCCAAATCGGGCTGTAGTGGTCGCAGCGGCCAGGAATGAGCTGCGCCAGCAGCATGGTGTTTTGGTTACAAGTGCAGTGAATCTCCGCTTGGGGGAACATGGTGCGCAGCATTAAGAAGAAGGGCTGATACTCCATGGTGTCGCCTAAGGCTGAGTGGGCGTTGACTATGATGCGCTGAGGATTGAGTTTCACCGCTGCGTAACTCCTTGTGAACAGACGGGGCAGAGCTCTGCTCAGGTTTGGGCCTGTGTTGAGCTCAGGCTTGGACCTGAGTTGAGTTCAGGTTTTGGGGTCAGAGCCAATAGAAGGTTCCCGTTGCCACAAAGCCCGTGGTAGGGAGGTCGCTTCTGGCGTGATTTTAAGCCTGTAGCCCCTTTTCCCCAAAGCACTTTGTAGGGACTTGTTGGGGGCGGTGGCCGACGCGCTTGGAGGTTAGGTCATGGTGGGGCAATGGATGC
>DXIF01000076.1 GCA_019113025.1 Candidatus Anaerobiospirillum stercoravium | reverse complement strand
CCTTAGCCCCGCCGCACGAGCGCCGCTTACCAGGGACCTTAACCGCGGCAAGTTCAATTTGACATTTGTGTTATCTTTTTGCTAAGCGCTAAGGACGTAGTAACACCTTAGCTCATTACTTCATGATCACGTGCGCGCACAAAAGCCTCTGAGATTGCTCAGAGGCTTTTTTGTTGGCTGCCAACCACGAGGAGACTGCGATGGACCAGTTAGCCCCACTTGACAAACTAAAAATTTGATGTCAAAAGCGCAACTGCGCGCACCAAGTTGTATCTAGCAATCTTTATGAGGATGTCGTTATGCCTGTTAAGCCCAATCCCCACCTCACGGCAGAGCCCGCCGCCGCGCGCCCTGAGGCCAAAATCACCGCCGCTGCCGCGGTGATCGACCTCAGTGCCACCCCAGCTCAGTTTGGGGCCCCAACTGAGCAGCCAGCTGAGAGCTCAACAGAGGCCCCAACCGAGCTGCCAGCGGCGCCTCTGTCCACCCCGGAGGCGGCTACTGCTGCACCAAAGGACCCGGAGCCCAGTGGGCGCGCGCTTGCCTTGGCGCAAGCTGCTGCCCGCCGCGCGCAAGCACGGACGCACTTAAATGAGCGCGCTCAGACCTTTGCCTTATGGCACGCGCACTGGCAAGCGCAGCCGCCTCATGAGCAGCTCGCCCAGCGCGCCGAGCAGCGCTATGAGCTGCCACCGCGCACCCGCGCCACGCGCTCGGTGCTGAGCACTTACCTTGATCAAGTTGCGGCCGCCCCACAGCTTCAGCACCACGTAGCTGAGGTGCTGCCGCTCAAGGCTGAGCTTCACACCAAGCTCATGACCCAGTGCCCGCCTAAGGCCCAGCAAATCACGGCCCTGTCCAAGGCACTGCGCTCCCATCCTATTGCCTTGGTGCCCGAGCCCCTGCAAAGAGAGGCTTACGCCCGCCGCCCCGAGCAGCAATTAAGCTGCGACTATCAGGCTTACCTCCTGGGGGTGCTCAAAACCCAGCCCCGCACTCAGCTCTTTAACCAGTGCCTCAGCAGCGTGGTCGCCCCTCAGGGCTTAAGCTTAGAGCACCAAGCCCAGCTTGATTGCGTGCTGGAGAGCTTAACCCCGCAGGCCTGGCTTAGCTGGGCCCACGGCGCGGCGGAACTGCCGGCCTTCCAAGCCTATCATGCTCAAATGGCGCAAGCCTGGACGCAGGATGACCTGGCCGCCTTTGAGTGCTGCGCCTATGAGCTGGGCGAGCGCGCCCAAAGCGCCGACGTCAAGCGCTTTTCCCTGGCCTTAGAGCAGCGTCGCCAATGCATGGAGTTCGGCTTGCAGCCAATTGTGGCCAGCATCATCACCTTGCTCAGCCTCCTCAAACCGGCCGCCACCACCTGCTTGCTGCACAAGCTCCAGCCCCTGATGCGTTGCGACGGCGCCGCTTTCACCCAGGGCTTGCGGCAGTTGGGCGCCACGGTGCCCGCGCGCTTCGCCTTGGTCGCGCTGTTAAGCCTCCCAGCGACCCCGGACGCGGCAAGCGCCGCGCTGGATGCGCCGGACGCAGCAGCGCCGACGTCTGAGCCCCAGCCTGGGGCCCAAACTGAGGCCCAGCGTGAAGCCCAGCAAGCGGCGGCCTGCGCCTTCTTGCGTGGCACCGAGCTCAAGCTGCGCGGGCGCTTACGCCAGCAAGCTGAGCGCAACGACGCTGTGGCGCAGCCCGAACCTGACCTGCAACTCGACCCGGAATCTGATGCCCAGCCGGAGTTCGATCAAGAGTTCGACCCTAAGTCCACGGCACAGACGCAACCTACCAGTGACCTTGAGGCCTTGTTCCAGCCGTACGCAGACGAGGACGATGCGCCCCCAGAGGAGCCGTCTTCGGACGAGCCCTTTGTCGGCTACAGTGTCAACCGCTACGACGAGAGCGACGACGCACCGCAACCGGTAGCTGAGCCGCTACCCACGGACTACTACTATAGCGACCTCTCCGACGACCCTGAGTGGGAGGACGCAAGCGGCGATAACACCGAGGTCGACTTTGATGCCCCGGAGTTTGCCACCGATTGCGCGGTAGCCGCGGATGACGTGGTAGCTAAAGGTGAAGCTGAGGGGGAGGCTGAAACCAGCCCTGATGACGCTGCGGATGCGACCGCGGCAGCTGAGCTTGCGCCTGAGGCCGAGCCTGCCGTGGCCCCGCAAGTAGGCGCCGAGCCCCCGCGCTTTTTGCCTGAGGACGAAGCGGCCGGGCAGCGTTTTGCGCAGCTGAACTTAGCACTCATCGCCCCGGTTACCATTAACAACCCGGACTTGCCCTGCGTGTTCCAGCCGGTGCCACCGTTTAGTGCGGACTGCACCTTGCAGCAAGAGCCCGACCAGCCTGAGCTTTGGCGCATCACGGCGCCGCAATGCTATGGCATCCAGCGCTGCTTTGGCACCTTTGAGCTGATTACTCCAGTTTGGACCAATATGCGCGATCGCAACAACTGGTTTGGCGGTCGTGTCGCCACCCGTCCGTACACCTATATCTTGCCGCAAGAGCTCACCGCGTGCGACGAGCAGGGGGTACCGCAGGCGCAATTTGTCAGCAGCATGGCCGATGGCTATACCCCACGGGTTGAGTACTTGCTCCATGAGACCATTGCCGCTGAGGAGCTTAAGTCCTACTTCCTAGACCCCGACTACCTCGAGCAAGTACGGGCCGACTTTGCCCAGTCGTGGCTTAATACCAACGACGGCGCGGGCTTTGAGCTGTGCTCTGACCCCAGCGCTCCGGCCTACCTGGGCTATCAGGGCGAGGCGGCGGCGCGCGCCCTTCACTACCACGGCTCGGTTGAGGAGTGCACTATGAGTGCATATCCGCCGGTCTACCTTGATCGCTTGCACTTAGAGCAGCTCTATCTCTCCAGCGTCAGCCCCACGGCGGACCATCCTTACGGCCAAGCAGTCGAGGTGATGTACCCGCAATTTCTCAATGCCTTGCGCTGGGTTCAAGCGCAGGCCGCGCAGGCCTCAGGGGAGGAGTTCAATCAGCTCAACGCGCTAGCAACCCAGCTATCAGACCTGCTGGGCGATGCCGCGGTACGTGCCCACTGGTGGGCTGACCGCTGCCTTAACTTTGAGGTCAGCTGCGCCATCGTCAACCAAAGCTCAGAGCGCAAAGTCAGCCCTAACCTCCATTACTGCAACTGGGTCGCCAATCAAGCCCAGTATGATCTCTTAATGGAGGCGCGCAAGAGTGAGGCGCAGCTCAAGCGCGATATCCGCGACCTCAGCGCTCTGGTTACGGCGCACAACCTGCCGCTGATTAACCCGTACCTCAGCGCCCAAAGCCCGGTCGGTGCCCTTTATGCCACGGCCGTGCAGCAGCAGCTAACCCAAGGCCAGGCGGCCTTTGACTACCGCGCTTTGCCGCAGTTGCCACAAGGCCTGCTGCCCCCGCAGCTGAGCCCTGATGACAACGCAGTGTTCTTATTAAACCGCGCCCATCAGCTCAAGCGCGGGCAGCGCAACTTCTTGGGCGGCGCGCTCATTGCAGATCTCGAGGC
>DXIF01000008.1 GCA_019113025.1 Candidatus Anaerobiospirillum stercoravium | reverse complement strand
CCCGGGATTCTTATCTAACACCTGAAGGAGACATCTCCCCAATTAAAAATCGCATATTGACTTGCTTTTTGCAATATGTTACATTCATTTAATACATGGTTTTTGCGATAAAACAAGGGGTTGTTGTGTCTGTCGATTTTCAAGAGTTCAGTACAGAGGAGTTGGACATTCCAAGCCTGTCAGTCAAGCGCAACAAGCTGCGCGACGGAACGCTCCGCTGTATCGTCAATGTGACCAAGACTAAATGGGATCCAGAAAAGAAGCGCCCATACTCAGCCGAAAGCAAGACTGTTGGGGTGATCGCCAACAACCAGGAGTACGGCCCTATCGTCTTCAAGGATGCGTTCCTGAAGCAGTACCCTCAACTGCGCAATGTCACGGTATTGCGCAAGGAGGGGCGAAAGTACGTCTACATCAAGACCCCTATGAAGGTTGATGCGGAAACGGTTGGTTACCACAAGCAAGGGCGTAAGCGCTACGCTCCGCCGCCCCAGATCGGAAGCAAGACCAAGATTTACGGGATCACCATGCTTTGTTCCCAAGTCGCTGAGCGCTACGGCATTGTGCAGTCATTGATTGCGACCTTCGGCAAACGCATGGGTCTCCTTATCCTAGTCATTGCCATAGGGCTCATCATCCAGCGTCGCTCGAGCTTAAGCGGCATAAAACACGTGGCCGAAAGCCATTTCCTTAGCACCGCCAAGCTTCCACTGTCATCAAGCTCCTTGACAGCTCTGTGTAAAAAAATTACGAGTGGTCAAGCTAACCACTACTACGCCCATCTTACGCAGTTCTTGCTTAAGCTGTCGCCATCAGATGAGTTGAGCTTATTTGCCATCGATTCCACCGCGATTCCTTGCTACAGCAAAAACAACTCTCGTGCGGCATGGGGCCACCCTAAGAAGGATCACCCTGAGCTGCCTCAGATGAATCTGTCCTGCGTGACGCACATGGAGACGGGCATCGCTTGCTTCATGCGGCCGATTTCAGGTCAGGTGCCAGATAAGATCTCCTATAAACACGATCTGGAGTACATCGTTAGTGCCCTGCACAAGCTAAGCAAGCTTGAGCCAGGTACCGTTAGCAATTTGCGCTTTACTCAAGTTTTTGACCGAGGCTACGTGAGCCTTAAGAACTTAGCTATTGCGGTCGAGCATGCGGGGGATTTCGTTTGCTGTTTGCCTGATAACCTATGTTACGCCACGGAAGCTAAGACCCATGCAACTGCAGAAAACGACCATATTTGCAGCCGCAAGCATCTCCTAAGCTCGATTAGCGAAAGCACTCACCATGTGGCAATGCCCGCAAGTAAATGCCCCACCATTACCACTGAAAATCACCAGAAGAAGCTGTACTTGCACGCCTATTACGACCCCCTCAAAGGACAGGATCGCTACGATGAACTCAATGCAATTGCCTCCGCGATCATCGCTGCTCGCAATAAAGGCACATACGATGAGCTCAGCAAACGAGTCAAAGATCTGGACCGGCGCATTGCGCTTGTTACGAAAGATGAGCAGGGCTACTGGGGCCCAGACCATGTTGCTATGCAAGCGGAGGCAGAGAAAAGCTGTGATTGGGTATTGGCAACCACTCGAGCTGACTTAGACGGCGCACAAGTTCTCAATGTTTACCGTAAGCGCAACGAGGTCGAAGAGAGCTTTAGAACCTCCAAGGGCATGGGGTTTGACAGACTTGGCACGGGCAATTTCGCAGTTACGGATGGCCGTTTGCTCCTTTTTGCGGTTAGCCTTCAGCTTGAGCAAGGCCTACAAGACACGGTGAGCAGAGCCAAAAAGGGCGAGTATGGGCTGCTGCCAAGCTCACGGGAGAAGCAGATATTTAACAGCATCCCAAACTTGCTTAGCATCATGCAGAGCATTACCTGCTATGTCGACGAGGATGACGTCAAGGCTGACGAGATTGTTGGCATCACTCGGAATTTGCTTGAGGAAATGGGCTTTAAGCTCGCCTTGGGCCGGGACGATGCCGAGTCGACAGACCTGCTAGAGCAAGCTATTTCTGTAGCTGAGGCTTGGGAGGAAGGGCTAAGAGTCAAGAGCTAGTAAAGTTGGCATCAGATTACTTGATGCTCAAGCCAAGGTGCTCATGTCAAGGCCAAAGTTTGTTGGGATTAGCCATCCAATCGCCTTGATTGCTAGCCGAGGATATGCGCCAACATCCGCCTTGGGGCGTGTGCGTTAACCCCCGTAAAAGCGACAAAAAGCCCTGGCCTCAATGAGGGCAGGGCTAATCGCAATTTAGTCAGAGTACGCCTGCCGAGGTCTCAACAAAACATACATTCCGTCGATTTCTGAGAACTCCGGATGGTACAAAGCTGGGGCCCAGCGCGCTCGCAGAATTACTGACAAAAGCGGGCGAGGTGAACGTTTAGTGCTACGTTGAGCGGCACGTTTCCGGGCAAGGTTAGATGAAGGTTAACAGCTAACGGTTAGATGAACGGTTACTAAGTTGCAGCGGTGGGGCGGGCACCTTAAGCGCGGCCGGGCTAAGGCAGGGGGCTGGTAAGCTGCAGGTAAGCTGCAAGGGAGGTGCGCGCTAGCGCTCAGGCGGAACGGTGCTAGGCCTGAGGCCTAGCACCTTGAATTTGGCGGGAGGTATTGGTTAGACCGCGGCTTCAGGTAGCTCGAAGTCCTTAGGGTTGATATCGCGCAGCACGCGGCACGGGACCCCAACGGCGACCTTACCTGCAGGAATGTCGCGGGTTACGACCGAGCCGGCGCCGATGATGCAGTCATCGCCAATGGTGACACCTGGGCAAATGACAACGTTAGCACCGATCCAGACGCGCTTGCCGATGGTGACCGGCTTGTTGTACTGCCAAGCGGCGTTTCTAAGCTCAGGGTTCTCCGGGTGCATGGCAGTGGCAATGACGCAGCGTGGGCCAATCTGGGTGCAGTCGCCGATGGTGATAAAGGTGTCGTCAACGCCACAGAAGTCGTAGTTGATGTAGACGTGGTGGCCCAGCTTGACGTGGTTGCCACCCCAGTTCATCTTGATCGGGGCCTCAACAAAGCACTCCTCACCGACTTCGCAGAACATCTCCTTTAGCAGCTCTGCGCGGCGGTCTAAGTCGGTTGGCAGCGTATTATTGAACTCATGCTGCGCTAACAGGCACTTGCGCTGCTCTAAAAAGAGCTCAGGGATGGCAGAGTCATACAGCTCGCCGGTGTGTAAGAATGGGTAACGCTCACGGGTATCAAACTTCATGCAATGTTCGGCACCTTACGCTGACCTAGGTTCTTGGTTGGGATTTGCCTCGGCTCAGGCGCGGCGCCGCCTCCTTATTTATAGTAATTTACAACGATGGGAAAATCTGGGGCTTCAGGTGCAGCTCAGGCCGCATCTGGGCGCTGGTTCGGCTGCTATGCGCTGGGCGCTGGGGCAGCCGCAAGGCAATTGCAGGGCGGATACCGCAAAGTTACGCACCAAAACACAAAACAGGGGCTCGGCGGACCTTGGACCCATGATGCAGTGGGCCTGGGGCCAATTATTAGCCTGAGTGTGGTTGGGGCAAGGCCGGTTGCGCTTAAGCTTGCGCGGCCTGACGTGCCGCAGCTAAGCCGTGCATGAGGCGCTTGATGTTGGGGAGGAAGTCAAGATCGGCCGGGGCAAAATTCACCCCATCCATTTCCTCAGCCGTGATGAACTTCAGGGCCTGATGCTCCCCGGAGTTGAGCTTTTCATGCTCACCTTCGAGCAGATGGCACAAGAAGAGATCCATGCTCAGATGAAACTCGGGGTAATCGTACTCGCAGGTGAGAAAGTAGCTGTCGACGCCAATTTGGCAGCCCAGCTCTTCTAAGATCTCGCGCTGGCAGGCTTGCACGGCACTTTCGCCGGGCTCGATCTTGCCCCCGGGAAATTCCCAGTACCCGCTTAAATGGCGTTGGCCCGAACGCTGGGCGATCAAGAAGCGCTCGCCTGCGATAATCAAAGCGGCTGCGACCCGCACCACTTTGTGGGGGGCGGAGGTGCTGGGAGTAGCCGGGCTGAGGGCTGACGCACTAACCTGTGCGCGTGCAACTTCGGACTCAATAGACACAAGACCTCCTGCAGCCTTTAGAGTCGATACCAAAAACGGGATAATGCTCCGCCGCGGGCGCGCCGGGGGAGCTTGCCTTGCCTTGCCTTACCTTACCTTACCTTACCTTACCTTACCGGTGCTGTGACGCATGAGCTGTCAGCTCGCGCCTGCGCCCATGCTCGCGGCTGGGGGTTAATCGTAGTGGTGGGAATGGTAGTCAGGAGTTCTGATCCAATTGCGCACTGCGGCTTGGCCTTGCTCGATGAAATCTTGCTCGCTTAAGTGGAAGATCTCGGCGGCACGACGCATTGGTTCAACATCGTGGTGATCTTGAGCATCAAGGGCGCTGACATAGGCGTAGCCTAGTAACTCGGTCTCGGAGAATTGACCGGAGGCAATGGCAGTGTGGATGCGCTCAAGATAGACAAAGGGGCGATAGGCTGGAGCTTTGAGGGGATTAAACTTCCGCTTCTGCTGCTTCTTTTTCTTGCCTTTAAAACCACCACGCTTGAAGCCACCCTTACGGTACATAGCGAGCTCCTGATTTAATCGGTTGTGGAACCGTGCGATGCACGGAGATAAAAGCCTAAGTCCGTTGCTTGAACCCAGGTGCGGCGGCCAAACTACGCGCCGAGTGTTACAGTTTGGCTTTTAGCCCTTATTTTGCCTGAAGCAGCGGATGCGCTCAAGTCACTTGCGCCTAAAAAAGGGCCCAAGTTCCAATTTCTTGGAACTTGGGCCGGGCCGGGGCACGCCGCGAGCGGGGTTAGCGCTTTGTTGCTCTCAGCTTACCGCTTTGAGCGGGCTACTTTGAGCGGACTACTTTCAGGGTGCCGCGTATGGCGGGCAATTTACCGCTTGCTGTTTGCAGCCTACAGCTTGCAGCCTACAGCGGACGGACCATGAGCTGCATCATCTTCTCGTTGCCAACTAAGTAGCTTAAGACCTCGCCGACAACATCAAGCGAACCGGTGAAGGTGATGGAGTAGACGCTGCGGTCATCCTCATATTGGCGCAGCCATAAGGAGACGTCCTTGGTGTTCTCCTTGCCCTCGATAATGCAGGTGCCATAGGATACCTCTGGGCCCTTGGTTAAGACCAAGCCATTGGCCTCAAAGCCGTTTTGGGCGTTGCGACAGGTGTCGTCGATGCTCTTGTAAACAGCCTTATCGACGCGGATCGTGACTAAGGCCGAGTGATCGAACTTTTCTACTGAAATGTGGGTGTTGTTAGGGTGATCGCTAAAGGACAAGACCTTCCAGCCCTCCGGGATGCCTAGGGCAAAGTAATCCGTGCGATAAGATGCGGGCAGATCCGCATAGAGCTTTTGCACGGATTCGTCATAGAAGCCGTCTTGCGATGGGGTGCTGGCGGCTGTATTGTTGCTAGTGCCCGTTGTTGCGCAGGCTGACAACAGTAGCGCACTGCCTAAAACTAACAAACCGGTGCGTAGCTTAACCATAAAAACATCTCCTTAGCGCAAAGCATGTGCTGGTAGCTCAGCGTTGATGCAAGCTGCAGCTGCAAGCTACAAGCTGCAAGATGCAAAATGCAAGCTGAGCTGAGCCCCAAGCGGGGCGGGCTGAACTCCGTCTTAGCCCATCATAGCAAAAAAGGGACGGAGCTAAGTTGAGCGTGAGCTTAGGACGTACTGCGTAAGTAGTGACAACGCTCAGGTACTGCTCAGACAAGGCTCTGGCACTGCTAATTAGTAGAGCGTGAACCCAAATTCTCCATCATGGAGCACCTAGCGCCGTCCCTTTATTTGCGCGGGCCAATCAACTAAAATGGCGTGTTTGGTTGATATCGCTCTGAGCTTTTGGGGGCTGATATTGTGTTTGGGCGTTGGGTCAAGAGTACGTCGTAGCGCTGTGGTGCCTGCATGGTTAGACCGCGCGCCGCGAGGCTGGGGCTTACACCTTTTAGGTAGGAGACTTAGGGTGAAGCCGCAAAGCATAGCGCTAGCAACTCGTAGGAGCTTGAGCTTAATTGGCTGTTAGCGCTATTCGTTGCGCCATGACCTAGCACCGTGATAAGCCTTAGGCGGCTGCACTGCGCTCAGCTGGGATCAAGCTGGGAGTAAGTGCGGGCGTTATAAGGCGGAACAAAGAGGATTGGCATGGCACGACAGACTTGGAGTAATCGTCTTGCGTACATTATGACCGTGGCGGGGGCCACGATTGGCTTTGGTGCGACGTGGCGCTTCCCGTACTTAGTCGGCGAAAACGGTGGTGGTGCTTACGTTGCGACCTTTGTGCTCATCATGCTCTTGGTGGGTATCCCGATTATCTTGGTAGAAAACGTAATTGGCCGTCGCGCTCAAACCAACAGCGTCGATGCTTTCTATGCCAATAATCCTAAGCACTCCCCAGCGTGGAAGTTCTTTGGCTACTTTGGGGTGGTCGGTGCCTTTGGCATCTTGGCTTACTACATGCCCATCGGCGGCTGGGTTATCTCCTACATCTACCACATCTTATTAGGGGCTTTAGGCTTTGGTGGGCTTGATCTCTCGGTGCCGGTCACCAAGGAGCTCACTGAGACCTTCTACGTCGATCAAATTGAGCAGTCGCCTTGGACCATCGCGCTGTGCACTGCGTTCTTTGTCTGGATTAACTGGCTCATCTTACGGCGCGGCGTAATCGCCGGTATTGAGCGCTCGGTGCGCTTCTTAATGCCGATGCTCTTTATCTGCCTGATTGTCATGGTCGGGCGCAATCTGACCTTAGATGGCGCGATGGAGGGCGTGCGCTTCTATCTGACCCCAGACTTCTCCAAGATTACGGGCAAGCTCTTATTGGATGTGTTAGGGCAGGTTTTCTTTGCGCTGAGTTTAGGCTTTGGCGTCATGATCACCTTATCGAGCCACTTAAATAAGCAAGAGAGCTTGGTTAAGACCGCCACCATCACGGGTGTCATCAACACCATCATTGCGGTGCTGTGCGGCTTCATGATCTTCCCGTCGCTCTTTAGCGCCGGGTTAAGCCCTGACTCGGGCCCATCCTTGGTCTTCAAGACCTTGCCGATTGCTTTCTCGCAGATGGCCTTTGGTAACTTCTTTGCCATTGTCTTCTTCTTGCTGCTCATCATTGCCGCGTTAACCACCAGCCTTACCATTTATCAGGTGATCATCTCGGTCTTAAACGAGAAGTTTGGCATTCGCTTAAAGGGCGCGATCAACCTAACCTTGCTCTTCGTCTTTGTCTTTGGCAACCTACCATGCATCTTAGGCTCAGGTCCGTGGAAGGAGATCACCTTCCTTGACCGTTCGATCTTCGATGCCTTTGACTACATCTCAGGCAATATCTGCTTTGTGCTCACGGCTTTGGGTGCAACCCTCTTTGTGGGCTGGGTCTTAAAGGATAAGGCGGTCGATGAGCTGTGCAACCAACAGCCAGTAGCTGAGCGCAGTCGTTTTTATCAGCTGTGGTTTTACTACGTGCGCTATGTTATCCCAGCGGTCATCATCGCCATCTTTATCTACGGCTTAAGCAGCCTCTAATCAGGCGCTCAGCTCAGCGCACGTGCCGTGCGGCACCCAGGCCCGCGCCAGTTCTCTGGCGCGGGCCTTAGTGCTTTTAGGGGGCGTGAGGCGGAGATAGCCTTTAGGGGACAGAGGTGGTGCGTTGGGGCGTGGGGTGGCACGTGAGCTACGGGGCGGGCGCCTTGCTTAAGCC
>DXIF01000075.1 GCA_019113025.1 Candidatus Anaerobiospirillum stercoravium | reverse complement strand
AAGCAGTACTGCAACGCAGGCTGCCGCAGCAAGCTGTAACTGATTGAGGGTGGTGGAAGTGGCTACAAGTGAGCGCGACGATGACGATTACGGCCTGATGCGCGAGGTCTTTTCTGCCTTGCCCTCGGCCGTGGTGGTAATTGATGAGGGCGGCATCATCCGGCGCGCCAATCACAGCGCCGGTGAGCTCTTGGATTATCCGGATCTAGAAGGCAAGCGCTGGCTGGAGGTGCTCGCCACCGCCTTTAGCCCGCGCAATGACGATGGACGCGAGATCTCAACGAGGACGGGACGGCGCCTGCAAGTAACCACGCTGCCGCTGCGCGCAGGGCAGCTCATTCATATGACCGATTTGACCGAGACGCGCTTGTTGCAAGATAAGCTGGCGCACATGGAGCGCCTCTCGTCCTTAGGGCGCATGGCGGCCAGCCTGGCCCATCAAATCCGTACCCCGCTCTCGGCTGCTATCCTTTATGCCGCGAACCTCGGTAATTCCAACCTCATGCCCAGCGCGCGCAAGCGCTTTCAAGAAAAGCTGATGGGCCGCCTTGAGGCCTTAGAGGCGCAGGTCAGCGACATCTTGATGTTTGCCCGCTCTAATGAGCAAACGGTGAGTGAGCTTGATGCGGTCAGTCTCCTCACGGCCACGGTCAGCAATGTTACGGCGGTAGTCACTAAGGCCCAAGTGCTGCTGGAGACCGAGGCCCCGTCCGGACCGCTGCCCATTCTGGGCAACGCCTCCGCCTTAACCGGCGCGCTCTCTAACCTCATCGCCAACGCCGTGGAAGCTGGGGCGACCCACATTAAGGTGCGCTTAAGCTGTGCGGATGGTAAGGTTAGCCTGGCGGTGGCCAACAATGGCCCGGCCATCCCCGCGGACTTGCGCACCAAGATCTTCGAGCCCTTTTTTACCTCCAAGAGCTCAGGCACGGGCCTGGGCCTTGCGGTGGTGACCGCGGTGACCAAGGTGCACCAAGGCACTCTCACCTTAGGCTCATGGGATCCGCCCTTTGACACGGTCTTCACCATCACCATTCCGCTCTATCAGCGTCCTGAAGGCGCGAGCGCCCAGTCCGCCGAACCCCAAGCGACGGCTGAGCCTACATCCGAGCTTTCGGCTGAGCCTACGTCCGAGCTTACGGCTGAGCCTACATCTGAGCCTACGTCCGAGGCGCCCCTCGAGCTGACGCCCGAAGCGACACCGGTGCTCACACCGGAGCTCACACCAGAGCCCAGCGCTAGCGCGCTCTTGCTTGCGGGGCGGACCTTGCCGCCGAGTGCGGCGGATGTTAGCCCCAGCGCCGCGGCAGGCGCTAACAGTGCCACCTCGGCGGCCTTTGCTGCGTACTTAAAGCGCCATCAGCAAGAAGGCGGCGCCCAGCTTTATGCTGCGGTCGGCCGCGGTACCGCGGCTTTGTCTCAGACGGCGCCCCAGGCCCAGCCGCCGGGGGCCGATCAAGCTGACTATGGGAGCGCGCTGCCCAGCGGCGCCTCCAGCGCCAGCCCCGTGGGGGCCAGCGCCAGTGCTGACACCTATAGCCGCGAGAGCTTAGGACTCAATGAGTTTGGCCATCCTAAGGTAACAGCGCCGGTAGTCTCGGCCGAGGCGGCGTCCGAGAATGGGAGCGATAACAGCGCCGCTGGGAGCGTGGGCGGGGAGCGCGGCGCCGTGCCGGGCAGCGCTACGAGCACCGGGAGCGGCACCGGCACTGCTACTGGTCCCAGCAGCGGCAGCGGTACTGCTTCCGGCATTGAGGGGGCCTTTAGCCCCGAAGAATTTGAGCAGTGGCTCGCTAAGGTCTCAGGGCCGCGCGCGTAGCACAACCAGCGCCGGGGCCTGCGTCGCTTGACCCGGGGCGCGCGCCGCTTGCCGGGCCTTGCCGCATGGAGGCAAGGGCAGCCAAGCCCCGGCAAAGTTTTGCAGCCTAAAATGGCTTAGAAACGGGGTTGGAGCTAGGCCCAGCCCTTGCACAGCCGCTAAGGCTTGTGCCGCAAGCAAATAACATAAGATCACCGGTACCGTTGTCACCGGTACCAAAGCGCCGCCCGCGTTAAACGCAAGCATGCAAGCACGCAAGCAAGCACGCATGCATGCACGCAGGTGGGCGCACCCGTGATCAAGGCGTGGGATCGACTGGGGCTTTTGCAAGATGGGGATGAATCAAAGTCGAATTTTAGTGGTGGATGACGACAGCCAATTACGCGAGGCGATCGTCGATACCCTGATGCTGACAGGCTACGATTGCCTTGAGGCGAGCTCAGGCGAGGACGCACTCTATCTGCTCCTCAAGCGCCAGGTCGATATGGTGATTGCCGACATCCAAATGGGCGGCATGGATGGCCATACCCTGCTGCGCAACATCCGCGATAAGTATCCCCAATTGCCGGTGCTGCTCATGACCGCTTACGCCAATATCGACGGGGCGGTGCGCGCCATGCGCGAAGGTGCCATCGACTATTTGGCCAAGCCCTTTGCCCCAGAAGTGTTGCTCAACCAAGTCTCACGTTATGTGCCCGTCAGCCGCGTCACCAAGCGCGAGCCGATTTGGGCTGATCCCAGCACCGGCGAGCTGTTGCAGCTGGCGGCCAAGGTCGCCGCCTCCGATGCCACGGTCATGATCACGGGCCCCTCGGGCTCGGGCAAGGAAGTGCTGTCGCGCTTTGTTCACGACAATAGCCCGCGCGCCCATTGCCCGTTTGTGGCGATCAACTGCGCCGCGATTCCGGACACCATGCTCGAGTCGACTCTGTTTGGCTACGAAAAGGGCGCCTTTACCGGTGCGGTCCAAGCGTGCCCGGGTAAGTTTGAGCAGGCCCAAGGCGGCACCATCTTGCTCGATGAAATCACCGAGATGGATTTGAACCTGCAGGCCAAACTCTTGCGCGTGCTCCAAGAAAAGGAAGTTGAGCGCTTAGGCGGGCGCAAGACCATTGATTTGGACGTGCGCGTCATCGCCACCTCCAATCGCGATTTAAAGCAGGCGGTGGCCGAGCACAAATTCCGCGAAGACCTCTACTATCGCCTCAATGTTTTCCCGCTGCGCTGGAAGCCGCTCAAGGAGCGCATCAAGGACGTCGAGCCGCTGGCGCGCTACTTTTTACAGCGCCACGCCACCGAAAACAGCCGCGCCATCCCGGAGCTCAGCCCGCAAGCCCTTAGAGCCTTAAACGCCTACAGTTGGCCCGGCAATGTGCGTGAGCTGGAGAACGTGATGCAGCGGGCCTTAATCCTGTGCGATGGCAGCACGGTCCAGCCCGAGAATCTCATCTTAGACGACTTTGAGGGGGCCTTGGGCACCAGCACCACCCTGAGTGCCGGGGTCAGCCCGCACCTGTGGCAAGAGCAACAGGTGCCGTCAACGTTGCAACCGGCGGTGCCGGTGCCCGGCTTACCGCCGCAGGGTATCCCAGCGCAGGGCGTCCCGCCGCAGGCGCTGCCGCCACAGGGTGTACCGCCGCAAGCCGTGCCTCCCGCTTACACCTCCGCCGCACAGCCTTACGCTCCGCCGCAGCCGCCGCATCCGGGCGTCGGCTATGGGGGCGCTAGTGTCGGCGTGACCAGCCACAGTGCGGTCGAGGCGGTAGCTTCGACCATGGACATGGTGCGCAACCAAAAGATCCCAACCAGCTTAGGCGGCGAGCTCAAACAGCAGGAGTACCAGATTATTCTGGATGCCCTGATCGACTGCCGCGGCAACCGCCAAGCGGTGGCCGAAAAGCTCGGCATTAGTCCACGCACCTTACGCTACAAGATCGCCAAGATGCGCGAAGAGGGCATGATTATCCCGTCGTAGCAACAGCGCGGCCCCCACCGCGCCTCCCACCTCAATGCCAGCCGCCGCCGGGCTGCGCACTGCGCTGCCTGACGGCGGCTGTGCTTTCCGCGCTCGGGATTAGGCTCGATCGACCCGACTGAAGTGGTACGACCGCGCCGCTCTCCGCGCCGCGCGCTGCGCCACTTGAATATGCCTCTAATAATACAATTTTTCCAGGTTTACTTTGCAAAATTGCCTGGAATAAAATGATCATGTTTTTGGTCAGGTATGTTTTTGTGGTCCGAATCTGCGGGAGGCAAAAATGCAACGACACAACGGATTCACCTTTAGTGACTTATTCGCGGGCATCGGCGGAATGCGCTTGGCCTTTGAGGCGGCAGGCGGCACCTGCGTGTTTTCCAGCGAGTGGAACCAGTTTAGCCAGCGCACCTATGCGGCCAACTTCCACGAAGTGCCCGCAGGCGACATCACTCAGATCGCCGCCAGCGCTATTCCGGCGCATGACATCTTGCTCGCGGGCTTTCCCTGCCAGCCCTTTTCCATTGCCGGGGTCTCGAAGAAAAATAGCCTGGGGCGCGCCCACGGCTTTGCCGATCAGACCCAAGGGACGCTCTTTTTTGAGATTTGCCGCATCCTGCGCGAGCGCCGTCCTAAGGCCTTTTTGCTCGAGAACGTCAAGAACCTCTGCCGCCACGATCACGGGCGCACCTTTGCTCTTATGCAAGCGGCGTTGCGTGAGCTTCATTACGCTATCTTTTATCAAGTGCTCGATGGGCAGGCCTATGTGCCGCAGCATCGCGAGCGTATCTTGATCGTGGGTTTCGATACGTTGCGCTACGGGCGTGACCTACACTTTGAGTTTGCGCTCCAGCCGCCTAAGAAGGCCCCCGTGTTGCGTTCGATTTTAGAGCCGGTGGTAGCGCCCAAGTACACTCTCTCCGACCAGCTGTGGCGCTACTTGCAGGACTACGCCGCTAAGCACAAGGCCGCAGGTCACGGCTTTGGCTATGGCATGCCGGATTTAGACGGGGTGAGCCGCACCCTCAGTGCTCGTTACTACAAGGATGGTGCCGAGATCTTAATCGCCCAACTAGGCCAAAACCCGCGCCGCCTAACGCCGCGGGAGTGTGCGCGCTTGCAGGGCTTTCCCGACAGCTTTGTGTTGCCGGTATCAGACCCTCAGGCCTATCGCCAGCTGGGCAACTCGGTGGTGGTGCCCCTCATTGCGGACGTGGCGCGCCTCATGGTCGCGACCTTAACCCAGCTGGAGCAAAACTTCACCCCACACCAGCTGAGCCTGTGGCCTGATGATGGGGCTTGGGCCTTGCCCGCTTAGGGGCCGTCACAGGAGCCCGAGGCGTGGCCCGAAACGTGGCCCGAGGTCTGCGGGTGCGGACTAATTTTGCGTTGTGTTGGTGAATTAGCGGTATCTATCGGACATCGGTTTACTTTTGCAGCTGATTGGCGCTGTTCTTGCAGTGGCGGTCCCGTGCGCACGGATTCACCGTCAGGCGCACTAATACCTGCAAACATCTAAGGAAGAATTTGAGGACGCCCTCCATGGTTACCTTTACCCAAGCACTGAAGTTGCTCCCCGTCCGCGCGTTAGACACCAAGTGCCGCATCTCACGCGCCGAGTTCTGGTGGGACTATCTGGCCATTATTCTGATGATGATCGTCATCTTGATCTTATCGGCGCTGATTCCGTTCTTGGCCATCTTGCTCATCGTGCCCATCGTGGCTTGGGTGATCTGCGCCATTCGCCGTATCCATGACCTCGATATGGCCGGCTGGTGGGTGCTGATCATGCTGGTGCCATACTTAGGCGGGGCCGCGGTCTTAGGCATGTGCCTCGTCAAGGGCACGGTCGGTCCAAACCGCTTTGGTCCAGACCCTTACGCCCCGGGCTACCTCGACGCGCTCTTAGCTAAACAAGGCGCTCAGCCGAACTTTGCGCCGCAGCAGCCTTTTAACGGCCAACCGCCAGTCAACGGTCAACCACAGCAAAACTTTGCGCCGCAGTCGCAGGATATTGCCCCGCAAGGCTCAAACTTCGCTCAGGCACAGCCTGATACCCGGCCGCAGAATCAGTTCCAGCCGGAGATTCCTGATTTTGAAGCGGTTGAGGACGACCATCAGGCCCCTAAGCGCTAAGGCCTCAGCGCCAAAACTGAGCTGCTTTCGCGCTCGGTCTTAGGATTAAAGCGCCGCGCCGCGGTCTAATCATTGGGATTGGACGCGGCGCGGTGTTTTTTTTTGGGGCAAGAGTTTGGCTTCCGTACTCTGGAACCTTGGTGCGCCATACTGACCTCAATTCCTTAAGTAACACCGCAAGGTAAGAGGTTCACACTATGGTTTCATTTGTCCAAGCGCTCAAGCTCACGCTAGCGCGTCGCTTTTCAGTTAATTGCCGTATCTCCCGCTCCGAGTATTGGTGGTCAATACTCTGGGTCGTGATCTATATCTTAGTTGCATCCTTTGTCGGCGGATTCTTAGGTGCCCTGATCGACCTGTCCGAAGAGGGCATTGGCGGTTTATGCGTTCTGTTCTGGCTGCCGGGCATTGTGCTCTCAATCTTACTGGCGATTCGCCGCATTCACGATCTCGACATGTCCGGGTGGTGGGTGCTGATTTCCTTGGTGCCGTACTTAGGCAACGCCGCCGTTGCGGGCATGTGCTTAGTTAAGGGCCAAGTCGGTCCTAACCGCTTTGGTCCAGACCCATTAGTCCCAGGCGCGCTGGACTCCGTGCTGCGCCCGAACGCGGCCCCAGCACCGAGCTATGTTCAGCCGCAGTACCAAGGCCAGCCTCCATATCAGGGCCAGCCTCAGCAGTATGCGCCGCAACAGCCGGTAGCCCCACAGCAATACGCCGCTCCTCAGCAGTATGCCGCACCGCAGCAGCCAGCTCCTGAGCCACAGGCTACCCCTAATACCCAAAACAACCAACAGCAGCAGTAAGTCTCACTAAGACTTAGCCCAACTGTTCATTAGCGAATATAGACTCAGCGCCGGATGCGGTGCCTCAGCTTGAGCTGGGACACCCCATCCGGCGCTTTTTTTTGGCGCGCTATGCGCTTAGAGGTCTTCGCGTTTGACCTCAATGCCGGGGGCGTTATCGGCAAGACGCTCACGTACGACCTCTTCGCGGTCGCTGTCGTCGTCATCGTCTGTAAAGGCAAAGGCCAGCTGCCCGGTTTTGGCGGCAACCTGCAGGCAGAGCTCGCAGTACTACTCAATGGTCATATCGTAGGGCTCTAAGATCTTCGCGCAGGCGTCCTTGATCTCGGTCGGAATTTGGAACGTTATCGTAGCTGTAGACAAGACTTACCCTCACTGCATTAAGTGTCATGTCCCAATCTTACACCAGCAGGGCGCTCGGGAGCTTGTCACCACGCCTTAATCAGTGCCTATCCCAGAACCGAGCGCCCCGGCTTTAGCCGAGGCGCTCGGTCCACGCAGTGTCCATGCTATTTGCGGCGCGTCCGTTATTTGGCTGCGCTGACTTGATCAACGCAGGGAGCTGCGCTGTCAGCTGTTGCAGGTGCACTGGTTGCAGTGCTTGGCGCGGCGTCAGGCGCGGCCGCGGTTGGCGTCTTGTCCGCGGCTGTGGCGTTATCAGCGGTTGCAGCTACGCTGTCGGATGCGGGCAAGGCCGCGCTGGTGCGGCTTGGGGCGGCCTCGGGAGCAAGCGTGGTGGCGCTGTGCTGCGGCTGCACGGTGCTGGTTTGGGGGGTGAGCTCGGCGGCGCTTCTTATGGTGCTGGGCGCCTGCGGAATATCTTGGTTGCGCTCGCGCAGAGCTTGCTGCTTGCGCTCGTTGGTTTGCGCCAGCTCTTGGAGCTTGTTGTAGTTTAAGGTCACGGTGAAGGTGGTGCCTTGGCCGAGTTTACTTGCGACCTTGATCTTGCCGTAATGATAGAGCACCACGCGCTTGACGATCGACAGGCCCAGGCCCGTGCCGCCGGTTTGACGCGAGTGCGACTTATCGACGCGGTAGAAGCGCTCAAAGATGCGGTGCTGCTCCTCGGGGGCAATGCCGATGCCGCTGTCGCTGACGGCAATGGTGCACTTATTGGTGAGACTGTGTAGGGTCACCGTGACGGTGCCGTGGGGGCGATTGTAGCGAATGGCGTTGTCAACTAGGTTATAGATGAGCTCGTAGATGTAGCGCTTGACCGCGGTGATGATCAATTGCTCGCCCTGCAAGATGAGCTTGACCTCGCGCTCGGTGGCCTTTTCTTGCAGGTCGTCGAAGACCTCGTAGCAAATTTGTTTGACGTCGAGGCGCTCTAAGTTGGCCACCTGCCCTTCGTCTAAGTGCGATAAGAAGATGATGTCTTCGATTAAGGTCTTAAGCCGCGTGCTTTGCTTGTGGATGCGCGAGGCAAAATGCGGAATGTCGTTAGGCGAGACAATACCGTTGGCCATGAGCTCGGAGTAGCCGATAATCGCTTGCAGCGGGGTCTTGAGCTCATGGGAGACATTGGCGGTGAACTCTTGGCGCAGCTGCTCGGTGCGCTTTTTCTCGGTGACATCGAGGATGATCAAGACGTAGCCGACAATGGTGCCATTGTCGCTGATCTTGCTAAAGCGGATTTCGTAGTCGCGGCCGTCGCGAGTAATGGCCTTGGTCTGCTTGGGCGCAGTACTGCTATTGTCCATCATCTCTTGTAAATACTGGGCGTTGTCGATGGTCAAATAGCTTTGATTGAGACAGTTTTCCTTAGTTACGCCAAAGATGCTGCGCGCGGTCTTGTTGATCGAAACGATATTACCCTTGGCGTTGAGCAGCACTAAGCCGTCGGACATCGACTTGGTGATGGCCTGAAACTCATTGCTTTTTAAGCGTAGCTCATCGATTTGCTCATCGATCTTGCGCTGCTGCATGCTGATGCGCCACAAAAAGGGCTCCAGCTCAGGATAGGTCGATTTCAGGCGCTGGGCGGAGCTCGACAAGTCCTCGAAGTTATGGAGCTTGTTGAGCTCGATCGCGTTGATCGGGGCCATAAAGGAGCGCACCAGCTTGGTCGCCAGAAAGTAGCAGCCGCCGATTAAGGCCATCAGCACAAAGGTTAAGAAGAGGGTGAAGTGCTGGGTGTAGAGGAACAGGGAGTTGCTGGTAAAGGATAGGCGCAGAATCTCCCCCGAGTTTAACAGCAGGGCATGGTAGTAGGTCTGACGCTGCAGGCTTTGCGAGAAGCGGTTGATATTGACGCTTAACGGGGTGCCTTCGCCTTCGTGCTGCCCAATACTCAGCGCCGTATCAAGCAGGCTTTTGACTTCCACCCGCTGGCTGTGATTATCCAGCAACAGCGCGTCAACTTGCGAGTCAAAGCGCACCGTGCCATCGGGCGCAATAATGGTGATGCGCAGCCATCTGGGCGCGGCGCGCTCTAAAAAGCCCCAGCCTTCTTGATTGATGGCGCTTGCGAGCACCGCACCAAAGTTCTCGAGGTAGTGCACCTCATCTTGGGTCTTAAAGTACTGGTGAATCAAAAAGGCAGCGGTGCCGATGGCAAGGAGGATGCCGATCGAGAGTTCAACAAAGGTTCGAAAGATTTTTTGGCGCACAGTGCACCTTACCTTCCACTTAGGGTGGGGTGACGCCGCCTCAGGCCTAGACTTAGGTCTAGGTCTAGCCCTAGGCTTAGCCTAAGCCTAGCAGCTGCGCCGCGGCTGAGTTTAAATTCAACCGGGCGCGGGGCGGGAGGCCGCCGCAGGCGGCGTAATTTGTGGTGTCTAGGGATGACCTGAGTTCTTAGCACTCAAGCTTGTAGCCAACGCCGCGCACCGTCTTGATCAAATTGGCGCTCTCGCCTAATTTGGCGCGCAGGGTACGAATGTGGACATCGACGGTGCGGCTCTCACCGTCGTAGTCGTGGCCCCAGATTAGGTCGAGGATTTGCTCGCGGCTGTAGACGCGGCCTTGGTGCTTAAGCAAGAGGGCTAAGAGCTCGTATTCCTTGTAGGTAAGCTCAATGGTGGCACCGTCGGCGGTCACCACGTGGCTGTTCTCGTCGATGGTGAGGTTGGCCGCGCTCAGCACCTTCGGCTCTTCTTGCTTGTAGCGGCGCAGCACCGCCTTGACGCGCGCCACCATTTCCATCATCGAGAAGGGCTTGGCCAGGTAGTCATCGGCGCCTAAGTCCAAGGCCTGGATCTTCTCGATCTCCGCGCCGCGGGCGGTGGCCATAATCACAGGCAAGTCGGCGGTCTTGGCGTTACGCTTTAATTGCTTGAGCAAGGAAACGCCATCGGTGTCCGGGAGCATGACATCGAGCATGATCAGAGACGGGCGCTGGGTCTCCAAGGCCTTTAAGAAGCTGGCGCCATCGGCAAAGCCCTGGGCCTCAAGCCCCATGGAGTTAAGCGAGTACAAGACGATCTCACGGATACTGTTGTCATCCTCGACGTAGAAAATCATACGGCCAAAATCCCTAAGTTTTGAACTGACACAAACGGGCAACACATCCGCAAGCTTTTGGTGCACGGTAACTACAACACAACAAACAAGAAAGCGCCCACTGTAAACCGGTATGACCGCAAGCGGCGCGTGTGGTTACCCATTCCACCAAATTTGAGCTCAGATTATCAGACTTTACCATAAGTGCAAAGCACTACAGAGTGGGGTACAGGCCACGCGGCGGCATAAAAAAGCCCCGCGGCTGACGCCCCGGGGCTTTTCCTCAGATAGAACAAAGTGAGCTAGCGCTCAAGCTTAGGCGGCTGGTGCGGCCTCGGCTGGAGCAGCTGGAGCGGCCTCGGCTGGAGCAGCTGGAGCGGCCTCAGCTGGTGCAGCAGGGGCGTCCTCAGCTGGAGCTACAGGTGTGGCTTCAGCAGGTGCAGCCTCGGCTGGAGCGGCTGGTGCAGCCTCAGCAGCCGGAGCTGGCTCTTGGGTGATTGAGGCTGGAGCCTCACCCTCAGCTGGATCTGGGGTGGCCTCAGGCAGAGCTGGCAGCTGGACAGCAACTGGAGCATCGGCAGCTGGAACTGGTGCAGTCTCAGGTAAGGCTGGCAGCTGGACGGCTACTGGAGCGTCGGCAGCAGGAGCTGGCTCTTGGACTGGAACTGGGGCTGGTACCGGCTCAGCTGGCAGTGGAGCTGGCATTGGTACGGCGCGTGGGGCGTCAGCTGGCAGCGGAGCAGGCTGAGGGGCTGGCGCTAGCGGAGCGGCCACTGGGGCAACCATTGGTGCGGGCTGTGGGGCCACCTCTTGTAATGGGGTTACTTGAACCGCTTGGAACTTGCCCGGAGCAACCTCAATGTACTGAATGGTGCTTTGCTCAGGCAGAGCTTGGTACTGAACCGGAGCTGGCGCTGGCATAGGGGCTGGACGTGGGGCCAGCTGACGAGGTGCGGCCTGACGTGGGGCTGGGGCATAGTAGCCCTCATCAAAGCCACGTGGGCCCGTGTAGTTATAGTCATAGCCGTAATCGTAGCTGTCCTCAAAGCCGCGCGGAGCTGCTGGGTGGTAGTCGTGGCGCTCGTAGTAGCCGTAATCGTCGTGGTAGCGACGTGGCTCAAAGCCGCGTGGCTGAACGGCGTGACGGCGGTAGATGCGGTCATCGTGCAGATAGCGTGGGGCGGTGGTGACTGGACCAAAGCCCTGAACGGTTGGAGTATCCTCAACTACTGGCAAGAAGCCGCTGGCACTAGCGTAATCCTCAATGATTGGATCAAAGCCCGAGATGGTTGGGATATCCTCAACTAAGCCGTGACGGCCCGCACCGGAGAGGCGTGCCCCCGGCTGTGGTACCGGCTCAAAGCCCGCAACCTGACCGTAGTCCTCAACTACTGGCTTAAAGCCCGGAACAGGCGAAGCCTCTTCAACTAAGCCGGTAGGAGCTGGAACCTTAACTACCGGTACGACCTCACCTGGAGCCACAGCTACTTGCTCAATTGGAGCAGGTGCAACGACTGGGGCGGCAGGCTCGACCGCAGGCTCAGCAGTCTCGACTGGAGCGGCTGGGGTCTCAGCAACTGGAGCAGCAGTCTCGACTGGAGCAGCTGGGGTCTCAGCAACTGGAGCGACCAGCTCAGCAACTGGCTCGGTGGTCTCAGCAGGTGTCTCCGCGGCTGCTGGGGCGGTTTCCTCAGCGGCTGGCTCAGTGGTCTCAACTGGAGTCTCCGCGGCTACTGGGGCAGTTTCCTCAGCGGCAGGCTCAGCAGCAGGCTCGGTGGTCTCAGCATGAGTCTCTTCGGCTACTGGGGT
>DXIF01000074.1 GCA_019113025.1 Candidatus Anaerobiospirillum stercoravium | reverse complement strand
CGTCCACAATTCTTCTTCCGCACCACTGACATCACCGGTTCCATCGACTTAGGTGAGGGTGTAGAGATGGTTATGCCTGGTGACAACACCAAGATGACCGTTACCTTAATTCACCCAGTTGCTATGGCTGCTGGTGAGCGCTTCGCTATCCGTGAGGGTGGCCGTACCGTTGGCGCTGGTGTTGTCTCCAACATCATCGAGTAATCGGTATTGCAGCGTTTAGGCTAAGCCGTTAGGCTCAGCCCAAAACTAAAAAGAGGCCGTCGGGGCTTAAGCTCCGGCGGTCTCTTTTTTTGTGCGCACGCACCCAACTGCGTGCGTGCCGCAAGCACGTGCCGTGCCTTTTGTAAAAGCACGGTCACGTGCTACAATGCCCGCGCTTGCGCCCGTATCCGCGCCCGCAACCGCGGCAGCAGCTCACAGGAGCAAGGTCGAGCTTGCGCACGGTAGTGCGTCCGCGCAGGGAGGGCATCCGCACGTGGACTGGGCCGACGGGGCATGTGGGTTTTGCTACCACCGCGTGGGCCGGTGCTGGTGCCTCCCGGGCCGACAGGGCGGGCGGCGTGACTTTTGATCCTGAAAGTGGGGGCTAAGTCACTGCACGCAAAGTAAGTTGCGGCTATTGTTAGTAGGTCAGGTGGTACGTTACGACGTTTCTTGTTTGCACCAAGTTTTAGGCTGTCTCTAGCATGGTAGCGGCAGCTCACGGTACGGTCTTGAGGCGAGCGTGTCTTGGGGCGTGCTGTTTTTTGTTTTGTGTCGACGCCCACCTTGGAGGAGCGGACTTACAAGCTGCGTTTGAGTGGTTGCTTGATGGCTTTATGGCTTGATGGCTTGAGTGATTGCTTGAGGGGCAGCTTGGTGCGTCCGGGTCACTGCTTGCCGCAAGGCGGCCGGGGGATGGAGTGCTGGTTTGGTGCTTGGCCCGTGCGCTGCGCTTGCGCCGAGATTTGAGAAGAGGTTTACGGATATGCCTGCACAGCATTTAACTGACAAAAACTTAGCATTGGATTTAGTGCGCGTCACCGAGGCCGGTGCTTTGGCTTCGGCTCGTTACTTTGGCCGTGGCGATAAGGAGGAAGCCGACGAGGTCGCCGTTTCGGCCATGCGTATTGCCTTCCAGTCCGTGCATATTCGTGGCACCGTAGTCATCGGCGAGGGCGAAAAAGACCATGCTCCGATGCTCTATACCGGCGAAAAGGTCGGCTTTGGTGATGGCCCGGAGCTTGATATCGCGGTCGATCCGATCGAAGGCACCAATGCCGTCGCCTACGGCCGTCCTAACGCCATTTCGGTGATCGGTGCGGTCCAAAAGGGCGGCATGTTCAATCCCGGCCACTCCTATTACTGCAAGAAGCTGGTCGTAGGCAGCGAGGCGGCTTCAGTGATCGATATCGATGCCCCAACCAAGGACAATATGCTCAAGATCGCCAAGGCTAAGGGCAAGGCGGTCTCCGAGCTTAACGTGTTCGTCTTAGATAAGCCGCGTCACACCGGCTTAATCCAGGAACTGCGTTTATTGGGCGCACGCGTGCATTTATATTCTGATGGCGATGTCGCCGGTGCCTTGATGGCCGCGGATCCCCGTCACTCAATGGACGTTTTAATCGGCATTGGCGGCACCCCGGAGGCCGTTATCACCGCTTGCGCTTTAAAGGGCACGGGCGCGCAGATGCTGACCAAGATGAACCCACTGTCGGTCGAGGAGGAAAAGCTCCTGATCGCTGATGGCTTTGATCTCAACCAAATCCGCGGCGTTGACGACTTAGTAACCTCCGATACCTGCTTCTTTGCTGCCACCGGCGTTACCAAGGGCGACATCCTGCACGGCGTCGAGTACAAGGATAATTACGCCGTCACCACCTCGATGTGTACCCGTGGCCGTACCGGTACCGTCCGTTACATCGAGGCATGGCACGACCGTAAGAAGTTAGCTTCGATGAGCTCGGTGCGCTACTAATTCTGGGGCGTGCGCTTGGGGACCGGCGCTTTTAGGGCTCCAGGCGCTGTGCTCAGGCCTGGTTCAGGCTGCGCCCAAGGCTCAAGCCTCATCCGGTTGAGGATGGGGCGGGGGTCTTGGGCGTTGTATTTTTGAGTCTGAGCTAAGTTAGTGCGCTTACAATAGGGCCTGATGTGGTTGCTTGGGGGAGAATGGGCAATGGCGTGGGCTTATACCTTTGACTCGGACTTGGATGTGGTGCTGCAGGCGGCGCACAATGAGGAATTGGAGCCCTTGGTGATTTTGCTGAGCAAGGATCAAAGCGGCAAGCCGCTCAGTGGCTGCCCGGAGTTCGCCCATTACTACCCCGATCACCAGCGCTATGTCCACCTTATCAGCGTCAAGCTGCGCGCCTTAGGCGGCCATCAGGTGGGCAATTTGCTGCGCCGCGGCCAAGGCCCGAGTTATCTGAGCGTCGTGCAGTCGGTGGCGGCGCACTTAAAGGTGCCCTTTAGCAAGGACGAGAGCATCACCCAGCTCGAGCAAAAGCTGCTTGAGCACGCCTTTAGTGCCTGCTACCAGAGCATGGATGAGCAAGATCAAAGCTTGGTGCTGGAGCAGCTCACTGCAAGTAATGAGAGCTCAGGGCGTGCGCTGGTGGCAACCGAGGTCGCTGCTGGTAACTTTGAGCACTTAAGTCCCAAAGGACGGCTCTTGGTGGCGGCCTTGGTGTCCCATGCGGTTAGTCGCGCGGTGGGCTTTTCTTTAGAGGCCCGCGCTTTAGTCAGCACTATGGTCGGTAAGTCGTGGCAGCAGCTGACATTGGCGGTCAGCCACTCGCTGACGCGTTTAAGCGCGCTGTTCGCAGGGCTCAGCGCCGTAGGGCGTCCGCCTTATCAGATCTTAGTGCCGTGTGTGCTCCATGTGGCCACGCTGCGCCTGATGCAGGCGGGGATCAAGCTGCCGCCTGCTCCCACTGCGGCGTTAGGTCAGCCTGAAGGAGCTACTGATGCGATTTGCGCTGAGGAAGCGCCGTCCGCCGATTAGAGTAGGGCAAGGGGGCGCTGCGCCCAAACCAAAAGACGAGCTTACGCTCGTCTTTTGGTTTGGTGGCGCGCTGCTTGGCACCCCGGCGCGCTACTTTGGGGAAGGTGGGTTGTTAGTAGGCGGGGCGCTGAGCTCTGTTCAGGCTGCCTTGATGCCGCGGTAGGCGCGCGGTTGCGTCTTCTTTTCGCGGGCAAACTCCGGGCGGGCATTCATGATTTGCTCGAGCATCTGCTCGCTCATCTTGCTGCGGGTCAGACCAATGGCACGATAGGTGATGAACGGACGGGCTTGCTTGGTGATGATCATTGGGGCGCGGGTTGAGTCATCATCGTGCTCGCCGACGATTTGCAGCACGTTGCTGTCTAAAAGCGAACGTACTGAGGGCTCAGCCTCAGGCAGGTTTAAGACCGACTTGCGCTGGAGGACAAATTCGCGCAGCAGGGCGCGCTCAGCAAAGTCTAAGCGGCTGACCGTGGTCTTCATCGCCTCTTGCTCGCGCTCGACTTGGCGCTTGTGCAAGAAGTAGCTGACCGCGATGAAGATGCCCTGACTTAAGAAGTTGGAGACTTCGACAATCAGTGCCAAATAAAGATAGGTGCGGTTGGCCGCAACTTGCTCGGCCAGCTCCAGCGAGACCATCTCTAAAGGTAAAAATAACAGCGCTAAAGTCACACAAAAGAGCCAGAGCATGACGATGTTTAATGTCTTGCTGCCAGCAAATGAGGATGGGTTAGCGTCCATGCGCAACAGCTCCAAGGAAGATTGGGCAGGGGTAAGGCCAGGGGCCTTGCTGCAGGTGAGATGTTGGTTTGAGCGGCGGTGAGGCGAGCTTGCTCACCGGTTAGATGATGGCACCGATCAAGGTGCGGTGGCTTATTCTAAGCTCAGGGCACTTTTTTGTGCGCTGTGCTCCTTTTAGCCCGCGTCGTCTCACCAAAATGGTGAGTTGGTAAAATCTATGCTTTGGCGGCAACAATTGTGCCAAAGGCCAGAAGGCGCCTGTTTATGCCGCTTTGCGGGTGAAATTATCCCATAACCATACTATTTTTGCCCCAGCCTAGTCAACAATAAGACGCTGCAAGCGTCGCAAAAATGATTAGAATATCGTGCGCCTTGATGGTGCAAGATAGCGGGCTGAACCGTCATGATCAAGGCATGTTGCATGATATGAGGGCAAAACCACGAAATGAGGCTAGGATCCATTACAGTAAGCCTGACCTCACAAAGTGGGGATATTAAGCCCACAAAGAGTTCTGAGGATTGCCGCCTGCCGCTCACTGCCTAGTTTGATGCTAGTCCAGCTTGCTGGGCTCAGTGCTTTTTTGCTAGTGCGTGCGGCTTGGTTGCGTCTGAACTTTGGTGCGGTAGGAGCTCTCCCTTGTGGGGGAACGCACTACCGTAAGGTGGTAGCACCACCATGAGGTTGGGGAGCTGTGTGCTCAAACTTTGATCTAGTGAGGCTGTTGCGTAGTCAGGCGGCTAGATGGGAGCGAGGCAAATAGCAAAACCGCTGCGCCGTTGAACTTGAGGCGCGCGTTTGAGGTTGAGCAGGTTTCAGCTGGTGCTTTGGGGCTGAGCTTGGCCGAGGCGTGGCGTTTTGAGTTTGACTTCGGGGTATTGGTAGCGCACCGTTGGTGCATATTCGTAGTGGAGACGTGTTTGCGCTGGGCGCGTGTGGGCTCAGGTGACACGTGTTGGTTAGTATGAAGAAGATTGTTGCGATTATTAAGCCTTTCAAACTCGATGACGTCCGTGAGGCTCTGAGTGCTAATGGCATCTCGGGCATGACCGTCTCAGAGGTCAAGGGCTTTGGACGCCAAAAGGGTCATACCGAGTTGTACCGTGGTGCAGAGTATGTGGTCGATTTCCTGCCTAAGGCTAAGATCGAATTAGTCGTCAAGGACGAGGATGTCGACAAGTGCATCGAAGCCATCACTAAGGGGGCCCACACCGGTAAGATCGGTGACGGCAAGATCTTCGTCTCTTCGGTCGAACGCGTGATCCGCATTCGTACCGGTGAAGAAGGCGACGACGCAATCTAAGCGCACCTCAGGCAAGACGTCCGGCTTTTCCCAGCTTGTTGGGACTTAATAGGGAGCTTACTTCCGCGCTGCGTGTTCTTGCATTACTGATTGATGGTGACCTTGGGCGGCGCGCGGGATCTGTTCTTTGATCCTGTAAGCGCTTGGCTTGTAGTGCAAGGCTACAAGCGCCACGATGGTGGCTCGCCCCTTCAGGTGCGCCAAAGCGCGCCCCTTGTGCTTGTTGGCAACCCAGCTCGAGCCGGATCGCTTTAGACTTAAGCACGGCCCGACCAGAGCAAGCCCACTTTGTCCCAGTCCAAGCTCAAAGCAAGCTGCAGGCGGTGCGTGGCTCCGTAGGTGGTGCGTGGCTCAGGCCATAGCATGAGTTTGTACCGTGGGCTTTGTTTTATGCCCGTTGCTCGTTCTGCTGTTACGCTCCTTGCCTCTGCGTTCCTTGCTTCCCTCCTGCGGCGTGGCCGCATCTTGGTTTTCTTCACCTCTCTCACCTTTCATTCCCCTGCGTGGTGCTTTGCCCTTGCAGTTGAGGGTTAGTGCGGGCTTTATTGTGCCTGCTGTGCACTGGAGCATAGTCAGTGCGCCGATGTTTTGCTAAGCTGACTTACCACTACTAAGCTGCGCGATGGTTAGTGTCTATGGTTGGCGCCTAGGGTTAGCGCCTATGATTGGCCAGAGGTTAGGTGCCATGGGCGAACCTCTTGGGGCAGCCTTGGTCTAAGGTGGCACGAGTTTTATTGGGAGGAGAGGGCTTATGACCTGCAAGATGAGCGCGCTATTGTCGGCGCTAGGGGGAGTTAAGCGCATGGCTGTGGGCCTTGCCGTGGCTGTGTTGGGCACACTGACGCTGAGCGCCTGCTCCACTTCAGTGCCTAACGACCCTGATAACATCTGCTCGATCTTCCAAGAAAAAGATAGCTGGTACGCTGCCGCCCATAAGGTCCATGATAAATATGGCGTGCCGATCAACGTCGCCATGTCGATCATGTTCCATGAGTCGGGCTTTGTCGATGACGCTGAGCCGCCCATGCGCTGGTTCTTGTTTGTCCCATATGGCCGTGGCAGCTCCGCCTATGGCTATGCGCAGGCTCAAGATGAGGTCTGGCAGCACTACCTCGATGAAGAGGGCTCTTGGTTCTCCGATCGCGATGACTTTGCCGATGCCCTCGACTTTATCGGCTGGTATATGGCCAAGACCAAGTCCATCAACGGCGTGCCCCTGACGGACGCCTACAACCAGTACTTAAATTACCACGAGGGTTGGGCTGGCTATCGCCAAGGCACGTATAAGTCCAAGTCGTGGCTCATCAACACCGCCCAAAGCGTGGCGCAAAAGGCTGAGGTCTACAAGCAGCAGTTGTTACGCTGCCAGTTGTATTAGGGAGTGGTCATGCGTAAGGCCGTGTTGTTAGATCGCGACGGCGTGATCAATCACGATTATGGCTATGTAGGCAGCGTGAGCCGCTTTGAGTTCTTGCCGCAGGTGCCGTGGGCGCTGCGTACCTTAAAAGAACTGGGCTATGCCACGGTGGTGGTGTCCAATCAATCAGGCATTGCCCGCGGCATGTATTCGCTTGCGGACAATGAGGCGGTCATGCAGTATCTGCAAAGTCAGTTGCGCGCGCAAGGCGCGGCGCTTGATGGCATTTACTTTTGCCCGCACCACCCCGAGGCAGCAGTGCCACAGTTTCGGGTGGACTGTGACTGCCGCAAGCCTAAGCCGGGCATGCTGCTGCAAGCAGCGGCGGACTTGGAGCTTGATTTGCGCGCTAGCATCATGGTGGGCGACCATTTAACTGATTTACAGGCGGGGGCGGCAGCCCATGTGGGCAATTTGGTCTTGGTCGGGACGCATTTAGCCGAAGCGCAGCCGCGGGATAAGTTGGAGCCTGCCTTGCAAGGGCTGACTTGTTTTGCCGATTTACCAAGCTTCGTGCGCGCCTTGCAGCAAGGCTCATATGTGCCGCGTTAATCGCACCGTGCTAATCGCGTCGCGCTAATTGCACCGCGTTAATTGCGCCGTGTTATTAATTGCGCCGTGCTAATTGTGCCGCGTTACGCGCCGCGTTCAGCTGAGAAAGGGGAGAAGTCTAAATGTTGCAGTCCATGGGACGTAAGGTCAGTTCATTGCTGGTAGGGAGCGCGGTGGCGCTGATGCTGAGCGCTTGCTCCAGTGGTCCAACCTTTATCGGGTATAACAACACCTCCATTCCGAACGTGCCTTACGTTAACCTCGATGTGCATAAGCAAGAGCACAAGATGACCACCACCGATCGCGCCTGCGTCTTCAATGGCGGTGACATGATCACCGATAGCGGCACGCGCTATAAGAACTCCGGGCGCTTTATGCATCGCCTGTTTCTGACCACGATGCAGCAGTACAACGTCGATGGCGCAGTGGACTTAGGCTCGGTGCCCGCCGAGGATGTTCCGGCGGTCAACTTGCAAGACATAGCGCGCCAAAATTACTGCAATCTCATCGTCATCACCCGTCCGATCTATTGGATGGACTCGCAGATTAGCCCAGGCAATGTCGCTTTAAACGTCGATATGTACGACACCTCGTCGGTCTCCTTGCTCAACTCCGTGACCTTAAACGCGCGTAGCCAGTACATCCGCGATATGTTCCTCGAAAACTCACCGCTTAAGCCCGTGATCGAGACCTATGTTGACAGCATTTACCGCTAGGTCGCAGGTGGCGTTAGATCGCATTGGTCGCTTGGTCGCACGATGCGTGCAGAAAGGCGGGGTTAAGTTGGCGCAATTGAGCTATCTAGGATGAGGCGCTTTTACCTTCAGGTTGGCACATTGTGTTAAGTCTTAGAGCCCTTTTGGGGCGGGGTGCCCCCCATTTCCTAGATATTTTTGTGCGTCAGGCTAAAGCCTCACATTGAAATCGGCGCATGGGGCTGCTTTTAGGTTAGAATTTTGCTAGACAGTTACTAACTGTCCCCTGTTATAACAGTTTGGAGATTTTCTCATGAACAAGTTTGCCGTTGTCTTAGGCGCCGCTGCTTTAGGCGCTACCTTATTATCCGGCTGCGCTAACAACGCTGGCATGGATCAATTAAATGCTAAGGTTGACGCTATTGCTGCTGACGTTGACGCTTTAAAGACCCAGCAGTCCAAGTTAGCTAACGACGTTGCTTTCGTTAAGTCCGATGCTGCCCGTGCTAACGAGCGCTTAGACAACTTAGCTCGTCGCTACAAGAAGTAATCTGCTTTCTGCTTTCTGCTTAAAGCAGAGCTTCATGCTGCGGCGTGGGACAAGGCAACTTGTCCCCCCAAGTAAGCTGCTATCTCGTGTGAGGTAAGCAGCTTACTTGCTTTTGGGCGTCCCCAAAAACGCGGGGCGCCCCGCTGACTTTCGTGTGCTCCTATTCCCCGCGTTCGCGTTGAGCGCCCCGTGCAGCAACGCTCCAGCAGTGGCGCGGCGCTGCGTCCTGCTATCTTGCACACCTCACAACATCCATTCACCCCGTGCCACAGGGGCACAACTAGGCCCGCTGTCCCGGGTGCTCCTCCTCTCCGTTATCTATCCTCCTCTCGACTAGTACGCTCTGGTCAGAGCCCAGTGTGCAGCCTTGCTTTAAGCCCTCATGCGCGAGCGGTCCCGGCGCGTTACCTCAGTGCGCCTGTGGTGACGATGCTTCTGGGGGCCATAGTCGGATGGGCGTGGGGTGCCGGCCGGGTGGACGGCCGTTGCGGCCGCTGTGGTCGATGCGGGCGATATTTTGGCGGTGCGTCACGCTTGAAGTGAGAAAGTAAGGCGGGCATAGTCAAAAAGTGCTATATTTTAGATTGTTGTTACTGGCCGAGCTTAGGGCAGTAATGAGAATTTGGCGTGATTTTTCAGGCGGAGAGCACTGATGCAAGAAGACTTACGGCATGGACTAAAGCTGTACATGTCCAACAATATGGAGAGCTTGGGCGATATCTGCGCCATTTTGATGTCGGAGTATCCCCTTAAGTCGCCATTTGATCACGAGAAAATCGTGATCATGAATCTGGGCATGAAAACCTTTGTGACCCAGCGCATTGCCTTGCAAAACGGCATTAATGCTCTGTGCGACTTCCAACAGATGTGGCAGCTGATCTTCGAGGTCAATAAGCAGCTCAATGCTACGAAGTCCGAGGAGATTGTGAAGCTCAGTCTCTATGACCGGCAGCACTTAACCTGGAATATCTTCACCCAAATGAGCCTGTGGGCAGAGCAGGTAAATGCGGTGACGGACCCGGTGACGGACCCGGTGACGGACGCTGGGGCGGACGCGCAGACCACGGCAGGCGCGGCGCCCGAGCCGATTTACGCGCGCTTAATGCAGTACCTCGAGGATGATCGCTTTGGCGATAAAGCCTATGAGCTGGCCTCCAAGATTGCCGATACCTTGGATAGCTACCAGATGTATCGCCCCAACTGGATTATCGCGTGGAATAAGATTCCACTGCGCGCCTTTAATGACTACGAGCGCGACCCGGACGATCCTGATAACCCGATCAACCAGTTCATCGAGAGCGAGTGCAAGCGCTTTGTGCGCGCTAAGACCGGCTTTGCTCAGAAGCCGGGGATGGCCGCTGCCGCGTCGTCGGCTGATGCGGTTGCTGAGTCGGCTGATGCGTCGCCGCCTGATTCCCAGTCGGCTGTTGCGAACTTGGGGCAAGAGGTGGATGCTCAGGCGCTTAAGGCCGCGCTGAGCGACGATGAGGCCGCGCAGCGGGTGACCGCAGAGCGCGTGAAGCGCGTGCGCGCGCTGTTTAAGAGCAATGTGTGGCAGATTAAGCTGTGGTGCTTGCTGCGCTATAACTATGCCTTTACCAATGTTAAGGGGCAGCCGTTGGGCGAGACCAAACCGGCGGAGTTTGATTGGTTGCTGCGCAATTTAGACCGCGCCCAGGTCATGACCGCGCTGATCGCTAAACTTAAGGCCTTAGCTCCGGTGGGCTACGATGATGAGGGCCAGCCCCTTTATCCGCGCTTTGACTTATCCCAGCCTGAGATGGCGCGCGCTTTTGTCGATGCTCATGAATATGAGAACACTAAGGTCGCCCTTGCGTCCTTGTATCAGCGTGTCTTTGTCTTTGGCGTGAGCGCCATGCCGCGCATCGTGGTGGATTTCTTGGATGCGCTGGCGCTGCATTGCAACGTCAATGTCATGCTGCTCAACCCGTGCCAAGAGTATTGGGCCGACTTGCATGGCAAGGCGCGCGAGGACTTCGAAGCTTACGTTAAGTTAATCCAGAGCCATACCACTTCAGCCCATGACTTAAAGCTCGACCGCCCTAAGGTTACGGTGCCCAGCTTTGACTTAAAGGGGCAGGCAGCCCCGGCTCAAGCGGTTGAGTATTTGCCGCTGGCGCTCAAATCCTTGGTGCCATCGGCCTATGATGCCGCCGGGGAACGCGTGGAAGGCCATCCGCTCCTATTGTCCTATGGCAAGCAAGGCCGCGATAACCTCTACTTGTTCTATGACCGCGACCCGGTGCCGTCCAATATCGCCTGCTTTAGTGAGCCCGATTTGCCCAATGGGGGCGACTTTTCTGATGTTTGGGTGCAGCGCCAAGGCCGCAAGGTCAATGAAGTGCGCGGCGGGACGCTTTTGACCTTCTTGCAGCATCAGCTCTTGAACTTAGAGCAGCCTAAGGAGCGCTACATCATAAGTCCCGATGATGTCTCGCTGAGCGTGCACTCATGCCACACTAAGCGCCGCGAGGTTGAGGTGCTGCACGATGCTATCTTGGCCTGCTTTAACCGCGCCCGGCTGCGCGGTGAGACCTTGTACCCGCGGGATATCGTGGTGATGGTGCCGACCATTAACGACTATGCCCCCCATGTATCGGCGGTATTTGGCGGACAGTATGATAAGTCTGATCCTGACTACATCCCCTTTGTGATCTCCGATCGCGCCGAGAGTGAGGCCAATACCGTGGCCCAATCGCTGCTCAAGCTCTTGGAGATTGGCACGGAGCGCATCACCTCGGTCTTGGTCACCGAGCTGTTAAGTGAAGGAGCGATTGCACGGCGTTTTGGCTTAGGGCGCGATCAAGTTGAGGTCATTGTGCGCTGGCTCAATGCTACCAATGTCTATTGGGGCCTTGCTGCGCATGATGTCAGTCCTTTGGCGCAAATCGTGATCCCCGGAACCTTCGCCTCGGGCCTGGAGCGCATGATTTTAGGTGCGCTTATGGGCGAGACCGATTTGCCGTGCTGGAGCGAGATTGAGGGCTCCGACACCATTATCTTGGGTAAGTTCTGGGACTTCTTACAGGCGCTGCGCGAGTTGCGCGCGCGCTTTACCCCGGAGCTTGCGTTAACCCCAGCCCAATGGAGCACTGAGTTAAACAAGATGCTCACCGAGCGCTTCTTTGATGATGCGCCGGATACCACCCAAGCGCTCAAGAGTATCAGCACCGTCATCGATAATCTCAAGGAGACCATCGCACATCTTGAGCACAAGCCGCGCATTAACCTGCCAGTCTTTGCTGCCGCCTTGCGTCAAGGCTTGACCGCGCAGCGTAACTTCCTGCCCTTCTTGCGCGATAAGGTTAATTTCTGCTCCTTGGTGCCGATGCGCGCGGTGCCGTTCAAGCACATCTTCATTTTGGGCCTTAACGATATGGACTTCCCGCGCGAGGAGCGGGCGCCTAATTTCAACTTAATCGCCAATAAAGAGCTCTTTGCGCGCGGCGATCGCTCGCGCGGGATCGACGATCGCTACTTGTTCTTAGAGGCTTTGATTTCGGCGCGCGAGTCGATTTACTTCTCCTACATCGGCCAAAGCCCAACCGACAAAAGCGCCTTGAACCCATCGATCGTGTTAAGCGAGCTCATCTTCTATCTGGGCGATAGCTGCGCCGTTGAGGGCTTAGAGAACATCAAGGAAAGTGAGCGCCCAGATTCGGTCAAGGCGCGCCTGTGCGTCAATGAGCGCCTCAACGCCTACGATGAGCTCAACTTCCACGCCGCGCACTACCCTAATGCGCTGCCTACGTCGAAGGAAGAAGCCGCTGCGACCATCGCCGCTTATCAGCAGCGCCTCGCGGCCGATGATAATGCGGCCGATGATAATGCGGCTGAGGACAATGCAGCCAAGGGTAATGCAGCCAAGGGTAATGAGGGCGATGGTAGTGCGGGCGCGGCTCGTGCGGCCAAGGATAATGCGGCTAAGAGCAAGGCAGGCTCTAGTGCGGCGGGAGCTGCAGCAGAAGCGGCGGCAGGCGCGCTAAACTTGGAGCTGTATCGCCGGGCGGTGCAGACGCAGCGCGCGCAACTGCCAAGCTTTAAGCGCGACTTTATCTTGCTCAAGAGCAAGACCTTAAAGCGTGAGCGCGAGCTCTTGGGCGCCGGGGTCTTTAAGCCTGATATGAGCGCGCTGACGCATCAATTGGTGGAACTTGATAAGCTGCGTGCCTTGATGGCCGATCCGGCCAAGAGCTTTATGACCAATGTGCTCGAGATTCGCCTCGATCCCAGTGAGGACGATACCTTAACTGAGGATGAAGCCTTTGAGCTGGATTACTTGGAGCGCCATAGCTTGATAAGCGAGCTGATTGCGCTGCCGCCCCAGCAGCGCCGGGCGCGCTTGCAGCGTAAGGCGCACCTAGGACAGCTGCCGTATGGCTTGTTCTTTAATCAGCTCAGTGAGCAGCTTGATGCCCAAATGGAAGGCCTGAACACCACCTTAAGCCAAGAGTTTGGCTTGGAACACACCTCCTTGCTCTTAAAGCGCGAGTGCCCACATACGATCTGGCAGCTGACCTTGCCGCGCTCGTTCTTTAGCTCGAACGCGCCGCTTGATTTTGGCGCGATTGGCGCTGACCTTGCGCAGATGCAAGCAGACTCAGGCTATGTGCCGGGATGGCTGCAGGGCTTAAGTGAATCTGAGGTCTATCACTTTGAACTGACGCTGCAAAGCTCCTGCTATCACCAGCCGATTGTCATCGCCGGTTTCAACCGGCTGAGCACCAGTCAAGACACTAAGATTTGTGGGCCGGATGGGGCCAAGCTTGCTTTGTTGGAGGCAGCGGTCAAGAAGCCTAAGGTGGTGTACTCCGCGCTGCGGGAGGCCATCGGCCAGTATTGCTATGACGGCGGCTTAAGGGCGGTTTCGGTGGTCGACAGCGAAGGTAAGCTCTTTACCTTAAAGGCGCTGGAGCGCGAAAAGCTGCGCGCCCTGATCAACACTTGGCTCGTGTGCTATCTCGTAAGCCAGAGTCGTCCGCTGCCCATTGCCCCTTATCTCATCACTAAGCTTGCTTACAACGATAAGGGCGAGCGCACTTATGAGCAGGTCGCCATTGAGTATGACAAGTACAGTACTTACTTGTTTAACTCGTTTAGTGACTTGGCGCGCTACCCTGAGTTGTACGATTGCGCGTGGTCCTACCACGATTTCTACCTTGAGGAGTTAGCTCCGTACTTTGTCTTAGGCGCTGAGGCTTAGTTAGTGCTCGCGCTATTAGCTGCAATGTGAGGAAAAGGTTTTATGACCAGTTTAAAGCAAGCGTCTCAGGCAAAGCATCATCAGGGCGCTGTCGTAGCAGGTGATGTTGCAGGTAAGAGTGCCGCGGCCCTAGAGGCAGGTGGGGCCACCTCTCAGACCTTTAACGTCGAGACCTTCGTCATGGCTCAACCGGCGCTGATTGAAGCGAGCGCCGGTACCGGTAAGACGTACTCCATTACCAACTTAGTGCTGCGCGCTCTTCTGGGCGTAGGCACGCGTGAAACAAGCTTGCTGCGCCCATTAGAGGTCGACGAGCTCTTAATCGTGACCTTCACTAACGCGGCAACCGCGGACTTGCGCCTGCGTATTTATGAGCGTATCCGCACCGCGCGGCTATCCTTAGAGGAGTTTATCGCTAAAGCCCTAAGCCAAGTGGTGGCCCAGCTTAAGAACCCTGAGTATGGCGGGACGTTGAACGCGCACAGCGCACGCATTGTGGCCGCGAAGGCGCAGCGGCGCAAGGGCGCGGGGGCGGGCGCTGCTGCTGGAGCGGGCGTCGTCTTGCTCAAGCAAGATGACGGCGCGCAGTATCAGGTGTTAGTGCCCGAGGAGCGGCGTGCCTTTGCCGAGAACATGCTGGAGTTGTCGGCGGAGGATGAGCATGAGCTGTTCTTGGCCAACAATTACTCCGAAGAAGAGCTCAATGGCATCTTTGTCGGCCTCAACTTAGATGAGCTCTTAAACCATCAATGCACCCTGCAAGATGACGTCACCAAGTTCATCATTAAGGAGCTGGTAGCACGCAGCCGCGACAGCAAGGATGCGCCGCTGCGTCGCGCGGTGGCACACTTGGTGCGCGCGGAGCGTAATATCAACAACGCTGCGATTTGCACCATTCACTCGTTTTGCAACAGCATGCTGACTCAGGTTTATGCCTTAGAAGCGGGCGAGGCCTTTAACACCGAGCTTAAGCTCGAACTGTCCGACGAAATCCATGAGTCTTACTACAGCGTGTGGCGCCGATTGTTCTACCAAAAGCACAGCTCGCCGTTGCTGCTGCGCCGCCTGGCAAAGAGCGATCCCTTGGCGATGGTGCGACCGATTCAGCTGCTCAACGGGGTGCGCTTATCAAGCGACCAGCTGGGCTTTTACGGCTATCAACTCACCGGCATTGATGAGCTGCTTACTAAGTGTCAGTGTCACTTGGAGCGCACTCAGCCGCTCGAGCCCCAGCTGATGACCTATATCGATCAGTTACAGCAGGACTTGATTCCGATTGGTAACGACTTGATCGAAGTGGGGGCGGCGGTGCTGGAGACTTTGCCCTACGAGCAGTTTCAACGCTGGGTTGAGCCTAAGACCGGAAGTTTGCGCCAGCTCAGCGCCGGGCCTAACAATATTGCGCTCAAAAGCAATAGCGATGGGCTGTTAGCGCAGATTGCACGTTGCTATGAGCTCATGCCACAAGCGCGCAATTATGGCGCCAATAGTGGGCCTTGGAGCGACTTGGTTGATTGCTTAGATCAAATTGCGCAGAAAGCGCCGGGGTGTTTAGGCAATCTGAACTCGATCTTTAACTCCAGGAAGAAGTCCAAGAATGAGCAAGAAAGTGCGTGCGTAGCGCAGCTTGATCGCTTGGTACAAGGTTTGTCAGAGCAGCTGAGCGCGGTCATTGATCAGCATGAGGCGCTGATGCATCAGAGCACTCAGCTGTTGCGTCTGCTCACGGCCATCGTCATGAACCAAGAGTTTGAGCGCCGCTGCAAGGAACATCATGTCATGAGCTCAGATGACATCTTGCGCCGCTTAGATTACGCCTTGAACTTGCGCGGCAGCGCCGGATCCTCCTTAGCGCACGCAATTCGCGCTAAGTATCCTTTGGCCATGATCGATGAGTTCCAAGACACCGATCCGATCCAATTTAGTATCTTCAGCTCAATTTACTTAAATTCGCAGGCGCTGGAACAAAAGGCCTATTGCTACCTGATCGGTGACCCCAAGCAGTCGATTTACGCCTTCCGCGGTTCGGACATCAATTCCTACCTCAAGGCGCGCGATTTAATCGTCAAGCTGACCCAGCACCAAGGCATTTACACCTTGGATACCAACTACCGCTCCGCGCCGGACGTGGTTGCGGCGGCCAATGCCATCTTTGGTCTGAGTTTGAACCCCAATAACGTCAATCCGTTCAATGAGAGCCGGATTAGCTTTGAAGAGGTCAAATCAGGTAAGGCTAAGGGCATACTGCACAAGGTACGAGCTCAAGGCCAGACTCTGACGGTGCCGACTGGGCGCACGGGCGATGCCGTGACACGTGAGTGGGAAGAGGGCTCGGTGGTTGATCTAGAAGATCTGCCGAGCTCGGGCTTGGTGGTCAACCAACGCTCGTTTTATCTCAAGGACATCGAGAACCTGTTCCAGTACGATCCCGATGAGTTTGCGCCCGATCGCCGTCCGAGCCATGTGCGCTTAAATCAGGCCGTGGTCAGCCACTATCCGGTGGCGCAGTATGCCGCACTGGAGGCGCAGCATGGGGCGACGGGTAAGCAGACGAAGCCTTCGGGGCTAGATGAGAGCGAGCTCTTGCTGTTTACAGGCCCGGCCAACACCTACGTGGTCAATGTGGGCGCGATTGAGAGTACGGCGCTTGATGACTTAAATTGGGCCTATGCCCGCGCTACTGCTAAGCTCATTGAGCGCACGCTCAAGGATGGCCGCATTGTCGACAATGGGGTTGAGCGGGCCGTATCCCCCGGTGATATTGCGGTGATTGTGCGCAAGGGCGCCGAGAGCGATTTGATTCGCGAGCAATTGTGGCAGCTCCAGATTGCCAGCGTCTATATGTCCGATCGCTCGTCGGTCTTGGGCAGCGAGGAAGAGCCGAGCCCGGAGAGCATTGATTTGGGTTACTTGATGGAGGCCATGTGCGATTGCACCAATCGCAAGAAGGTCTTTAGAGTGTTAGGTTCGCGCCTGTTGTGCCTCAACGCCCAAGAGTACCAAGAGCAATGCAATAACGATAACTTTGAGCGCGAGGTCAAGCTCTTAGCGAGTTGTGCGCAAACTTGGAAGCGCTATGGCTTTATGCCCGCCTTCTTGCAATGGGCCAGCGACCCGCGCCACAACGTCTGCAAGCGGCTGCTCGCGCTCAAGGACGGTGAGCGTTGGTACACCAACTACTGCCATATCGGTGAGATCGTGCAAGGCGTCCATGCGCAAAAGAGCGGCATCCAAGCGCAGCTTAATTGGTACTACGACCTGCTCCATCACAATCAGGCCATCTTCGACGATGACGTCACCAAGAAGCGCCTTGAGTCGGAGCAAGACCAAATCAAGATCATCACTATTCACAAGTCCAAGGGCCTCGAGTTCCCGATCGTTTTCATGCCATTCTTATGGCGCCAGATGGCGGGGCACGCCAACTTCGATACCCCGGAAAAGTACCTGAGCGTCAAGCGCTATTACGATCCGACTAAGCAGCAGGTAGTGGTGGATGTGGCGCCGGAGCGCAGTTTTAGCGTCAAGGAGCGCCTGCCGGTCTATCACTCCAGCACGGAGTGCTTTGATTACGGCAAGTATCGCTCGGTACCGCAGGAAGTCACCCCAGATGAGATTATCGGGCTGGAGGAGCGGCGCGAGGCCATGCGCTTGCTCTATGTCGCGGTGACCCGGGCGCGCTACGCCAATTTCATTATGGTGGGCAGCTATCAGCACAAGAAGGCTTACACCTATGGCGATGCCTTGATTGAAATTCAGGGCAAACAGGGCCAAGGCTATGCCTTTGATGCCGACCATGAGGCGGTGATCAATCTCAACTCCAAGGAGCGGATGGCTGATAGCGCTCAGCGTTTCGTTGCTCATGCCCTTGCCCATCCGGAGAGCTTTACCGTGCTCGATGCGGCTGCGCTGCTGACGCAAGATGATGCGACGGCGCCAACGTCCGCGCCGAGCAGCCCTGATGAACCTAATAGCGCCGTGGCGGAGGCTTTGCGCCAGTTTGACGCGCGCTCCTACAACATGTCGGAGCTGGAGGCAGATCAAGCGGTGCCACCGCTGGCGCAGTCCTTTGTTTATAAAAACGCGATTGATCATAGCTTCAACATTTTCTCGTACTCATCCTTGGTCGCAGGTTCTAGTTATACCGAGGAGTTTAAAAATGCCAATGCAAGCGAGACCAATGTCTATGGCGAGGATCAGATCGAATCTGAGGACGCGCTTTTAGAGACGCCCCCAAAAGGGGCACCATCCACCAAAGGGGCTTCGTCCATCAAAGGGGCACCATCCACCAAAGTGGCACCGGCCACCGGGCCTATCTTGGTGTACCCAATGGCGCTGACCCCAACCGAGCCGACGTTGGTGGGCGATGAGTCGAACTCGGTGTCAGCCTTGATGCAAGCTAAGTGGCAGCAGCATCAGTACTTTGAGGCCAATCAGCCCTCTCAGTACCAATATACTGCGAGCTTCAAGTTTCCCTGTGGTACGGATCCGGGCAAGTTCATGCACGAAGTGCTGGAGCATGTTGATTTTGAACAGCTCAAAAAGCCGGAGCATGATGATTTTGAGCGGATCACAGGCCCGGGCTGCATTAACTACATGCGTGATAAGGTCTTGCCTGAGATGTTTGAGCGCATGCATAACCAACGCTTCCAGCAATTTGATCCGGACAATGCTGGCGAAAGCTTGTTATCGCTGTGGTTTAACGATGTGCTTGAAGCCCCGATTATTGCCGGACGCCATCACTGCCTGGCATTGGCTGACTTAACGGCGCACAGCTATGAGCGTGAGATGAACTTCTTGATGTCCAATCACAGCTTTGACGTTGATCAGCTCAATGAGCTCTGTGCTCAAGTGGCACAGCAGCTGTTGCCGGACACGCTTTATGCCAAGTTCAAGGACAGCTTGCAGCTCAAGGAAGAAAAGTTGGTGGGCTATATCACCGGCTCGATCGACCTTGCTTGCTGCGTGGACTTAAATATGCGTTTAGAGCTACGCCAGCGTCCGGACTTGATGAAGCTCATCGACCAAGCGTCCAGGCAAGCGCTTGAGACTAAGCTTGGTGCGCTTAAGTCGGAGCTTGAGGCAGGCTTGCATCCAGAGCTCGAGGACGATCCGGAGCTTGGTGTCATGGCCGAACCTGAGGCACCGGACCAGAAGTTCTTTGTGATTGACTACAAGTCCAATTACTTGGGCGCAAGCTACGACAAGTACGACCAAGAGCACATGTTGGCGGCCATCTATGAGCACCGCTACGACGTGCAGTTCTTGATTTACTCCTTAGCTTTGTACCGTTTCTTGAAGCGGCGCTATGCCGTGCCGTTTGATGCCGCCTACGATGAGCTCAAAGCATTCTACGAGCGCCATATCGGCGGTGTGATTTACTTGTTCTTACGCGGGATGCAGGCCAATTATCGGCGCGATCGCATCTCCCACGGCGTGTTCTCGACGCGGCTTGCTTTTGACGTGATCTACAAGTTCGATCAGATCCTAAGCCCGCACGAATAAAACCCAATCAGACGCGGGCTGCCACGCAAGTTGACCAAGTTGACCAAGTTGACTCCGTTGCAATGCCCGTAGCAATGAACGTGGGCAACGCCAGCAAAGCTGCGTCAGCGCGCCGCGTCTTAAGGTGACGGCGCACCCCAAGGTAGGGTGCGCCCACGCCGGTTAACCGCTTTCATTTGGAAGGATTGCTGTATGACTTCGCAACCTAAATCCCAGCAGCCAGCTCCCGCGCGCTCATCGCAACCATCAGCCCCAGCGCCGCAAGGTGGGGCTGATAAGGCCATTCTTGATGCTTACTATCATCAGAAGCTGATGAGTGGGGCGGGATTTACGCAGATGGACTCCGACCAAGGTGTAGTTCGGTCGGTGGTCAATGATGTTGCGCTTTCCGCTTGGTCTGAGCCCCAAGCGCCTGACTCTGAGCCGGGTGCGGACGCCGATTGGGACGCAACTTACGATCCTTACGTAAATTACGATGCTGAGGCTCACTACGATGCTGACGCTAGCTACGATGCGGGGGCGCGCGCCTATCGTAGTAGCAACCGTTATTGGGCTGAGCGTGATTACATCGCACAAAGTGGTTTGCTGCCCCCGGTGGTGCGCAATGAATATGGTGATGCTATTCCGGCTGGTAGTACCGATAATGCCTTTGATCAGCCGCTAGTGGCCCCATTTGTAATGGCGCCCGGCGCGGATGCTGAGGTGGCTCGTCATAGCGGTGCAGGGCTTGATGCCGACGCCATCGAGCTAGGCGGCGCGGAGCAAGATGTGATTGCGAGCGCTCAGAGTCAGCCTACGGATTACGATTGCTTGCAATTGCGTCCTGATATGGGGCCTAAGGAGCGCGAAGCCGCGCGCTTGGTTGCGGTGAAAACCTGCTATCGTCCGGAGGTGATTTACGGCGATGCTTCGTACTTTACTCCTGCCGAAAGTGCTCCGCCTAAGCTGACGGAGCAGGAAGAAGCGCTGTTTGTTGGGGGCGTTGACGAGGTGGCGCTGCAAGCGCAGCTTAAGTCGCACACGGTGCTGGCTTGTGCTTACTTCAGCCCACTCGTGCCGAAGATTAGCTTAGCGTTCTGCACCTATTTGCAAGAGCACTTTCCGCTGGGCAACTTGGTCGATCAACAGCGCTTTAACATTGTGCTCTTGGCGCTGTTCTTTAAGATTCGTGAAGGTGATATTTGCCTCAATCTCTCGAACCTAGATCAGCTCTATGAGATTGTGGCGCAATGGCAAGAAAGCTATGCCAATGCGCTACAGGGCCTAGAGCTGGAAGATGAGGGGCCTAAGGGCATCATAAGAACGCGTCGCGAAGATCATCTGCGCAAAGACAATGAGCGCTTCTTGTTCTTGGTTAAGCACTATGCACCGCGCTCCTTAGCGGGGATCCATGAGGTGCTGCGGCGCTCCTTAGCCGTGGGCTGGGATGCGGGGATTGAGCTTAATGCGCCGTTAGTCTTTGACCAAAATCGCCTCTATCTGCGCCGCTATTTCCGCTATGAGCAGGGCATTGTCAAATATGTCGCTGAGGCGCGCTCTTGGGAGCTGACCCCAGTCCAGCAGCAACAGCTGACGCAAGGTTTAGCGATCTTGTTCCCACCCAGCCCCGAAATTGGGGGCGTGAATTGGCAGAAGGTGGCTGCTGCCATGGCCACTTTGTCCAATTTCACTGTGATCTCAGGTGGCCCGGGTACGGGCAAGACCACCACCATCATGCGCATTTTGTTGTTGCTCATTTGCCTTGCTGGGAGCAATCGCAATATCCAGATGTGCGCCCCAACCGGTAAGGCCGCGGCTCGTATGGGCGAGTCCATCAGCAAGCAGCTTAAAGATGACCGCATGCAGGCGGATATTGCGCAGTTGGCGCAGCTGTTTGGCCTCAGCAGTGATGAGATCAACTCGTTCTTGCCTAAGAGTGCGGTCACGGTTCAAGGCTTAATCAAGACGATCCCGAACTTAGCGACTCCCATCTATAACGCCGATCATCCACTCAATTGCGATGTCTTGGTGGTCGATGAAGTTTCGATGCTGGATCTGGCCTTGTTCTATAAGCTCTTAATGGCGTTAAAGCCTGAGTGCAAGCTCATCTTACTGGGCGATAAGGATCAGCTGGCGTCGGTTGAGGCCGGTAGGGTTTTAGGCGATCTGTGCGCGCGACTCAATGACAGCGCTCCAGAGCGGATCAACGCCCATAGTTTGAACCTGATTGCGCAGCTCACTGGCTACAAGCCGCAAGAGATCTTATCGGGCAAGATTGCCGATCATGTCAGCTTGCTGCAATTTAGTTATCGCTCCAAGGATGTCCCTGAAATTGGTCAGCTCGCGCGCATCGTCAATGACAATGTGTGTGTGGTACCAGAAGAGGTCAGCACCAGTGAGCAGCAAGTATGGCTTGATCATAAGGCGCAGGCGCTCGAGCAGGGCGATCTGGGCGCGTATCTTGAGGCCTGCGCCCAGCTGAGCAACTGCAAAGTCAATCTGTGGCCGGATTTGATGTCAGATGATGAGTTCATGGTCGGAATTGCAGCTAGCAGCCAGGCTGAGGATGCGCCCGAAGAGCAGAGCGAGGACGAGCACTATGAGCAGACCTTGCGCACCAATTTAAGCCCAATTTATGACTTGCTCACCAAAGCGGCGCATGATTGCGGGTTGCTGGGACCAGATGAGCTCAAGACGACGGGACAAAAGGCGCAGCAGACCAAAGCGTTGCAAAGTGGCAATTTGCCTGCGATTAGCCTGATTCAGCTCAAGAGCAGCTCGGAGCAAAAGATTAAGGAATTGTGCGCTGATCGGGCCAAGCATGCGGTAGATCCAAGCTTTAGCGACAACTATGCGCCGTTCTTGCAGCGTTTAGCGGAGCTGAACTTTGAAATCAGCGCCGATTTGCATGAGTGTGAGGAGCTGTTCAAGTTGATGGATCGCTTCCGCTTGCTGTGCTCCAATCACAGTGGCCTGTTGGGCGATCACGCTCTTAATGAGGCCATTTGTGCTGAGGTCAAGCAACGCTACTTCAAGACCAATCCTAAGTACCGTGAGTGGCTCAAGGAAAAATTCTTCCCGGGCCAAATCGTCATCATCACCAAGAACGATCCGGTCTTGGGCTTGGTCAACGGTAATGTGGGGTTCTGTGCCTTGGCGAAGCCGCAAAGCAGCGCAAGCAGCAGCGCAAGTGACCTCCCAAGTGCTAGCCCCCAGAGTGGTACGAACAGTGGGACGAACAGTGAGACGAACAGTGGTAAGAAGAGCGCGGCTCAGGATGAGCGGATCTTGCGTGTTTTCATTCCTGTGGGCGCGGAGGAAGTGGACGGGCGCACCGTCACCAAGGTTAACGCCATCAGCACCTTGCTTTTGACCAATTACGACACCGGTTACGCCATGTCGATTCACAAATCGCAAGGTTCCGAGTATGACCGGGTGGAAATCATGCTCTCGGAGCGCACTAACCGCGTCTTGACCAAGGAATTGGTCTACACCGGTATCACTCGTGCCAAGAAGGGTGTGACCTTGGTTGCGAGCAATCAGGTGCTGTATTACTCCTTGGCGCACTCGGTTGAGCGTGCCAGTGGCTTAAGCTCGCGCTTAATTGCCTTGAGCGAACTTGAAGCGCAGCAAGCTCAAGCTGCGCTCACCCTAGCGTCAGGAGCTCAAGGTACTGCGC
>DXIF01000007.1 GCA_019113025.1 Candidatus Anaerobiospirillum stercoravium | reverse complement strand
TCAAAGTTCTTAACTTAAAGAACCCACACAGATTGTCATTTACCAAATTTTCAAAGAACCCCAAAGCGCTGGGCTTTGGTTTTTGTCAGCGCATCGCTGCGTGACAACGGATGCGTATTTTAGAGATTTTTCACAGCGGGTCAACACTTTCTTAAAAATCTCTTCACGTGAAAGTTAATTTTACCACAGCCAATTTCACGCCAGCCCGCATTCTGGCGCGCTTTCCAACCCAAATCACATCTTTAAACTTTTAATTTTAGAACATAACCCCAACAATCTCAGCACAGGCTACACTGAGAAGTTAACCGCCGACAAAACACCGATGCCCGCTGCAACCCCCTCCCCCGCACCCACGCCGTGCCCGCTCACAGTACTCTCGCTCACAGCGCACTACATACTCTCCCCCTTTCTCGCCATCGGCACGCTGCGCTCCAAGAGCAGCTATTCTCCAACACTGCATGTCATCCTACCTACTGCGTCCATACAACACAGGGCGCACCCCAGCTACGCATTGCGGCTGGGCAAGGCGTGTTGGTGCAAGTTCGCAGCCTTGGCTGACGCCGGAGGCGGCAGATGGGTAATAAAAAAGGCCTGCCTGATGACTCAAGCAAACCTTTTTAGCATGCGCTTATGAAAACGTAGCGCGCAGTGACTGCGCCTTAGAGCTTAGCGCCCGAAGTTAGGCCCATTGTGCGGCAAGCTGCCCGGCACGCCGGAGCTAATGCCTGGGGTAGCGCTGCCGCGCCCTTGCTGGACGTTACGCGTCTGAGCTAGGCCTCGGGGCCGGCTCCCAGCTGGAGCTGCGGCACCACTTTCCAGCTGAGCCTTAGGCACGCAGGTCAGACCATCAGACTCATTGACGTCGAGCAAGTAAGCAGTGTTTGGCATCAGCTCGCCTTGCAAAATCTTGGTCGAGAGCGGATCCTCAATCTCATTTTGGATGGCACGACGTAACGGACGAGCACCGAAGACCGGATCAAAGCCCACCTTAGCCACGTAGTCGTAGACGTGATCGGCAACCTCAACCTCAAGACCGGCATCCTTCAAGCGCTTACTTAAGGTCTTAAGCTGAATCTTGGCAATCTGCTTAATATGCTCATGGCTTAATGGGTGGAATACCACTGTCTCATCAATACGGTTCAAGAACTCAGGCTTGAAGTTCTTTTCCAAGATGGTGAAGAGCTTGGCCTTAATCTCATCGTATGGGATCTTGCCACTCTCCTCTTGAATCATGGACGAACCCAAGTTCGAGGTCATGATGATGACCGTGTTCTTAAAGTCCACCGTGCGACCCTGACCATCGGTCAACCGTCCATCATCCAGCACCTGCAACAAGATGTTGAAGACGTCAGGATGCGCCTTTTCAATCTCATCGAGCAGGATGACCGAATAAGGGCGACGGCGTACCGCCTCAGTCAAGTAACCGCCCTGCTCGTAGCCAACGTATCCTGGAGGAGCACCGACTAAGCGCGAGACGGAGAACTTTTCCATAAACTCCGACATATCGATACGAACCATCGCCTTCTCCGTATCGAACATGAACTGAGCTACCGCCTTGCACAACTCGGTCTTGCCCACACCGGTTGGACCTAAGAACAGGAACGAGCCAATTGGGCGGTTCGGGTCGGACAAACCAGCACGGCTGCGACGAATGGCGGAGGCAATCGCCGTAACCGCTTCATCTTGGCCAATCACGCGCTGATGTAAGTTCTCCTCCATGTGCAGGAGCTTCTCACGCTCACCCTCGAGCATCTTGGCAACCGGAATACCGGTGGCACGCGACACAACTTCTGCGATTTCCGCGTCGGTAACCTTGTTCTTAAGCAGCTCAGTGCGGTGATTGTCGTCGGCCTTGTCAGCAAGCTCAATCTTGCGCTCTAACTCTGGGATGACGCCGTATTGGAGCTCACTCATCTTGGCCAAATCGCCATTGCGCTTGGCCACTTCAAACTCATGGCGCGCATTGTCGAGTTCAACCTTGAACTTCTGGGTGCCCTCGAGCATCATCTTCTCATTGTTCCAAATCTCCTCTAAGCGGCGATACTCGGTCTCGCTCTCAGAGATTTCTTGGTCAATGGCTTCCAGACGTTTCTTACTGGCTTCGTCCGTTTCCTTAGCAACGGCCTGACGCTCCATCTTGAGCTGAATCAGCTTGTGGTCTAAACGATCCAGTGGCTCCGGCTTAGAGTCAATCTGCAAGCGGATGCTTGCGGCAGCTTCATCAATCAGGTCAATGGCCTTATCTGGCAGCTGGCGGTCGGTGATATAGCGGTTCGAGAGCGTAGCGGCAGCCACAATGGCCGGATCGGTGATCTGAACGTGGTGGTGAATCTCGTAGCGCTCTTTTAAGCCACGCAGAATCGCAATGGTGTTCTCAACCGACGGTTCATCGACCAATACTTTTTGGAAACGACGCTCCAGCGCCGCATCCTTTTCGATGTACTGACGATACTCATCCAAGGTGGTAGCGCCTACGCAGTGCAATTCACCGCGGGCCAGCGCAGGCTTTAACATATTGCCTGCGTCCATCGCGCCTTCGCCCTTACCGGCACCAACCATGGTGTGCAGCTCGTCGATGAACAAGATGACCTTGCCTTCTTGCTTGGCCAACTCATTTAAGACCGACTTTAAGCGCTCTTCGAATTCACCGCGGTACTTAGCACCGGCAATCAAGGCACCAAGATCCAAGGTTAAAACGCGCTTGTTGCGCAGGCCCTCTGGCACCTCGCCTTTGACAATACGCTGGGCTAAGCCTTCGACAATCGCGGTCTTGCCC
>DXIF01000073.1 GCA_019113025.1 Candidatus Anaerobiospirillum stercoravium | reverse complement strand
ACGTACTTTGTCTTGGCCTCAGTTTGGCTCTCAGTCTTGTTCATTGACGTACCACGCTATCACAATAAATCTGAATGGCGTCATTATAACTTAATGCCATGCAATTGACGGTTTATTGTTTTACAAAGCCTAAGGCAAGCCCGGCCGACCAAGGCAAGAGCAAGAGCGAAAGCGGGAGCAAGAGCAGCAGTAGCAAGAGCAAAGACTCCAGTTCAGATAAAACCAACGATCCCCTCAGTGACTGGGAGCGCGATTACCCCACCGAGATTTGCTTGGAGCGCTTTGACAGTGCCACCGATTACATCGTGTCCTTGATTGAAAGCCAGGACTTAGATGACTTTGTGCTACGCATGGCCTTGGAGTACAACAATCAAGCGATTTTGAAATTCTACGCTGAAACCAAGAATGCCAACCAAGGCAAGGACACCTTGCAGGCAGCATGCAAAAGCGCGCGCGCCACCTTACGTCAGGCCGAGGAAAAATTAGTAGCGGCCGAGCGCAGCTATGTCCAAGCCCGCTATGCGCTCGACAGTGCCGCGGAGGAGGCGGAGCAAAGTAAAGCGCAAAGCCAGCTTAAAGAGGCGTTAAGTGCGCGTACCAGCGCCCAAACTGAGTACAGCACCGCACTGCAAAGTGAGTACAACCTCGCCAATGAGGTGGTCAGCACCTTGGCCATTGGTAAATTTAACGCCAAGCCGCAACTGACCTTGCGCAGTGCCGGTAACATGGTGCTGCAAAGCCACCACGCCGCGGTCGATGTGCGGGGGCGCAATGTCCGCTTAAGCTCCGATGGCAGCATCTGCATTTTAGGCGGCAAGATTAAATTAAGCGCGGCCGAGAGCATTGAGCTCAATGCCGGCAGTAGTGGCCTTTTGATCGACCACAGCGGCGTCACCTTAAAGGCAGCGAAGACCGCCTTAAAGGGCGAATCCTCATCCACCACCTTAAGCCTGAGCTCCGATAAATTAAGCGCCGACAGTGCCGCGCTCGCCTTCAAAGGTAAGAGCAGTGTCGAACTCAAAGATGGCACCGGAGGTGGCATCACCAGCAGCTCGGGCAAGGCGGTGCTCAATGGCCTGTCGCTTTCTTTAGCCACGATTGAAAAGACGGTAGTGACCAAGAGTCTGACTGAGCAAAGCAAGGCTTTAGCCTTAGAGCTTAAGACTATGGTGCTGGAGGCTTTGACGCCGCCGACCACCAAGGTCAAGCTCGTCACGCCTTGTGGCGAGGAGAGCCTTACACCCAGCTTGCCGCTGTCGACTAAGATGGTCGACGTCAAAGAAGAAAAAATCGATAAGGACTATGAAGGTGGCGGCTGGTCGCCTAACGGCGATAACGTGTACGTGCCCATCAAACGCGATGAAACCCGCAAGAAGATGAGCGCTGAGCTCAAAAGTATCAAGGAAGCCTTCAACGATCGCGGCACCACCAAGCAAAAGCTCTTTAAGCTGGCCCTGCATATTTTGCAGCTGAGCGCCTACTGCATCGATTTAGCCACCGATCTCATCATGGAGTTCAACGAGGAAATCTTGGATAAAAAGCTCGGTACCTCCACTATGACGGTGCGCCAGCTCATTCAAATTCTGGCCTATGGCCTGAAGGCCGAGGTCAAGATCATGGGCACCTCAACGGCTACGACCACGCTGGCGGCGTTCCAAAAGGTCAGTATCGAAGCCATGGACAATCAGCTGCACATCGAAGCCAAGAACTTTGCTGAGCTGTTCCAAAAGCAAGAAGATGGCGCCGCACCTGCCGCGGGCACTACCTCCGATAGTACCAGTAACCAGGACGAAAAGAATAAGGACGGGAAAGAGGGGGACAAAGCCAAGGATAAAGCTGACAGCAAGCAAGCAAAGGAAGGCGATGACACCAACAAGAGCAAGTTAGAGTCCAAGGACGAGGGCAAGGATGATAAGAAAGCCCCCAAGAAGAGCACTGAGCTTAAGATCGCCGAGTATCTGCAAAAATCCTTAGGCGAGCGCCCGGTCGACACCTTTACCGAGCACTTCAAGCAAGCCAAGGCCAAGGTCGAAACCTTCTTAGACGATCCAGCCCAGGCCATCACCGATCAAATCGATGCCTTCAAACAAGATCCTTGTGGCTCCCTGCTCAAGCTCTATCAATCGGCCAAGGAAATTGCCAATAGCGAGGCCATGACCCTGCTCAATGAAGCCATCAGCGGACCCGAGCCCGAAAAGAAGGAGGATGACCAGAAAAAGGAGGAGCCCAAGAAAAAGAAGCCCACCTCCAAAGGTGAAGCCATTGAGCAGCATTTAGAGCAGAAGCTCGAGCAATATTTGGGGGACGACCCGCTTGAGGCTCTGCTCAAATCCGCCAAGTCGGCCCAAGACACCATCAAAGACAACAAGGATGCGCTCCAAAGTTTTGCCCAAGATCCGGCCGGCTACATCAGCTCCCAGGTCACGCAAAAGATCGAGCAATTCAAAAAAGATCCCAAGCAAGCGGTCAATGAAATCTACGACGGCCTTGGTTCCGTCTTAGCCAACAAAGAAGTGCAGTTCTACGCTGATGTCCTCACCACCGACTACGATGAGGGCAAGAAGGCTCAGACCAAGGACGGCAAGGACGGCAAGGACGATAAGGGCGCGGACTCCAAAGCCCAGACCAAAGAGGGCAAGGACGTGGACTCCAAAGCTCCAGCCAAGGATGGCACGGCCCCAGAGGGCAAGGCCTCTGATTCCAAGGATCAGGCCAAGGACGACACGGCTTCGGACGAGCGCTCCAAAGATCAAGGCGCGGGCGCCCAGGACGAGGTAAGTCAAACCAAGCCCGAGGATCAGACTAAGCCCCAAAGCGATAAGGAAGAGCAAGCATGAGTGATCTTAAGACCTGCATCAATGAACTGCGGACCATTGCCGCTCAAGAATTAGGCTCTGAGGCCATTGGCCTGTTAGCTCAGGCTTTACGGCGCATCTTGACCTTGCCGCGCTGTGCGAGCGTACGCGCGCAGCTGGGGGTGATCTTTGACCAGCCCCAATTAGCAGTCGAGGTGTATTGCTTAAAGGCTCAGCCCTCCTTTCAAGCGGCACAGTGGTATCAGACTTTCCGCCAAGCGCTGTGCACTGAGGGGAGCGCGCAAGTTGCAGCCTTCATCGCGCGCATTGAGCAAGATGAAAAGCTCCAACAAGGCTTTTACCAGATGGGACAGCAATGCTTACACGACCCTGAGCTGCAAGCGGCCATCTGCGAGGCCGTAACGGCGCATGGCAGCGCGGACAGTGAGCTGCGCGCCCGCTTTATGGCGCTGCTTCAAGCCGTGCAGCCCAACCCGCTGGCCCACTTAAAGCGCATGCTCTAGCCCTAGGAGGCATACCATGGGACTGAGCCCCAAGCAGACCGCCAAGATCAAGCAAATCGTCACTGACAACTTGAGCTCGATGATGCAAGATGCAGCTAATATGTTGGTATCAGCAGTGCTCAAATCGATCGTCACCCACTACCAAAAAAACGATTTGGCGCAGAGCGACAAGAAGGTGCTCAATGACAGCAAGACGGCGGCGACCAACAATGAGACCAATGCTGAGAAGACAGAGGCCAGCGCCGCTGATGATGCCGTGAGCGCCCAAAACGGCGAGGTCAAGGCGCAAGAAAGCGAGGCTAAAGCCAATACCTCTGAGGCCACGGCCTTAGAAAGCGGCGCCAGCGCGGTGCGTACCAAGGCAGGTGCCAGCGACATCGAGACCAAGGCGATGAAGATGAACTAAGGCGTCCAAACGGCACGAGGCACGAGGCAAACTCAAGCACAGGGGGAACCATGGCTGATAATTTAGATTGGCTCAATCAGCACTACATTTTGCTGCTGCATGAAAAGAGCGCGGAGGTGGTAAGCGCCGAGGGCTTTAAGCCCAGCGACGAAGTTAAGGCGCTCTTAGAGCGTTTCCCTTACAGCGAAGATTTGCTCCATCACTTCAAAGCTGCGGGGCAAACTCAAGACGGCTGCGCCTTTTTAGCCTACAACCTGCACCACCGCGCCTTGGTCTGGTGGGGCTATCGCTGCGTGCTCAGTCTCCTGCAAGAGCTCAAAGCCCAACCCGATAAGCCCCGCGACATTGCCGAGATTGGCCTGCCGCGTAAACCAGTCTCAAGGCCATGGGCGCAGCCCCTGCCCCAAAAGGAGATGCCGACCGAGCTTGAAGCTGAACTCAACGCCTCCTTAGGCGAGCTCCAAGATGCGGTTCAGCAAGTGCGCGCCATGGTGCCAAAGGAGATTACCGAACTGTTTGATGAGGTCTTAGGCGTTATCCACGGCCAAATCAAGGATGAAATTGGCGTTACCCCCGACGAGCTCTTTGCCCAAACCATTGAAAAGCTCAAAGACGCGGCCCACGATGAAGAGGCATTTGATCTCAAAAACAGCCCGATCGTCAAAGAGGAGGCTGAGCTCAAGGCGCGCCTTGAGAAGATGCGCCAAGAGACCATCGCCACGATTAAAGCGGCCATTCCCCAAAAGAGTCCCAGCCAGCAGCTGCGCGAACGCAAATCAGCACTTGATGCGACCTACGCCTTTATCTTAGGCCCACAGCCTGAGCTGGCAGCGCACTGTTTAGAGCTGGGCAACGCCTGTCCTGACTTAGAAGAGGGGCTATTAGCCCTATGTGCCTTCTGGGCCTATGGCAATCTCACCCCGCTTGCGGACAACGTAGTGCGTACACCGGCGGGGCTTGCCGCCAACGGTCTCAATTCGCTTTTACTCAAAGCTGCGCTACACCCGGGCGGCACGCGCAAATTTGCCGCGCGCTTCCAGCTCTACTTAGAGCTGGGGCTTAAGACCGCGGCCGGGCTTGAGCTGTGGCCGCACAGTGCTCAAGACGCGCACACCGCTCCGCACGCTCCCTACTACGATCTGCCACCCCAACCACAGCCTACGGCCCTTAACCCAACTGCCGCCTCGCCTGAGGGTGCGGGCGCCGTAGCTAAAGCAAGCTCAGCTCAGCCTTGGGCCCCAAACTAAGGAGATTCCCCAATGCCGCTTAAATTACCTCCAATCGCACTCCTCAGCATGAGCGCCGCGGCGCTCCTTAGTGCCTGCACTCCGACCACCTTGAACCTAGAGGTGAGCATGAGCGATGAGCTGCCGCAAGTGTACGGCTTTTATCCGACCTTAGAGCTCGACATTGCCCCGGTTACCGCCGAGGAAAAGCAGCGCCTGGAGCATTACGACCTTGAGGCCTACTTTGAGCCCAACAATGCGCTGCGCCGCCAGCTCATCCCATACACCATGAAGTTTTGCCAAGACTGTCCTTTAACCCAAGACCTAGACTCGGGCCTTGAGATCTGGGACAGCTGGGAGGACAAGAAGTCCGACTACGTTGCCGTCTTGGTCAACTTGCCGCTTTTGAGCAGCAAGGAGCCCGGCAGCGCCGACCCGCGTCTCTTATCCTTGCCGTTCAAGGAACACTTCTTGTACACCACCAAGGATCGACGCATCCAAATCGGTCCCGAAGGCTTAACCCGTCTGACCAACTAACCAACAATCAACAGCAACAACACCAACACCAACACCACCAACCAAGGAGCGCGTCTCCCAGGAGGCTCTATGCCCACTCCCGCAGCCACCATCGCCAATTTGACCGCCACGGGTGACGTAGTGATAGGTCCGGGCGATCCCACCAACTTAGTCAATGGCCTCCCCGCCGCCTGCATTGGCGATGCGGTCTCAGGCCCTGTTATTAGCGGTGTGGTGACCGCATCCACCGCGCTCAATATCCTGATGAAGGGGCGCCCCGCGGCCAACCTCACCGCGGTGGTCAGTGGTGTCAACACCATCACCGGCATCCCGCTGGTCTCATCCTTAGTGGTTTGTCCCAACATCGACCGTATTGTGTAACCAAGCAGCGCTCACCGCCCGCATCCTACTAACGCAGCAAGGCCCAACTACCGTGAACAGCGCGACAAGCGCGATAAAAGCGCGGCGGTAGCTGGGCCTTAAGTCCCCGCTGGCGCCGCCCTCATCGTCCCCTATCATTTCCCACCACATTCCACTCCGCGCACCACTTCCCAAATGCTGTGCCCTGTCGGCTTTATTGCAACGGTAAGCCGAGCTCCTTGTCCTAGTAGCTTAAGGCACGTGCTGACTGCTTTTAAGCCCAAGTTGGCCAGTTAACGGTTGGCCTGATAGCGTTTGGCAGGCTAGCGCTGCTTGTTACCCCGATTCTGATTTAATCTCTTAAGCGTGTGCTTTTTGCACAAGGGTGGCTTAGTGCTGGGTACATTGGCCCTCAATCTTGCCTGTGCCATCAGTGCTCAGACCCAAACCTTCACCTTTAACTACACCCTGAACGGTTTTGCCTCAGGCAGCTATGTGAATACAGTCAACGTCAATACTGCCGCGGGGAAGACCCTCGGTCTACAATGCGATGACTCTAGCTCCCCTCAAGGGAGCAAGTGCGTGGTCAGCGCCAATGCTGCTACGCTTAACGTCGGTTCGTTTAAGGTGATTGAACCAGCGCCGCCGATGATCAGGACGTCATGCTTACCTGTCAACAGCCTAGGGCTTGGGAGCTCTGGCTCAAAACAGCGCAATGAGTAACAGTCTGAAGAGGTGACTTCTGCCGAATGTTATATCAAGGCCTTATTGTGCCTTAAGTGTCCGAGCTGACCTTGCGACTATGTAATTTAGGTTGACAGACAAAGGGATAAAACCCATCAAGGATGATGGGGCAATGAAGGTGAGGGAATGGAGCTAAGGTATGGCAGGAGAATGATAACAAACCGCAGCCGTTTGAGCTCAGGGCTAAAACATGCGAGCTCATCAGAGCGTACTATTGGTGACACTCTGTATGTGGCTGCAGCACTTAATGAGAAGAGGCAAGTTATGCCCGCGGAGTCCTAGTGCGAGCACTTGCCCCAAATCTGGTTCTGACCGGCAAAATTAGGCCCTAAAGATTGAACCGGAAGGGATTAGAGCCTAATACTGAGTTTGTCTCGGAACAAGTTGAGCCAAAACTACTCTCAGTACCGCAGATGTGCTGCTAAGCTGGCATCAAACTGGACTGAGGGAATATGCGCATGGCTAGGCTTGGGCTAAGCTTTGCTAGTCTTTGTTAGGCTTTGCTATGCGCCAAAGAGCGCTTACGCTCTCTCTTAGGGGATGCCACGCAACCGGGACCGCAATTGGCCCCTATTGCGCCTTGAGCGCACAAGTAGCGCTTTGCGCGTTCTTTTGGGTCAGAGTTAAATCATAGGTGCCCGGCTTGAGTGTAGGCTGTTGACAGGAAACCATGACGCCCTGATCATCGGCTGCGCCTGGTTCAATCACCTTAAATGAACCGACGTTAAGCGTAGCAGCATTGGCGCTGACCACGCACTTGCTCCCTTGAGTGGAGCTAGAGTCATCGCATTGTAGACCGAGGGTTTTCCCTGCGGCAGTATTGACGTTGACCGTATCCACATAGCTACCTGAGGCAAAGCCGTTCAGGGTATAGTTAAAGGTGAAGGTTTGGGCCTGAGCACTAATGGCACAGGCAAGATTGAGAGCCAGTGCACCCAGCACTAAGCCACACTTGTGCAAAAATCGCATAAATTACTCTCTTAAGAGATTAAATCAGAATCGAGGTAACAAGCAGTGCTTGTCGGCCAACTGCTAACCGGTCAACCTTGGCTTAACAGCCGCTAGCACGTGCCTTACGCCACTAGGACAAGGAGATCGGCTTACCGTTGCAATAAAGCCGCTTGAGGCATAGGGAGCTCCCCGGGCGGGAGGTGAAGACCAGCCGATAGCTGACGGTGCGCTTAAACAGCGTGCGCCAAGTACGACGCCCTAAGCTCAGCTTGCAGGCAAGGTGATTGGGCTCCTTGGTCACAAGTAACGCCCGTATTGAGACGATGCAAATGGAAGTAGCAAACTCATCTTGAGTGTAGGGGCGCACTTCCAACAGCCGCTGTAAACAGTTACAGATGCTGCCTAGGGTGCAAGGTGCAATCTTACTCATGCGCCGTGCTCCCCAATGGCTTGCGGGTGTAGCCAACGTGATAGACCGACCACTCCAGCACTAGCTGATGCTCATTGATGCCCAGCAGAGTAAAGCTCTTCTCAATGCTCAAAATAGTGCCACGCGGAAAGCCATTGAGCGCACTATTAAGCCGCTCCAATTGGGCATCGAGCTCACTTTGCGTGAGCAGATGATTAGGATCACTACTACCCACCGTGATCCGCTCGATGTAGGTAATCTTGGATAAATCAACGGCCATAGCGCTTTGTCCCTACTGTGTCCCTATGTTTGTGCTACTTCGTTGCTACTTCGTCATGGCTGCAAGGTTGCAGCCTGAGGCAGCCCAACTGGAGCTCCTGCCCAGTTGGGCTGCGACCACTTAGCCTGAATCGGCCTGAGGTGGCCTGGTCGCACCAAGGCGCGCTGAGCCTGCCTAGGCTTACCTCCAAGGATCGAACCTTATGGGGATAAACTCAGCCTCAAGCCGAGCCCAGGCTTAAGCGGCGGCCTTATTAAGCGGCATCAGCCGGAGCGCTCCCGCCTGCGGCCGCTGGAGCGCCACCACCTTGGTAGGTGATCTTCTCCGGCGAAATCGCACTTTGCAGGATGTCGTACAGACGGTGCATGCCCTCAGGCATACCGCTGTCCTCGGCGAAGACCTCGACGTGGTACTTAGCCGAGGTATCGGAGGTACGGGTATGCTCCTGGTGGGCCGAGATCGAGCCCGAGATGTTGACCTTGGCCTTGAAGCAGCCAAAACCAAAGCTGGCTTCGGCATCGAGCTTGGCGCTCTTGTCGTTGCTGCTCTTCTCGGAGGTGCTGTTCTTGACCTCCATGTCAAAGGTGATATTCACGCGCTTGATCGCTAAGGCTGGGGTGTTGACTAAGGTCAGGAGCGGAACGTTCATCTTGACCGTCTCTTGGCCGTAGTCGGTGCCATTTGGCCCCTCAATCGCGCCTTGGCCTGGGCGGGCAAAGCTGAAGCTCACCATCTTGACTTCAGAGCCATCCTCATTGAAGCCAACTTGGCGAATGAAGTCGGCGGTGGCATTAGCCAGCGACACTTGCGCATCGCATGCAGCCTGCAATGGGCCACCGATTAAGTCCGCCATGGGCAGACCGCTAAATTGATTGGCAATTTCACTCATAGTAGAAACTCCTATGGTATGAGTCTAATCATCGTGCTGTCTTGATCTGACAACAGGCCTTATCACTGCTCGAAGGCAGCATCCAACCACCGGCTTGCTCTCCTCAACCAGTAAGGAAGCCGTGGTCATCTGGTTTTCCCGAGCTCATCAGGATGACCTGAGGTAATCTGGCTGGTAATCTGATTGGCCCAAGGGAATCTGGTTTACTCTGAAGTATCTGCTGATGCCGCGTCGTCCTTAGGCTCATCGGCCGTGGTCTCTGCTTGGTTGGTCGCTTCGTCCCAATTGCCTTGCAGCTGCGAGAGCTTAGAGAGCATGCGCATATAACCATCACTGCCCTCAAATTGGCGCACCTTCATGTCGATGCTGATCGAGCCACTCGCGGCGTTGGTCGGCTGGCTGTCAACAATCAGATCGATCGGTTGCACTTCAGAGTGTACTGAGCTCCCGCCCATATCACGTCCGCCCAAATCCAAGAACTGCTCACGCGCGGTGAGACCGCGTGTGGTCTCACTTACCAACTCGCCGACACTGACACTAAAGCTCATGCGTGCTTGTGCAATGCCTAAGGGCTTGGGCGGAATCAAGCTCAAAATCGGCGCCTGATAGCCCATGATCTGCTCAGGATTAGCTGCATCAGGCAGTCTCATCTTGAGCGTCTTAGGGGTACCGTCATCGTGAAAGTACTCTTGCAACGCCGCCAGCTGGGCCCAGCTCAATTCAAATTGAGCCGCGCTAAAAGCACGTGACAAGGCGGTCACCAATGACTTCAACGAGATTAAACGTTTCATGGCGTTAACCTCGGTGCCCTACGATAGGAAGCAGGAGCGCTCGCGCTCACGGCGCTTGGTTAAGCCCGGCAAGACCTTGCCCCCACTCTTGTTCCAGCGCAAGAACTCATCGGCGGCCCCAGCAATATCGTTAGCGTTGAGCTTCTTGAGCAAGGTCGAGCTCTTGAAGTTACCAGCCCCTAAGTTGAAGACAAAGGACACCAAGGCATCAAACTGTCCTTGGGTCAGCTGCACCTTAACGTAGGTTCTTACCGTCTTTTCCGCACTCTTGACGTCTTGGCGCAGTAAGTCTTCAGCTTGCGTTTCGGTGATGACCAGATCCTTGGTCACATCTTTACCAGTGTGACCATAACCAATGGTCAAAATACCTGCCGGGCAGATGTAGGCTTTGGTTTGCAGCCCCTCGCACTCCTTGATAATTTCAAGGCCCGCTGCCCCAATCACCATTGATTCATTCATAGCACCTCCGCTCGATGCATTTCATTTAACTGTGACTCCATTGTGCGCGCCCCCGGCCTCGGCCCCGTTAGGGTCCGGGGGCGCAAAAGCGCTTCGCGCAAGCGTTTCACGCTTGCGCGAAGCGCTTTTGCGCCCCCGGCCTCGGCCCCTACTACTTTTAGTAAATTTTGTGATTTTTCACACAAAAAAAGCTCAAATCAACTCATTTGAGCCCAAAATTACCCCACTTCTGCCTCAAAAGCCTGCGCCCAAGAGCACGAAGATCGCCACCAAACACCACAGACAGACTCTGACCGAGGCTGCACCACGATCTACTAATAACGTGCGTTGCGGAAAAGTCATGGCAGCCATGGTTAAACGTCCTTAGACAGAGCAGTTGCGGCCAAAAACATACCATCAGCTTGCCCTTACGCAGGCCTGATATCAGGGATGACATCAACTTCCTCCGCAACGCACGTCGTAAGAGATAGAAGGATGTCAAGGACAATGACCGCATCATCAGCGCTGAGGAGCACTTGAGCTTTTGCCGTAGCCTCAGCACGCGAACCGACCTCAAATACTTTTATGTCACGCTCAATCATGAGCCCTTTGGCATCGTGGATCTCAAGGCCGAAACGCCCGATTGGTCAAGCGCCATTGGCGGCAATTACACCTTTAGTGATCAAAGTTTGCCAATGGCAAAGGTCTATACCACGGCGCTGCGGCGGCTCAAGGAGCAGGTAGGACTTAAGAGAGTGCATGCCCATGTCAAAAACGACAACCTCAAAGTCCTACTACCCATGTATCTCAAGTCTACTCCTGGTTTGCGCATCATCGCCAAGGATGAGCACTACACCTATCATGAAACCACCCACGCGCCTAAGCCCATGTGCGCCTACGTTGCGCGTTTTATTCAAAATCACAACCTGACCATCTACTTCAACCAAGAACGCTGGGACTTAGCAAGCTCATAGTGAAAACAGAGCGTGGACTTCACCGCTCCGCATCAATAATTACTGCCCCAAGCCGCCCCGGTCACCGATTCAATTGGCGGCTCTTGGCTGCCTTAGCCCGATGTCGGCGCTCGCTTCCGCCCCCATGAACTGATGGAGTCGCTTTAAAGCGAGACTTCGTTCATCGCCTTACCTCAAACAGCTGAAGCAGCAATGCGAGGGCAAAACGCCCACTACCATCTGATGACAGGTGACACTGCACGTACCCCAGGACTCCCCATTACTTCCCGGTAATGCAGCAAGGCCCAACTACCGCAAACAGCACGTCTCAAGACGTCTCAAGCGCGTCGGTAGCTGGCTCTCGTTGTTTTGCACCAAACTAGCGCAAAACAAAAATTTTTTCGATCCGGTGTCTTCCTATAATTTTGATCTATCAACCAATCTATACATTACACTGATAATCCACTATGTCCTTAGCGTTGTCATTGAGCGACCTCAAAACGCCGGAAATGCGCTCTGCACAAGGGCTCGCGCGAGTTTAACCCCCAAATGATCGCAGCCGGGCACATCACACGCTTCACCCCAAGTAATTAACTTGAATTTCTGCAAATTTGTTGATAAAATACGTTAAAGTCTTCAAGTGGGTATGATAGATAGATAGATAGATAGATAGATAGCAATAAGTATGCCCACACGTTTTGTTATTTTTTCTATCCAAACCCAGATTTTAAGCTGTTCTGACATCAACTAAAAATTGCCATTAAAGCCACATGGGCTCCGTAAAACTGCAAGACGCGGATTGGTTTTACACGCACCTTCGGTAAGAGCAAAACTCAATGATTGCGTTATTTGAGCTGTTCTTGTGGTTGACCTACATAT
>DXIF01000006.1 GCA_019113025.1 Candidatus Anaerobiospirillum stercoravium | reverse complement strand
TTTTTTTTTTTTCAAGCAGAAGACGGCATACGAGATGGTGTAGCGGCGTCTAAAGTCGTCGGTGCCTAGGGCCGAGGCGGTCTTAGCGTAGCCGTAGGTGGGCAGAGTGTGATTGGTGCCCGAGGCATAGTCACCCATCGACTCGCAGGTGAGCGCGCCTAAGAAGATGGAACCGGCGTTATAAAGCTGTGGTACCAGCGCCTGCGGGTCGGCTACTTGCACAATCAAGTGCTCTGGAGCATAGCGATTGGAGATCGCCACGCACTCACTTAAGTCTTGGGCCAAGATAAAGCGGCTCTTGCTTAAAGCTTGCGCGGCGATGTCCTTACGCGGCAACACTGCCAGTTGCTCGGTCAAAGCGCGGTCGGCTGCCTTAAGCAAGGTGCGGCTGTCGGAGACCAAGATGACTTGGCTGTCCGGGCCATGCTCGGCTTGCGACAGCAAGTCGGCCGCGACAAAGTCCGGATCGGCGGCACCATCGGCAATGACCAAGACCTCTGATGGCCCAGCAGGCATATCGATGGCGGCACCTTGCGGATCGTCGGCGACTAAGCGCTTGGCCATGGTGACAAATTGATTGCCCGGGCCAAAGATCTTATTGACCTTAGGAATCGACTGCGTGCCATAGGCCATCGCGGCAATAGCATGAGCGCCGCCTAAGCGATAGAGCTTAGTGATGCCGCATTTGGTGGCCGCATAGATGATGGCATCGCTCATCGGATAAGGTGAGCACAAGACCACCTCATGACAGCCGGCAATTTGCGCCGGCACGCCCAGCATCAGCGCGGTCGAAACTAAAGGGGCTGAGCCGCCTGGTACATACAGGCCCACCTTTTCAATGGGGTGGGTGGCGGTTTGGCAGGTGATACCCGGCACGGTCTCAACCGTGACGTGGCTTGGCTCTTGGGCCGCGTGGAACTTCTTGATATTGTCGTAGGCCTGATCGATCGCAGCCTTTAACTCAGGTGCGACCTTGGCGCAAGCAGTGCTTACTTCATCTGCTGTCACCACCATGGCATCTTGCGGGCAGTGATCAAAGCGGGCGGCATATTCTTGCACCGCCGCATCGCCGCGGGCACGGACCTCGGCCAAAATCGCGCTGACTGCGCGCTGGACCTCATCTTGGGAGCTGTGGGCCGGGCGCTCTAACAGCGCCTCCTGCTGCGCCGCCGTCAGCTGCGCAAAAACATTGATATCCATAAGTAACGAGAACCTAAATAACCAGCGATTAGTCCAGCATCTTCTCGATTGGGACTACCAGAATCGAGGAGGCGCCTAATTCCTTTAAGCCCTCCATGGTCTCCCAGAACAGCTTTTCGCGCGAGACTACGTGCAGCGCGACGCGCTCGGGCTCACCTTCTAATTGCATGATGGTTGGAGCCTCGGCCCCCGGCAAGAGCGCGGTGATTTCCGCAAGCTTAGTGCGTGGGGCGTTCATCATGATGTACTTGGACTCTTTAGCGGTCATGACGCCGCGCAGGCGGGTTAAGATCTTGTCGGCCAACGCCTTCTTCTCTGGGAAGAGTTCTTGATCGCGCGCGATGATCACTGCTTGCGACTCATAGATGGTCTCAACTTCCTTGAGGCCGTTAGCTTGCAAGGTGGCGCCGGTGCAGACTAAATCGCAGATGGCGTCCGCTAGCTCCGCGCGGGGGGCGACCTCAACCGAGCCGGTCAAGAGCACGCTCTTATAGGACACGCCTGCGGCGCTTAAGGCGCGGCGCAGCAAGTGAGGGTAGGTGGTGGCGATCTTCTTGCCTTCAAGATCTTGTAAGGAGTGCCACTCTTGCTCTTGGGGAATAGCGATGGCCAAGCGGCAATCGCCGAAGTTTAACTTGCAGACCTCATTAAAGCCGGTGGGCTGGCCATCTAAGGCGCGCTGCATCTGGGTCTCTTCGAGCACGTTTTGGCCCACGATGCCCCAGTCGACGACATGGTCCATGACCAGACCCGGGATATCGTCATCGCGGACACGCAAGATATCAATCGGCATGTTCTCGGCATGAGCGAGGAGATGATCACGGTTCTCGTTAATTTTGATGCCGCAGCTCTTAAATAAGCGCTCCGTTTCGTCGGTAAGACGCCCGGATTTCTGCATTGCGATACGCAAGCGACGCTTGCTCTGATCATTACTCTGGCTCATGACACAAAAACTCCGCATGGGCAGCTCCTAAGGCCGATGTCAAAGCGGCGCATCAGCTACCTGCTTTGCTGTAGAGCTACCCCAATCAAGGACAAATGCTTAACTTGCATCAGCAGGGCGCGGGGCTAACCATGAGGAGCGGGGCTAACCATGAGGAGCGGGGCAAGCCATGAGGTGCGGGGCACCGAGACAGGCAAGGCACCGCAGACATGCAAGGATACACATGCCCGGCCCGGCCGCAACGCGGCGGCGCTGATGTAAGCGTGCACCATTATAGCCACAATTTGCGCAGCCACGCCTGAGCGTGCCCCAAAAGCCTGCACAGATCAGCCCCAAGGTGCGCCCAATCAGCATTAGTGCCCCATAACTAACCATCAACGCCCAAAAACGGCGTGGGCTCTGAGCCAAAGAGAAAAGAGTCGCCCCAGATGCAGCGTTACGGTTCAGTGCGGCGCGTTGCATAGGGT
>DXIF01000072.1 GCA_019113025.1 Candidatus Anaerobiospirillum stercoravium | reverse complement strand
CTTGACCTCAAGGATAGTGCGGCTGATAACGGGGATGAGCTCTTAGCTGAGCTTGAGGCATTAGATACTCAGTACGATCTCAAGTCCATGGTCGTAGTTGAAAGCTCGGATCCCAAGCTCTTGAAATTATTGAGTGTTGCTGGATGGCAGGGGAGCCTGCGTTTATCAGATGAACTCTGGGAAGAGAGTTCTGCTGGCGATGCTAAAGTCGTGGGGCGGGAGCTGCAATCGTTGATCAAAGATTACGACCTAACGGCGCTATCCTGCGATAGTATTCACTTCGCGGCAATCTATTCCATCTTGCAGGAACGTAACCTGCTGCCCGCCCTCAAACTGTATGTGCGGGCGCCTGAGGTTGACTTAAGTCGCTCCGATATCGCCGCTCAGATTGCGCCATACCAGCAAGCAGCCATGGTCTTGGTGCCATTTGAAAGCTATTTTGATTATTAAGCTTTGATTGTTAAGCCGGGCGGGGCGGCCGCATGGCGCCGCTTAGCGCCGCGTGGCGCCGCCTTTCGCTTCTTTTCTTTGTAAACGTTTACGTAGTTTGCGATTTTGCCTGAGGTGCGTTGGTGACAAATGGCGTTACGACGCCCATGGCGCGGGGGCAAATCTTGTGTGACACCATCGTATGCGTTTGTAAATTACGATTTAGCTCACAAATTTGGACAAAATGGTAGGGTGGCTGGGCTGCTTTTCCTAAAAAATGAGATCTACTAAGCCCTTTAGCGCCTTGCTTTTCATTACGATGACTCAAACTAATCACGAGGTGGGAGTGCGCTAGGTGATACTTAGGCTCAGGGCACTGGAGCGGACTTCAGCACATCGTGGTACTACCGGATTGTTTAAGTGGGAGTCACTATGAAGTTCAAGAAGCTGTGCCAAGCTGTTAGTGCTATGGTTCTTGCTACCACGGTTGGTGCTGTAAGCTCGTCTGCTTTTGCTGCTGATGACATCAAGATTGGCGTTTCGATCTGGTCTTCGACCGACGTTTTGGGCTCTGACAGTAAGCGTATGCTCGATGCTGCTGCTGATGCCTTAGACATCGAGCTCCAATATGTCGACCAAGGCCACGTCTCCGAGCGTGTTACTGCTTCCATTGAGCAGTTAGTTGCCGCAGGCTGCCAAGGTATTATCGTTTGCAACTCCGCTGACACCGAAATGGTTTCGGCCATCAAGACCTGCAACGATAACGAAGTTTACTTAGCTCAGTTCTATCGTATTATCTCCCAGAGCTCCAATCCTCAGATTTACGAGATGGCTAAGAGCTCGCCATACTTTGTTGGTGCCGTGCACGAGGACGAGCCAGCTAACGGTGAGGCTCTGGTCAACATCCTGTTAAATAAGGGCTGCCGCAACATCGGTCTGATTGGCTGGGAGCAAGGTGACGCTACTTGGCTGGGCCGTTGGGAAGGCTATCGTGCCGGTGTTGAGAAGTGGAATGCTGCGCACCCAGATGATCAGGCCAAGTTATCTGAGCCACAATATGCTGGTACCTCCTCTGAGGGCGGTTCCAAGGCGGCTGAGGCTTTAATGGCTGCTGATCCATCCTTAGACGCCTTAATCCCAGCAGGCGGCGGCGGTGACCCATTATTAGGTGCCGTTGCGGCAGTTGAGCGTGCCGGTAAGATCCAAGATATCGCTGTCGTTTCGACCGACTTCTTACCTGATTTAGGCGAGCGTTTAAAGAATGGCTCGATGGCCGGTCAATCCGGTGGTCACTACTGCGACCCACTCTATGCCTTAATGCTGGTTTACAACGCAGTTAAGTCCAAGGAAGATTACTCGGGTCAATTCATCGACTTGACCTTCCCATACCTGTTTGTATCCTCCTCTGAGGACTACGGCGATTACGACAAGTACTTTGAGCAGTCCCTGCCTTACAACGCAGAGGAAATCAAGGCTTTAGCCGCTATGTCGCTGGAGGAGTTAAAGGCTGCTGCCTCTAAGCTCTCCATTGCTGACGCTGCTGCTCGTGCCGATGCTGCTAAGTAAGAGTGTCGGTACGCTAAGCCTGCACCGCAATCAAAGCAAGCATGGCTATAACTGTTGATATGGCAGCATAGCTGCTAAGATTAAGCCCGGCTCTCCGTAAGGAGGGCTGGGCTTAATCTTGAATATGGGTGAATAAGGGACTGAGAATGGACATCTGTCAAGATCCAGATTTATGCACTGGTTGTATGGCTTGTGCTGATAAGTGCAAGCGCGGTGCAATTTCGTTTTATCGTGATTATGAGGGTTTTCTCTATCCGAAAATCGATCCTGATAAATGTAATAACTGTGGCCTGTGTCAAAAGCAATGCCACGTCAATGTCGCGCTTGCTCAAGAGCTCAAACCTAAGGCCACTTCGAGCAATGAATCCGAGGTCGAGCCCGAGGTTTACTTGGTCCAAGCCTCGGAGGAAGAGCGCATGAAGAGTAGCTCGGGAGGCTTTTGTGCGGCTTTGGCACAGCGTTTTGTCGCTAATCATAGTTATGTTGTCGGCTGCGTAAGCAGTGGTACCTCGGCTGAGCATATAGTCACGGCCGAACAGGCAGAATTAGCCCGGATGCGGGGCTCCAAGTATATTCAGAGCTCTTTAGAAGGCGTTTACCTGAAAGTTCAAAATCTCCTCAAGCAAGGGAATAAAGTTTTATTCACGGGATTGCCTTGTCAAGTTGCTGCGCTTAAAGCGTTTTTAGTTAAAAATTACGATAATCTAACAACAGTCGACTTGATATGTCATGGTGTCTGCTCTGATGAGTTGTTGCGTAAGGTTGTAGTACGTGAGCTAAAACAATGTGCACAGGTTGATGTTGATAATATTGATATTGCTGATGTTATTTTTCGTGACAAGAATATCGACGATCTGACAATTACGATTTCTTATAGCAGTAAGGGCGATGGTCAAGAGCATGTTATGCATATTCCATTTAGTGATAGCTTGTTCTACCGGCTCTTTTTAAGCAATTTTGTGCTGCGTCGCTCATGTGGGGACTGTCAATATGCGGGCATGTGGCCGCGCCAAGGTGATTTTACCGCGGGTGACTTTAGGGGTATCCCTGAGTTTGAGCCGTACTTAGATCAAAAGGGCACATCGATTGTATTTGCTAACACCCCCAAAGCTGTCAATTTGATGTCTGAGCTCAAGGAAGAGGGCGTGTTTGCGCGTTGCCTGCCTGTGCCTTTCGCTAGTGCGCAGCGTTCACAAATAAATCTCGTCCAAAGCACCAGCCATCATCCGTCGCGTGAGAGCTTCTTTAAGCACTGCTACGGGCAGCTGGAGCAGGCTGAGGTGCCACTTGATCTATCCGATCCAGAACTGATTCGTAATAATGTTGCTATTTTAAATTTCAGTTTTGAAGAAAGTAATTACGGTGCTATTTTAACTTGTGCTGGCTTGTATCAAGCTGTTAAGAAGCTTGGTTATAATGTGCGCATAATTGATTATATTCCTTATTTTGTAAAAGATCATTTGAAGAATTCGTTGTTTATGCAGTTTAAGGCTAACGAGTTGGAGTTTACTAAAACTTATTATGGTTGTGATAGTTTAACTGAGCTTAATAACGATTTTTCTGCTTTTATTGTAGGAAGTGATCAAGTTTTAAATCACCGGTTTGTTTCAGGCGATCGCGTTGCCTATTACCTAAGTTTTGTCGAGCCAAACAAAAAGATGATCTGCTATGCCGGTAGCTTTGGCTTAGCTGCTGATGATTATCTCAAGCTGCTATCTTCTCAAGATAAGGCTTTCTATGGCACATCCCTGAACATCTTCGATGCGGTTTCACTGAGAGAGCCGGAAAGCGGACGCAAGATCTGTGAAGCATTGGGCTGTAACAATGCGGTTGGGGTGCTGGATCCGGTTTTTATTTGCGGCGCTGATTACTGGCGCACGTTGGCGGCTAAAGCTCCAAAGCTCTTGAGTGCTGATAACGAGATTGTTGAATATATCGTTCCAGTTGAAAGCCCAATTTATGATATTACTCTGCCCAATGGTTTTAATGCTATAACAAGGGTGGTGGGTAATGTGGATGGTTGTGGTGCATGTTCTCCTTATGAATGGTTGAACTTGATAGAGAATTGCTCTCTGTTTATTACTGATTCATTTCATGGTGTTTGCTTTGCGTTAATCTTCAATCGTCCTTTTGTTGTTAATTCTTATAGTGCCAAAATTTTGGTGCGGATTAACGAATTGCTGGATCTGATTGATCCTCGACTCAAAGAGCGGGTGTTCTTGGGCAAGATTAATGATATTGATAAAACGTTAAGTGCGCTGCATGAGCCCGATTGGGCATTTGTTAATGCCCGAATTGAGGAGCTTAAGAGTAGGGCCTTAAAGTTCCTGCAAGATAATTTGGAACATCAGCTGTTGCCGCAAGAAATCGAGCGCAAAGTTGAGCTTAAGCGGGCTTTGGTGCAGACCGAGTTGCGTCGCATTAAGCAAGAGCTGACCTTCTGCCGGATTAAGCGTTCACTATATCAAGGGTTGAAGTTGATCAATCAGCGTAAGTTCCAGCCAAAAGTTGATAAGTATCAGTTCCTTATTCGTAAATTAAAAGGCGCTCGCAGCTGTCTGAAGATTTAATTTGCTATAGCGGTGGCTATAGTGTGGAACTTTATCAGGTATTTGGTAGTAACTGATTTAAGTACCATTGCACCGTGAACTTTAGGCCTTCTTGCAGCGGCATTTGGGCCTGCCAGCCTAATTCGTGCTCAATTTTGGTGGGGTCAATGGCATAACGCAGGTCATGGCCGGGCCGATCGGTCACGAAGGTGATGAGTTCATGATAGGGGTGGCCGTTAGCGCGCGGGTGCATGTGGTCAAGCAGCTTGCAGATGAGCTTGACCATGGTGAGATTGTTTTGTTCGTTGTGGCCTCCTACGTTATAGGTCTCACCGGCTCGCCCCTGATGGAAAATGCAATCAATGGCGGTGCAGTGATCGCCCACATAAAGCCAGTCCCGCACGTTTTGGCCGGTGCCATAAATGGGAATCGGCTGCTCGCGTAAGCAGTGCTCGATGGTCTTGGGAATGAGCTTCTCGCAGTGTTGCTTGGGACCGTAATTGTTGGAGCAATTGGAGGTCGTGACGTTGAGACCGTAGGTGTGGAAGTAGGCGCGCACTATAAAGTCTGAGCTGGCCTTGCTCGCCGAATAAGGCGAGTTAGGGGCATAGGCCGTTTGCTCGGTGAACAAGCCCGCGGGCCCTAAGCTGCCATAGACCTCATCCGTTGATATATGGTGGAAACGGCAGTGCTCATAGCCGAGCTTGACTTGGTGCGGGCCATTCATCCAATGCTCGTAAGCCGCGGCCAAGAGGTTAAATGTGCCTTCAACATTGGTTTGGACAAAGATCTTGGGGCCGGTGATCGAATTGTCGACGTGGCTTTCGGCGGCAAAGTGGATCACGCCCTTAAAATCATAGCGATAGAAGAGCTCAGCTAACAGTGCCGCATCACAGATGTCGCCGTGGACAAATTCGTAGTTGGGGAGTCCCTTGCATTCGCGCAGATTATCAAGGTTGCCCGCATAGGTGAGCTTGTCGAGATTCACCACATAGTATTGCGGGTACTTGCGGCACAGGTAGGGAACGAAATTGGAGCCGATAAAGCCTGCTCCTCCGGTAACTAAGATTGCTTGGGCCATGGTGGTTGGGATTCCTTTGGCTTACTTGGGGTGACTGTTACTGGGCCAACTCGGGGCGATAACGCGGAACGAAGTGACTTTGTTTGAGCCAGGAGCGCAGACTAATCCCAGCCCGATCTTTTTCTGAGATGATGGCCTGCTCGAGGTCAAAAGGCCAAGCAATGGCCAGATCGGGATCGTCAAGGGCAATAGTCAGCTCCGCCTCCTTGTGCCACAAGTTATCGCACTTATAGGACACAACCGCCTCAGGACTGAGTACGGCAAAGCCATGCAAGAAACCGCGCGGCAAGTAGAGCATGCATTTGTTGTGAGCTGAGAGCTTAGCACTCATATACTGACCAAAGGTGGGGGAATCAAGCCGCACATCAACGCCAATATCCAAGATCTCGCCTGAGAGCACGCGAATTAATTTGGCTTGGCTAAAGCCGCCTGCTTGGTGATGCAGCCCGCGCATCACCCCGTAACTTGAGCGCGACTCATTGTCTTGGACAAAGCTTGCAGTGATGCCGTGCTGCGCAAACTTCTGTTGGTGGTAGCTTTCAAAAAAGTACCCACGCTCATCGGTAAAAACTTGCGGTTCGATAAGGAAGGCCCCAGCAAGGTGAGTGGCGGTGAATTTCATGGCGCAATTACTTTGGTTATTGAAACGGGTCACCGGTTAGGACGTTGTTAAGATAGGTCTTGTAAGTGCTGTCGCTTAATTCGTTGATCAACGCGGCCAGCTCATCTTTGGTGATAAAGCCTTGCTGGTAGGCTATTTCCTCAAGACAGGCGAGTTTTAAGCCTTGGCGCTTTTCGATGAGCTGCACAAAGATACTAGAGTCCATCAGGCTATCCGGGGTTCCGGCGTCAAGCCAAGCGTTGCCGCGTTGCATGGGTAGTACGGTTAAGCGATCCTCTTGTAGGTAGGCATTGTTAAGGTCGGTGATTTCGTATTCGCCGCGCTGGGATGGCGTGAGCTGTTGTGCTTTGGCCACTACATCGGGCGGATAGAAGTAAAGGCCAACCGAGACATAGTTGGATTTGGGGTGGCGCGGCTTTTCCTCGATTGAAATGGCCTTGTTATGGGCATCAAATTCGACCACACCAAAGCGTTGGGGATTGGAGACATGGTAGGCAAAGATGATGGCGTTACCATGCTGCCGCTCAGCCCCAGCGTGATCTTGCTGCTGGTCGTTTTCATCGTTAGCTTGCTGTTGCTCGCTCTCAGCATTGCTTTGCTGAACCTCATGGACAAAGTGCCTAATGTGGTCGCCCATGTAGAAGATGTTGTCGCCTAAGATTAGGCAGACCTGATCATTGCCGATAAAGTCGGCCCCTATCATGAAGGCTTGGGCAATGCCTTGGGGCTCGGGCTGGATGGCATAATGGAGCTTAAGTCCTAGCTGCGCGCCATCGCCGAAGAGCTGTTGGATATTGGGGGTATCGTGGGGAGTCGATATGATCAGGATATCCTTGATGCCAAAGAGCATCAGGGTCGACAAGGGATAGTAAATCATCGGCTTGTCGTACACCGGCAATAGCTGCTTGGATATGGTCTTGGTTAGGGGATAGAGTCTTGTGCCCTTGCCGCCTGCCAGCAAAATTCCCTTCATGCTTGGCCCTCATGAGTCCATCTGCTCTTGTCATTGTAGGGCAAAAAGAGCAAGAAAAAAGCTAGGGAGCATGGCCCCCTAGCCTTGGTGTTAAACCGATCAGATTTTGGGTTCAGCGCGCTTACTCTGCGTACTTGCGTGCTTACTCCGCGTCGATATTGTCCTTGGACAAAATGGTTGGGCCGCTGTGCTCCAGCTGCTGTGGGTAATCAAGCGAATAGTGCAGGCCGCGCGACTCGTGACGGCGCTGGGCTGAGCGCACGATGAGTTCTGCAACCTGTAACAGGTTGCGCAGCTCCAGCAGATTCTTGCTGACCTTGAAGTTGCTGTAGTACTCGCTGACCTCGCGCTTTAACAGGTTGATGCGGTGCATGGCGCGCTCTAAGCGCTTGTTGGTGCGCACGATGCCGACGTAATCCCACATCATCAGGCGCAGCTCGTGCCAGTTGTGGGTGATGACCACTTCCTCGTCGGAGTCGGTGACGCGGCTCTCGTCCCAGGCCGGGATGGTTAAGGCGGCAAAATCCTCGCTTTCGTCATCGTCTAAGTGCTTGAGGATGTTGCGGGCGGCAGCTTGGCCGTAGACCACGCACTCGAGCAGAGAGTTGGAGGCTAAGCGGTTGGCGCCGTGTAGGCCGGTGTAGGCGACCTCACCGATGGCATAGAGGCCTTGGATATCGGTGCGGGCCTTGTTGTCGACCATGACGCCACCGCAGGTGAAGTGGGCGGCAGGCACAATCGGGATTGGCTGCTTGGTGATGTCGATGCCGACCTTTAAGCAGCGCTCGTAGATGGTTGGGAAGTGCTTTTTGACGAAGTCGGCTGGCTTGTGGCTGATGTTTAAGTACATGCAGTCGGCGCCAGTCTTCTTCATCTCATGGTCGATGGCGCGGGCGACGATATCGCGGGGGGCCAGCTCGCAGCGCTCATCGTACTCCGGCATAAAACGGGTGCCATCCTTGCGCTCTAAGGTCGCGCCCTCACCGCGCAGGGCTTCAGTTAAGAGGAAGTTGCGGTCGGCGGCGTTGTAGAGCGTAGTTGGGTGGAATTGGTTGAACTCCATATTGGCCACACGGCAGCCCGCACGCCACGCCATGGCAATGCCGTCACCGGAGCTGACCTCTGGGTTGCAGGTGTACTGGTAGACCTTGGAGGCGCCGCCCGAGCATAAGGCGACAAAGCGGGCCTTGATGGTCTCGATGTGGTCGCTCTTCTCGTTTAAGACATAGGCACCGAGGACGCGATTGCCTGGTAAGTTGAGTTTCTTGGTGGTGATGAGGTCGATGGCGTAGCGATCTTCCAAAATGGTGATGTTTGGATTCTCGCGGGCGCGTTGCACTAAGGTCTCTTGAATCGACTTACCAGTGTGGTCTTCAGCGTGGAAGATGCGGCGGTGGGAGTGGCCCCCCTCACGGTGTAGGTGGTAAGGCGACTTTTCGCTATTGTCTTCGGTCGATTCAGGCGTATCGTGCTCCTTTAAGTCAAACGGTACGCCGGCGTCGATTAACCATTGGATCGAGTCATGGGCGTGCTCGGCGACATAGCGCACGACCTTTTCATCGCAGATAAAGGAACCAGCGATGCAGGTGTCCTTGATGTGAGCCTCAATCGAGTCTTGATCGTCTTTAGGGTTGTAGACACCGGCGATACCACCTTGCGCGTAGTTGGTGGAACCAGCACAGACATCCGATTTAGATAAAACGATTACTTTGGCCTTCTTCGCGATACCTAAAGCTAAAGTCAGACCCGCTGCGCCGCTGCCAATGATGAGGCAGTCTGTTGTGTAATCCATGGTAAGTACCCAGTAAGACGAGTGACACCAGTGGAGACTAGGCACAAAGCAACCACTCAAGGATGAGTAAATGGTATAGCTAGTTGGTATAGCTAGTCCCCGCCGTGATTGGGGCTTAGCCTCATGCCCTAAAGCCTTAGGAGTGGGGCACAACCCAATCTCGCAAATTGTAATCAGCCAATCATGTCCAGATGCTATATGCACCAAAATGTGCTAGGCATCGCAAGGCTCATAGTACTCTTAGCAAGCAGTTTTGCAAGGCCAAAACCGCGTCGCAATCGCAGTTGTAAGCCCTTATGCGCTTGAGGCGAACCTTACTTGATGCGTCCTAAGAAGGTGCTATGGCTTTTGCCTTATACTGTGGGTTCGCGCGGCAGCCCCAGCGCTGTTAGTAGCGCAAAGCGCTACCTCGGAATGTGGCTTTTTAGTGGCTGGTGCTCCTACTTGTCCGACAAGGTTGGCGCGGCATCTAAACTTTTGGGGAAGGGTGCGCCAAGCCGCAAGCGTGGGGCGTTGCGGGTACGCGCGAGCTTGAGGTGACCCTGGAGTCTGAGACGCGGGTGGCGAACTTGGGGCCTAAGGGGAACTATCACGCCCTCAGACGGTCTATCTAGGTATAAGGGATGTTAGAAGGATTATGACTACTAGCGCTCAGGATGATACGCGCGCCCTCAGCGACCTTGCGATCGTCAAAAGGGTGCAGCAAGGCGATAAAGAAGCCTTCAACATCTTAGTGTTGCGCTATCAGTACAAGGTATGCGATCTCGCCTTTAAGTACGTCAACAACTATGTTGACGCCAACGACATCGCGCAGGAGGCTTTCATTCGTGCCTACCGCGCCATTGGCAACTTTAGAGGTGATAGCTCCTTTTACACGTGGCTCTATCGCATCGTCACGAACGCGGCCAAATCCTTTCTGGAACAAAACCAGAAACGCCGCTACAGCGTCGATATCGATGCGCCCGAGTTTGATAGCCATCATGATGTGCGCGGTCAGCTGACCACCTTGGACTCGCCTGACGCCTTAATTGAGTCAGAAGAGCTGCAACAGGTGATCACTGATGCGATGAATGCGCTTCCGGTGGATTTACGTCGCGCCATTTATCTGCGTGAAGTCGAGGGCCTCTCTTATGAGGAGATCGCCCAAAAGATGGATACGCCCATTGGTACCGTGCGCTCCCGCATTTTTCGGGCCCGCCAGTACATTGAAGAGAAAATGGCGGAATTTGGGTGCTAAGCGCGCGCTCTGAAGTCAGAGCCATGGCCCTAGCACAAGGTTTTGTCACCTAACTTGAGGCAGAGCTTAGTTAGCTTTGCTTGAGGTTAGACTCTCTGGAGAGTGAGCTTGGCTGTTTGCGCTGAGCTTGCTCTTGCTTCAAGCTGCAAGGTCTGGTGCCAGCTTGAACCTTAAGGTGTAGGTAAAGCGTCCTTAAGCAGAGGCCTCTGGGATTAAGTGCTCACTTGAACCCGGATCTAACACCGAGACATTGTTTGGAGCAGACTATGCAACACCTGTCATCAAAAAAATACGAGCATCTGATGCACGCCTCGGAGGTTTTTGATGGACAAAACTATCAGACCCCCGATGCCATTGCGGCACTTACGGGCTCTGATGAGGTAAGTGCTGATGAGATGAAGCGCCATTTAAAGAACTGGTCTTTAATTGGTGCCGCTCTGCGCCATGAGTTACCACCGCGCATTGACCTTAACTTCTGCGATAAGGTCATGGCGCAGCTTGACGCGCCAGATGTCAACGCAGGCATCCCAGCTGACGTCCAAGCTCAGGCGTGGGTACCACCGATTGAGGCTGAGCGCGCGAGCGACTTACCTACGATGCTGCAAGGCAAGTGGAGCCAGCCAGGCCCACTGCAGCCAGTACCAAATCAGCAGCAGGTTGCCCATGAGTACCAAGCCTTGGTTGCCAACTTAAAGCAAGCTGATGGGATCGCAGCTGAGGTTAGTGTCGCTGACTTTGACCAAGCGGCGCTCAACCGCCCAGAGCGCCAAGAGCAAGTCGTAGCTCAAGTTAAGGCAGCCGCTCTGCGTCGTCCAAAGTTGAGCTTTAGCCGCAGCTTAAGCCGCGTTGGTGGCTTAGTCGGGCAAATTGCGGTTGCTGCCTCGGTGGCCGTTGTCGCCGTAGTGGGCGTGCAGCTGTATAACGCCTCGCAACCAGCTTACAACGACCAAGTGGCTACCACCGCAGCGACCCAAGTGGGGCCGGTTAATGGCTTGAATCTCGCGAGCTACCAGAACTCGGATAAGGATCTGATCATCAATCCTGAGAACTTACCGCAAGCCCAGGTCAAGGGGCGCGTGGCTAAGGAGCAAAATCAGGAGCAAGACCTGACCGATGCCCAGCTACGCGCTGAGCAGCAAGCCGAGTTAGAGCGTATTAACCTCTACGTTCAAGGCTATATGATCGATACCGCTGCAGCGCACTAAGCGGCGCTCTTGTAGGCATTGCGGCCGGTGGGCCGCCTTCAGCTCTTGTGTCGGGTGATACAGGAGCTGAATTGTCTTTGGCGTTTGCACCGATCTTGGTTAGTCCTAAGGGAGCTCAGGTATCATAGCGCTAGGGGCTGCACGGAGCTTTTGGTGGTGCATGCCCAGTGCGGTTTCAAGCTACTTAGCATTTGGTGGTGGCAGCATGGGTGTTTTCTTGCAGCTTTGGGCGGCTAAGCCTAACTTTGCGCGCTTAAGTGGGGCTTTGGCTTTGTGCCTGCTCGCTCCTTGGAGCTGGGCTGAGGCGAGTGATGATGGTGGGGCCACCTATGGCATTGTGGGACAAGGGCCTGTGCCTAGCCCTCAAGCGGCTAACGACGCAGTGGCGGTGCCTTTTGCCGAGAATGCAGCGGTAGATGCCACGGCGCAGACGGCGCCAGAGGCGGCGGAGCCGGTCAGCTCCGGCCTGTCATGTATTGAGTCGTTTCATGAAACGCGCTCGCGCGTCTTAGGCAACAACCTCCAGTCGGTCATCATGCTTTCAAGCACCAATGGAGTTGCGCCCTACATCACCTTGCAAACGAAAAGTGCGGACGAGCGCCGCTACATTCTGTGGCAGACCTTAAACGGCGAGATTCGCGGCTACGCCCTGCGCGATGGCAAGGGCTTTGACTACACTAATAGCGCCGGGACGCCGCTGCCTTTGTCGTGGCACCCTACCTTGATTTGGGACAATCTGTTTAACTCCAATAAGGAACCGCGTAATTATTCTTGTGTCCTAACCGGACGTACTCGCGTGATGGGTAAGCGCGTCAGCTTGCTGCGTCTGATTCCGCAGGAAGGTTTGCGCTACTCCTACATGATTGCCAAGGAGGATGAGTCAGACTTTCCAGTTGAACTCACCATCATCGACCATGAGGGCAAGGTGGCCTCGCGCCTAACGGTCATGGACAGCCGCATCATCACCGGCGTGACCTTCCCGGTCAGTGACGCCATCTTCGATCGCTTAGCCCAAACGCAATTGCAGCCGCCCAGCAGTTTAGGGCAAAACTCGAGCCTCACCGGTACCGTTCATGATGACACCGTTGCCCAAGAGGCTGCGGCCGAAGGCATTTGGCAGGCGCACAATTTCTCCGATCGGGTTGAGCAACAGGGACCTGCGGCCGCTGCGCGCTTAGAGTCGGACTCAATTCAGCTGGTGCTGCCTGAACCTACTGAGAGTGCGGGCGCCACGGTCGAGGATGGGGGCGTGAGCGATGGGGTGCAGAGCCATCACGGGCTTAATAATGCCTTGCCGTTGCAGCGCTGGCCTGAACTTAACATCCCAACCGTCTATAATATTGTGGGCGAAGGGCACTTTGATGAGGGTGGTCCTGACTGCATCTATCAAGAGTACTCCGATGGCCTGACTTCTTTTCGGGTATATCGCAATCGCCTCAGCACGATTTACTACCCAGTTTTGACCAACGGCACGATTACCATTGTGCGCAAACAAAACAGCCGCTACGAGTATTCGGTAGTGGGTGAGGTGCCGGTTAATCTGGCCGAGTTTGTGTTAGCCCGCATTGGGGCGCAATAGCTGTAGGCCGCTCTTGGCTCAGTACACCGAGCCTGTGGCAACAGTACACCGCGCCTGCCGCTAGGATGCCTCTGATCTTGGATCTTGATTGAGCCCCCTGTCATGAAGCTAAAGTTCTACGTCATAAATTTAAAGCGCGCAACTGATCGACGCCAGTTGATGAGTGCCATGCTCGATAAGTTTGGGGTTGACTACGAGATCTTTGCTGCCACCGATGGCCGCGCTTTATCCCCTGAGGACGAGGCCAGGGTTAGCCTGTCCGATCAAGTGATCTTGGAGATGGCAGGCGGTCGTAAGTGCATGGTCGAGGACCAAATGATTCCGCCTGAGGTGGGCTGTGCGCTTTCGCATCTGCGCCTGTATCAGCACCTCTTAGATCAGGGCGTTGAGCGGGCGGTGATCCTAGAAGATGATACGGTGCTCAATGATGATTCCATCTTGGCGCTCAATAATTTGGATGTGATCACTGAGCCCTGGGATGTAGTGCATTTCTCCGAAGATTTGGGTATTCGCAACTTGCCGGAGCTAGTGCGCCGTAAGTATTACATTGACCGGGCACGCGGGCTATACTTTGCGCGCCTTGGCATGCATTCGCAGACCTTGGATGCTATCTTCAACCGGCGCCGATTGGTCTTAAGAACCGCATTTTATGTGGTTACGCCGCAGGCTTGTCAGACTTTACTTAAGTTGGGTTACCCAGTTAGGATCAATGCCGATTATTTGCTGGGCAGCATCGCTTATAACCATCTCAAGATGTTCTTAGGTTATCCGGTAGGGCACTATTTAGTGCCAAATCATGGCGCCGATAGTTCTACTATTGGCGCGCGGCCTAAGCACCGTTTGGTGCGGTTGTAGTAAGTTTGGTGATGGGACGCCGCAGGCGTCCTTTTTGGGTTTTAGTAGCTACTGCGTGAATTGCAGTAAGTTAGCTCTTTTCTTGGTTTATTGGGGCCGTGGCAGCAGGTGGCCTCGCTTAGGTTTAGGACGGTATGGCAGACACTTTTGACCAAAGTTTAGTTCGTAACTTCTCGATTATTGCCCATATCGATCATGGCAAGTCGACCCTCTCGGATCGCTTTATCCAAGAGTGCGGCGGCTTGTCCGATCGTGAAATGCAGGCTCAGGTGCTCGACTCGATGGACATCGAGCGTGAGCGCGGCATTACCATCAAGGCCCAGGCTGTGACCTTAAAGTATCAGGCCCAAGATGGTAAGACCTACGAGCTCAACTTCATCGACACCCCAGGTCACGTCGACTTCTCCTACGAGGTCTCGCGCTCCCTGTTTGCCTGCGAAGGTGCTTTGTTGGTGGTTGACGCAGGTCAGGGCGTCGAGGCTCAGACTTTGGCCAACTGCTATCAGGCCATTGAGCTTGATCTGGAAGTCATCCCGGTTTTAAACAAGATCGACTTGCCTGCCGCCGATCCTGAGAAGGTCATCTTCGAGATTGAAGATATTGTGGGCCTTGAGGCGCACGATGCCTGTCGTTGCAGCGCCAAGACCGGTGTCGGGGTTATCGACGTTTTAGAGCGTTTAGTGCACTCGATCCCGGCGCCGCAAGGCGACCCTGAGGCTCCGCTCCAAGCTTTGATCATCGATTCGTACTTTGACGACTACTTGGGCGTAGTGTCTTTAGTGCGCGTTAAGAATGGCACTTTGCGCAAGGGCGATAAGATCAAGGTCATGAGCACGGGCCAGACCTGGGAAGTAGAGCGCTTGGGCATCTCCACTCCTAAGCGCGTCGATGTCCCTGTTTTAAACTGCGGCGAAGTAGGTTGGGTGGTCTGCGGCATTAAGACCATTCACGGCGCGCCGGTAGGCGATACCATCACTCATGCGCGCAATGAAGCGCCCGCCCCGCTGCCTGGTTTCCAAAAGGCCAAGCCTCAGGTCTATGCCGGTATGTTCCCGGTTGATACCGACGATTACAACGCCTTCCGTGACGCCTTAGATAAGCTTTCGCTCAACGATGCTTCGCTCTTCTTCGAGCCGGAAAATTCCACCGCCTTGGGCTTTGGTTTCCGCTGTGGCTTCTTGGGCATGCTCCATATGGAGATTATCCAAGAGCGTTTGGAGCGTGAGTACAACTTAAATCTCATCACCACGGCACCAACTGTAATCTATGAGATTCTCTTGACCTCTGGTGAGGTGACCCATATCGACAGCCCGGCAGCCTTGCCTCCGATCAGCAATATCTCCGAGATTCGTGAGCCCATTGCCGAGTGCCGCATGTTAATGCCATCGGCCTACGTCGGTGCGGTCATGACCCTGTGCCAAGAAAAGCGCGGCGTTCAGACCTCAATGGTCTACCACGCCGATCAGGTAGCCTTAACCTATGAGTTGCCTATGAGCGAAGTGGTGCTCGACTTCTTTGACCGCTTAAAGTCAACCTCGCGCGGCTATGCCTCGCTTGACTACAGCTTCAAGCGCTTTGAGCGCGGCGATCTGGTGCGCGTTGATATCCTGATTGCCGGTGAGCGCGTCGATGCGCTGGCCATCATCGTCCACCGCTCGATCGCCCAAAGCCGCGGGCGTGCCTTGGTCGAGAAGATGAAGGAGTTAATCCCGCGCCAGATGTTCGATATCGCGATTCAGGCGGCGATTGGCGGTCAGATTATTGCACGCTGCACGGTTAAAGCCTTACGTAAGGACGTGCTGGCCAAGTGCTACGGTGGTGATATCACCCGTAAGCGCAAGCTGTTAGAAAAGCAAAAGGCCGGTAAGAAGCGCATGAAGCAGTTAGGCCGCGTTGAAGTGCCACAAGAGGCCTTCCTCGCCATTCTCAAGGTCGGCAAGGACTAAGCGCTTCGACTCACTCACGACTAACTCCATCAGGCTTGCCCCGCATGCTTCAAGCAGCCGGGCGGGCCGGGGAGGTACCACTATGAATACCTTTTCCTTAATCTTAATTGTGGCGACGTTAGTCACCGGCGTGTTCTACGTTTATGACGTGGTAAAGCAGCGTCCGGTTCGCAAGGCCAATTTAAAGCGCGCCTTGGAGCAATGCCCTAATCTGCCCAAAAAGGAGCAACGCGAGCTCAAGGAGGGCTCCGGGGCCGTGGTGCAGATTGCTGGGCTCTTCCCCATCTTGCTCATCGTGTTCTTATTTCGCGCCTTTATCTACGAGCCGTTTCGCATTCCCTCGGGCTCGATGGAGCCGACCTTGGTCGCGGGCGACTTTATCGCGGTCTCCAAGTGGTCGTATGGTATCCGCAATCCGCTGACCAATAGCGTGTGGATTGAAACGGGCAAGCCGGAGCGCGGTGACGTCGTAGTCTTTAAGTATCCGGAAGACCCGAGCATCGACTACATCAAGCGCGTAGTCGGTTTGCCCGGCGATGAGGTGATTTTCGCCAACAAGCGCGTCTATTTACGCAAAGCCTGCAACGTAGGCACGGTGACTCCAACTGAGGTTACGGTCGCAGAATCAAGTGCTCCATGCACCTCGCCTGAGGCCGTTAAGCTCGAAGAGCTGGGCTCCATTACCCATGAAGGTGCCACCTATAGCGAGAGCTACCTGGTCTTCAAGGAGTATTTAGGGGCTGAGCCGCACCGGCTACAAATCAATCCGCGCGTGCCTGATTTGTCGCAGTACTACTACCGCCAGCAAGGTGCCTTGCGCGGTTCGTGGGTAGTACCGGAGGGCCATTACTTTGTCATGGGTGACAACCGCGACAATAGTAAGGATAGCCGCTTCTGGGGCTTTGTGCCTGAGGAGAACTTAGTGGGCCGCACCGTAGGCGTTTGGCTCTCGTTAGAGTTTAGCTCTGACCCTGAGCGCCTCTTGCCTGACTTTATCCCAAGCGCCATTCGCTTTGAGCGCATGGGCGGCTTGGAGTAGTAACACCGTTTAAGTCCCAAACCCGGCGTCAAACGGAGCCGCCGGGGATGATGTCAGGGGACGAACGTCGGAAGTTGCGGCTTGGCCGCAACTAATAAAGCGCAAAAACATCAGGCTTGTTATACTATTGAACCAAGGAAAATGAGCAGGTGCGCGGGCTTTGCGGCAAAAGTCAGTGAGCTATTTGCTGCTGGGCGCACCGCTTAGTTTCTAGCGGGCGCGCGCGGCGCGCCTTAGTTTCTGCACATTTAGTGTGCACCCTATAATCCCTCAGTCCAGACCGCGGAGGCGACCGGTTTTGGCCGGAAGCTTGACGGTGGTGAGAGCTCATAGAGTTTTACTCATGGCGCTTAAAACTCAGCGCCCGCATGAGGCGGATGCTGCTGTGATGGGGGGTTATAGGGTGAGCACTTTTTGCACACAGGCAAAAAGATGATAAACGATTCCAGTTTTCTGCATCGGATCCAACACTTGGAGCAAACGATTGGCTACTCTTTTCAGAACATCGCTTTGCTTGAGCAAGCGTTGACCCACCGCTCCTTTGGGCCGCACCACAATGAGCGCTTGGAGTTTTTGGGCGATTCGATCCTCGGCATGATCATCGCCAAGGAGCTCTTTGCCCAGTTCCCGGACAGCCCTGAGGGCGATTTGACCCGTATGCGCTCGGTCTTGGTTCGTGAGACCACCTTAGCCGAGCTGGCGCGCGAGTTTAAGATCGGCGATTGCTTGCTGCTAGGCCCAGGTGAGCTCAAGTCAGGCGGCTCACGCCGCGACTCGCTCTTGGCCGATGCCGTTGAGTCCATCATTGGCGCGATCTTCTTAGATAGCAATGAGCACTTTGAGATTGTGCGCCAGTTGGTCTTAACTTGGTTCCGCGAGCGGCTGCGTGCCATCAACCCAAGCGTGTCGCAAAAGGATCCGAAGTCGGCCTTGCAAGAGTACTTGCAGTCCCAGCACAAGGAACTGCCGATTTATCGCATCGAGAACATCATTGGCACCGACAACAACCAAGTCTTTGAGGTCTCAGTGGTGATCCAAGACATCAAGCAGGTGTTCCATGGTCGCGGCTCCTCACGTCGGCGCGCTGAGCAAAAGGCCGCCAGCATCGTGCTCGATTACTTACAAACCCATCCTTTAAGCTAACGGCTTCGCTAACGGCGTTTTGGGCGCAAGCGCCCGCGTCTTACGCATTAAATTTTGTTTTCACTCCAGCCGCAAGCGCGGCTGGTTGCGTCTTAACTACCAAGCAACAAGCGCCCAGAAGGTCCCTGCTTTTTGTCGATGGGCTGGGATAAGGCCTGGAGCTGAGCTTGTTCCTTACCTCGGTGGCACCGCGTAAGCAGCGGCGTGCCCTTGTCAGCCTTATCCCAGCCTCAAACGAGGACAATTTGTTGGAAGAGACCAAGTTTGGTTTTGTTGCCATTGTCGGCCGTCCTAACGTGGGCAAGTCGACCCTGATGAACCATTTGATTGGGCAGAAGATCTCGATCACCTCGCGCAAGCCCCAGACCACGCGTAATCGCGTCTTAGGCATTGATACCGACGGTCCATATCAGACTGTTTACGTCGATACCCCAGGTCTGCACAAAGTCGAAAAGCGCGCCATTAACCGCTTGATGAACCGGGCCGCGGAGTCATCATTAGGCGATGTTGAGCTCATCTTATGGGTGGTTGATGCCACTTCATGGACTGATGATGACGACATGGTACGCGGCAAGCTGGAGCAGGCACGCGCGCCCATTGTGCTGGTCATCAACAAGGTCGATAAGATTGCTGACAAGGAAAAGCTTCTGCCGTTAATCGACCGCCTGCAACACACCCTGAAGTTCAAGGACATCATCCCGGTCTCGGCCTTAAAGGGCAGCAACTTACAGGTGCTCAAGACCATGATTCGGGACGTGCTGCCGCAAGGTCCGCACCTGTATAGCGACGACAGCATCACCGATCGTCCGGTGCGCTTCATGGTGGCCGAAATCATCCGCGAGAAGCTGATGCGCCAGATGGGTGAGGAGCTGCCATACTCCGCCACCATCGAAATTGAGCAATTTGCGACCAACGATAAGGGCGTGACTACTATTCATGCTGCGATCTTGGTTGAGCGTTCGGGGCAAAAGAAGATGGTGATTGGTGCCAAGGGCGCCCGCATCAAGCTCATTGGCTCAGAGGCGCGCAAGGACATTGAGCGCTTGTTAGAGACCAAGGTCTATCTTGAGCTCTTTGTGAAGGTCAAGGCCGGTTGGGCCGACGATGAGCGCGCCTTAAAGAGCTTAGGTTACGCCGACTTTGAAGATCTGTAGGCGCAAGTCTAAGACCTGTAGGTGCATACGAACGGGGAAATCTCAAAGAGCAAGAGGATAGAGCGATGCCAGCAATCGTCGAGCGTGAGCCTTGTTATATCTACCACATCCGGGAGTATCAAGAGCACAGCCTGATCTTGGAGGCCATTTCGCTCAATTACGGCGCTATTGCGATCTTGGCGCGGGGCGCCAAGCGCCCTGACTCGCCGCTGCAAGGGCTAATTCAGCCCTTTGCGCCCTTGAGCCTGAGCTTGCAGCTGGGGCAAAAGGGGGACCTGTATTATTTACGGGACTTTGAGTACTGCCCGGGCGGCTACAAGTTCAAGATGCCCGAGTTCTTTTGCGCCTTTTACCTCAATGAGCTCTTACATCACCTCTATCATGGCAAAGAGTCCGATCGCCTGCTCTTTGGTACTTACATCGCCACCTTAGAGGCGATTGCGCACAATGACCACATTGAGCACAACTTGCGCAACTTCGAGCTGAGCCTGCTCAAAAGCATCGGCTATGAGCTCAGCCCTATTGATGAGCACGGCGCGCCGGTCGCGCCCGACAAGAACTATCGCTTCTGCTTTGGCCAAGGCTTTATCGAGGTCGATCCTGACTTCATGACGCAAGTCATGACCTCGCAGCGCAGCAGCGCTACCACTCAGGCGCAGAGCGCAGCACCAGCGCCCTCACCCGATGCCTCAGCCACAGAATCTGAGGGTGCGGGCGCCGAGAGTGCCATGCTCTTTGCTAAGTCCAAGATTCGCGGGCCCAAGCTTGAGGACACGCGAGCACGCCTTAGCCCGGGGCAAGATGCGTGGATGCGCCGCGCAATGAGCCAAGGCGTTAGCAGCAGCCAAATTCAGCGTTACTACGAATATGGCGCAGACTTGTTAGGTCCCATCCTAACGGGCAAGCAGATTCACGATATCGTGACCTTGGCGTGCAAGCTGCCGCAAAGTGCGCATAACGCCAAGTTGCTCACAGCCAGCATCATCAATCGCTTGCTGGGCGGCAAGGAACTGCAAAGCCGCAAGCTTTATCGTGAGTACCTCACGATGCTCAAGCAAAAGGCTCCGAACGCCGCTCCTGCTGCTGCGTCCGCAGCAGAACCAGCTGCACTTAATACCGATGCTGGGGCTCTGAGCGCAGAGCAACCTCAAGCTGCAGAGCAAGTTAAGTCTGATTCGACTGTGGCAGATAACTCTCCAGAGCAATTTGTTGCTGCGCCAGAAGCGTCAACTCAAGAAGTCACTGAGCCTGCGTCTGAGGCGGAATCGTCTCAAGAGGACGCAGAGCCTGTGGCAGAGATTGCGCCTTCTCAAGAAGTCGCTGAGCCGCAAGCTGCGAACGTCGAAGCTGAGCCTGCATCTCAAGCGGAAGCGTCTCAAGAGGACGCAACGCCAGTGGTTGAAGCGCCGCAAGCTGAGAGCGCTGAGGCCGAGGCTATGGTTGAAGCGCCGCAAGCTGAGAGCGCTGAGACTGATCCTGTTGCTGAAGCGCTGCAAGCTGAGAGCTCTGAGGCCGAGCCTGTTGTTGAAGTGCCGCAAGTTGAGAGCGCTGAGACTGAGGCTGTTGCTGAAGTGCTGCAAGTTGAGAGCGCTGAATCTCAACCAGAGTTTGAGGCTAAGCCGACTAAGTCCACCTCTAAGACCAAGCGACGCACTAAGACAGCTAAGTCTACTGAGCCGCAAGGCGCGAGCGTTGAGACTGAACCCTCTAAACCAGTGACTAAGCCTAAGCGTCGTCCTAAGGCGGCCAACTCTTCAGTTGGGGTTGAGGATGATGCTGAGAACGTTGCCACTGAGTCTGAAGCTCCAACTCAAGAAGTCGCTGAGTCTCAAGTTTCGAACACCGAGGATGAGCCTGCGGCAGAGCTTGCGCCGCCAATTGAGAATGTCGAATCGGAGCCTGATAAGCCTGTGGTTAAGACCAAGCGTCGCACCAAGGCAGCCAAGTCTCACGAGCTCTCTGAAGACAGCGCCATGGGCGCTGCGGCAAAGCCGGACGCTAAACCTAAGCGCACAAAGGGGAGCGCTGCAAAGTCTTCTCAGGCCAAGGCTTCGTCCAAGGCGCGTAAGGGGGCGGGCGCCACGCGCAAGGGGCGCTCCAGCGCCGCTGAGGTCGCACCTGACGAGGAGCCTGAAGCGGCGCCTCCTGCGCTTTCTGAACGTGCGAGTCTGTCGGCAGCTCTTGCTGATGCGCAAGCGGCGTTGGTTGATGCTGAGGGGCTGTTGATTTTGGCGCCGGAAGTGATGCCTCAGCTTGAGCCTGAGGCCCTGGTTAAGCCCCAGAATGGCAAGCAGGACAAGCAAGTAAAAAAGATAAAGAAGCTGACGCGGGCGCAGCTTAAGGCGCAGCAAAAGGCGGAAGCCGAGGCTCTGGCGCGCGCAGAGCAAGAGCGTATGGCGGCCTCGCCTTACGATGAGAGCATGCTCATGATGCTCGATGCTTCGCTCACCAAGCGCCCGCGCCGCAAAAAAACGGTCGCGCATTAGAGCTGGCGTTAGGGCTGGTACAACAGATTTTGTTAGGGTGACTGCAGCTATGCCGCAGTCCGGGGGATTTTGATGGTTAATATCTACAAGCAAGAGAAGAAGACGGCGGCGCCTAAGGCGTTTGAGACGCAGTGTGTGAGCCTTGATATCCTAGGCCGCGGCGTATGCAAGCACGAAGATAAAGTCTACTTTGTCCCGGGATTACTGCCCGGTGAGCGTGCGCGCATCATGCCTACGGTCAGCGACACCGATAAGACCGCCTCGGGCGTGGTCACCAAGCTCATTGCCGCGGCCCCTGAGCGCGTCACTAATCCTTGCTGTGACCATCAAGCCTCCTGCGGCGGCTGCCCCCTGATGCATCTGCCGCCACAAATGGCCTTTGACGCCAAGGTTCAAGGCGTGGCCAAGCTTTTGGTTAAAAGCGTGCTCCAAGGAACCTTAGAGGCTAAGTCGGGAAAGGCGAGCGCGGCGGTGGGCCAGTCGCGCCTGGGGCGCAACAGCACCATTAAGCAGGCGCTGGCGCAAAAGCAAGCGGCGGCTAAGAACGCGGCGCGCGCCTCGGAGCTGGCCGCATTAAGCCGTGAGGCCGCCGCCAAGGTTGGAGCTCCGAGCTTTACCGAGAGGGGCCCGACCACGGGCTATCGCCGCGCCTGTCGCTTAGCGATTCGTGCCGATCACGGTAAGCTCTACTTGGGGTTTCGTAAGGACAAGAGCTCCGAGTTAGTACCTGTTAGCTCTTGCCCGGTGCTCGAGCCCCGGCTTAATGCGTTATTAGCGCCTTTGACCGCCTTGGTTAACACCTTGGAGCAAAAGAAGAGCATCGGCCATGTTGAGTTACTTGCCAGCGACCTCAAGGTTGCAGTACTGCTGCGTATGACCCAAAAGCTGGAGGCAGCCGATGAGCAGCGCTTGCTCGACTTTGGAGCGCAGCATTCCTTAGCCATGTTCGTGCTTGAGCCGTTTAAGCAATTGGACGATAGCGAGGTGGTGCGCGAGCGTTTGCTCGGCGCCGAACGTGCAGCTGATGACACTGGGTTTAGTGCGGCGGAACAGCAGATCATGGTGCAAAGCTTGGAGAGCAAGGTCTATTGCTCGCCCAGCTGCTTTGTCCAAGTCAACGCCCAGATGAACACGGCGATGCTTAAGCGGGTGCTCGCGGCAGTTGAGCCGCATGAGGGGCAAAAGGTGCTTGACCTGTTCTCAGGTCTAGGCAATTTCTCCTTACCAATTGCGGCCGCAGGCAGCGAGGTGGTGGGCATCGACATTGTTTTTGACATGATACGCCGTGCTAACGCCAATGCTGCGGTCAATGGCGTGGCCGACAAGGCTAAGTTCTATGTCGCCGACTTAGAGGAGCCATTTGAGAATCAGCTCTGGGCTAAGGCTGATTATGACGTGGTGGTGATGGATCCTGGGCGCATGGGCGCCAAGCGCGCGGTGCAGTTTATGGGCAAGCTCAAGCCCAAGAAGATTGTCATGATCTCGTGCAATCCATTGGCCGCGGCGCGCGATTGTTCGCAATTGCTCAGTTCACACTATAAAATAGAGATGTGGGGCGCTTTTGATATGTTCCCCCATACCAGCCATGTGGAGATCATGTTGGTCTTCACCCGCGATTAACGCGGGGTGACGGAGTTCGTCTGAATTCGTCTGAGTTCGGCAAAGCTCGGCTTAGTTCGGATGAGTCCGCTGCGTTGGGCTGAGTTCGGCTTAAGGCCCCCCGGGCATTGAGGAGTACGAAAGATGGTGGCATTAAGAGACACGCACGAAGCGTCTTTTGATTTTGAGGCGTGGGCCGATAAGCTCAATCTGCCTGAAGACCAAAAGGAAAAGCTGCAACAATGCCATACCTACGTCGTGGCTTGCATGCAAAAGCAGCAAGATAAACTCAATGCTGAAGCCAAGAAGGCCGCAGAGCGGGGCGTGGATAAGTCTGAGGAGGTGGCGGCCTCAGGGGGGGATAAAGCCAATGCGCAGGGCTTGGGACTGGCGCGCGCTAACTTGCTTGATGCCAAGAGCGTCACCAATCTCTCAGCGGAGATTATCGCGATCTTGATGACCTTAAATATGGACATCGAGTCGCTCATGGTTGCCTTCTTGTACCCGGCCTTTGAAAGTAAGGCCTTGGATCTAGACGAGGTTGAGGCCAAGTTTGGCCTCAATATCCGCAAGCTCTTGCTCAAGGTCAAGGACATGGAGGCCATTCGCTTCCTACAAAACCTCAACAGCAGCAAGGGCACCGAGGCTCAAGTTGACCGCGTCCGTCGCATGCTCTTGTCGATGGTCGACGATGTGCGCGCGGTGGTCATTAAACTCGCCGAGCGTATCGCGGTGATCCGCGCGGCCAAGTATGCCGACGATGAGACTAAGCTGGCGATTGCCCGCGAAATTGCCAATATCTACGCGCCGCTGGCCAACCGCTTGGGCATCGGTCAGCTCAAGTGGGAGTTAGAGGACTTAGCCTTCCGCTTCCTCCATAACGACTACTACATGGAGATTGCGCGTGACTTAGGTGAAAAGCGCGTTGAGCGCGAGCGCTACATCGAGAACTTTGTGGCCGAGCTGCGTTCGCTCTTGGAGCAAAACGGCATTCATAACGCCGAGGTCTACGGCCGTCCTAAGCATATCTACTCGATTTGGCGCAAGATGCAGCGCAAGCACCTGCCCTTTAGCGAACTTTATGACGTGCGCGCGGTGCGCGTCATTGTGGACAAGATCGAGGACTGCTATGCCGCCCTCAGTATTGTGCACAGCCGCTGGTCCCATATCGAAAAGGAATTTGACGATTACATCGCCAATCCTAAGCCTAATGGCTACCAGTCAATTCACACCGTAGTTTACGGTGATGGCAATAAGGTGGTCGAAATCCAATTTCGGACCAAGGACATGCACCAGATGGCCGAACTGGGCGTGGCTGCGCACTGGAAGTATAAGGAAGGCGGCGGCTTAGGCTCAGGCGTCGAGCAGCGCATCAACTGGCTGCGTAAGCTCTTAGCATGGCGCGACGATATGGTCGAGTCCGGTGCCCTCTTAGACGAGTTTAGAAAGCAAGTCTTCGAGGATCGCGTTTACGTCTTCACCCCGCGCGGTGAGGTGGTAGACCTGCCGACCGGGGCGACGCCGCTTGATTTTGCCTACCAAGTGCACACCATGGTGGGCCACCGTTGCATTGGCGCCAAGGTCGATGGCCGGATCGTGCCTTATACCTATAAGCTCAAGACCGGCGAACAGGTGGAAATCATCACGCAAAAGGAGCCTAATCCGTCGCGCGACTGGATTAACGCCGACAATGGCTACCTCAAGACCTCGCGGGCGCGGGCCAAGGTCATCAACTGGTTCCGCAAGGTCGACTACGACAAGAATCTAGCCGCCGGTGATGACTTGTTAGAGCGCGAGGTGGCGCGCCATGGCTTGGGCCTGAACAAGGATCAAGTCGCCTCGTTCTTGAAGGAGAAGTTGGCGCGCTTCAACGTCAAGACCGTGAACGATATCTACGCGGGTATTGGCGCCGGTGACATCAAGGTCAACCAGATTATCTCCTTCCTTGAGGAGCGCGTGTTCAAGCGCGACAGCAACACCAAGGAGCTGGAGCTGCAGTCGCTCATTTCAGAGAAGACCAATCAGCAGCTGTTGAGTCGTCACGCCAGCCAAAAGGGCAAGATTGTGGTCGACGGCGTGGGCAATGTCATGACCCACATCGCCAAGTGCTGCCAGCCGATCCCCGGCGATGACATCATCGGCTTTATCACTCAAGGCCGGGGCATCTCAATTCACAAGTCCAACTGCTCGCAGCTCAAGAGCTTGATCAAGAAGAATCCGGAGCGCGTGGTTACTGCGCAATGGGGCGATGACGCCAATGCCAATGGCTTTACCGTTACCATCAAGGTGGTGGCCTCGGATTACCCGGGTTTGCTGCGTGACGTCACCACGGTCATTGCTAACGAGAAGATCAATGTCTTAGGCGTGCGCTCGCATACTGACCGTCTCAAGGATCTCTCAATCATCGACATCGATCTGATGATCGTGAACCTCCCTGCGCTTACCCGCGTCTTGAGCAAGCTCAACGAAATCAAGCAGGTGCGTTCTGCCGCCCGCGTCTAGGCGTAGCGCCGATTTAAGCAGCACGGCCTGAAGCCCTCTGGCCTTCAGGCCGTGCCGCTTAGCCTTAGCAATGCGGCGCTAAGTAGCTCAGTAGGGCTTTGGTTAGGAGCAGGTCGCTAGGCTGCGTCAGCTTGAAGTTGAGCGGCGAGCCCTCAACCATCAGCACCTTTTTGCCCAAGCGCTCGAGCGCTGAAGCCTCATCAGTTATAGCCCGGCGGTCGCTTAAGCCCTGCTCAATTGCGGCCATCAGCTCGGTGCGTCCAAAGAGCTGCGGGGTTAGGGCGCGCCACAGGTGAGCGCGGTTTAAGGTGCGGTCGATGGCATGAAGTTCCCCGCCATGAATGCTCTGAGCTTGCTTGACCGTATCGGCCATGGGCGCGACTAAGATGCCGCCACAATAGGCCTCAGTGCGCGGCAGCGGGCTGTCCTCGGGGGTGAGCTGGGTGCGTGCTACTTTTAGCAAGAGCTGCTCAATATCGGTCAAGCTGATTAACGGCCGGGCCGCATCGTGCACCATGACCCATGAGCTGCGAGTGGCCTTGAGGCCCGCCAAAACGCTGTCAACGCGCTCGCTACCGCCATTGACCCGGATGACGCGCTTGAGATCCACCAAGCAAGTATACTTAAAATATGGGTCGTCGGGGGAGAGCGCCACAATCACATTGTGGACAAAGGGGCTGGTCAAGAGCTTGAGCACGGTGTGCTCGAGCACGCATTTATCGTCGAGCTTGAGGTATTGCTTGGGTACCTCCGCGCCCATGCGAGCACCGACGCCCGCGGCCGGGACCACTACGTCGACTAAGCCGTGTTCTTGAATATAGCCCAGCACGCCCTTTTCGGGCAGAGCGGCATCGCGTGGGGCATAGACCGCAAAGAGCTCGTTGAGCTCAGCATCTTTGAGGGAGGTGGGGGCCGTAGCAAAGAGCAGGCTGATGCTAGGGGCGGTTGCAGCTTGGCCTTGAGTTGCAACAGCCGCGCCTGAGCTTGTGGGCGTTACCCCGCATTTTGGTTCGCCCAACACCTTGCTCTTTGGCGGAATGCTGCCCTCGGGCGTGGCAACCGCGGCACTGGTGCTGACGGCGTTGTGTAGTGCGGCCGTTAGATTGTGCTCAAACGCGTGAAGTTTGGAGGAAAAGAGATCAGGACTGCCCGCGCGGCACTTTTCGTTGAGCTTGATGATGAAGTCTGGGTCTTGCGCCAAGAGGTCGTTGAGCTCACCAAAGCGCTCAACCGTGATGTGCTTGACGCGTCCATTGACGCGCACTGAGCGTTTTAGGTACACATATTTGCGCCCGCTAGCGGGGGTTTTGATCTCTACATACATATGATTAGCTGCCTTTGCTGACGCGTAAACTGCGCGTGTTCTAACTTTAGCACACAGACTAAATCATATTGGCCTTGCCCTAAATCAGGCGCTATGTGCTCAATCCTGCACCTCTCAACCGGAGTAACCAGCGGGGGATATGATAACGTGTACTTTGGCTTATTTAAGCCAGATGTGACCAGTCTACCGCGGCTGGTAGACCTGTTGTGCCTGATAAATCCGTTTGTGTGGCACGGTCTACTTTTTTGCACTAGTCTACCCATTTGCGCTCCGCACTCAGAGGCGTGATTAGGCCGCACTTGGCAGTCGTTTAGCTGCGTCACCCCCGTGCTAAAGGGATCTGCGGTTGGTGGCATCAAGATGGTAGACTACTTGTGTCCGCATAATACCATTTATACGGCACAGGCTACTTGCGCGGATAAGTCTACCTGCGCGCTCATTTGGTATAGCGTGGGGCGCCCTAGCGCAGGGCCGTTAAGATAGCAGCGCTTTAGTTGACAGCAGGGGCGTTTGATCAATGGGATGCTTTAGTTGTACTTGGGCAGCGGCATCTTGATGATTTCCTCATCGGTTGCGATGACGCGGTAGAAGCGCTCATTGGGTTTGATGAGACCAAGTTCGCTGCGCGCAAGCTCCTCGACTGCTACCGTGCCTTGGAGGGTAAAGTCGCTGATTTGGTCTGTGATTTCCTGATTGCGCTTTTGCAGCACAAGGGCTTGCTGCTCCTCGCGCTCCAGCTGGAGCTCCATTTTCTTGTACTGCTGGACGCCGTTGTGACCAAAGTAGATGTCGTACACCAAGAAGCCACACAGTAATAACAAAATCGCAGTGATGATTTTCATTGGCGGCTCCTTGCTTGCGGCAGCGTGGGTTAATCGGTGAACCTTGATTCGAGTCTACTTGTGTTAGCAGCTTGTGTGCCGCGCTGAGAGTAGCAGCGCGTTAAACAGAGGGGTCGAAGTTGTGCTTTAATCGGAAACGCGCAGGAGGCGGTTGAAGCGCTTGAGATGGCGGTAGATGCGGTGCTGTTGTTTAAGCTTGGAGCGTAGGGGCAGGAGTGCAGCGACTTGAGGCAGCAAGCGATACAGACCTAAGCGCGCGGCTAGTGGCATGGAGTCGGAGCTATCTGCCATCTTGTGTTCTTGGCAGAAAGCGCACGCAGCCTGGAGTAATTTGAGTTGGACTTCCGGCTGCTGGTTGATACGATTGAATTGGCTAAAGAGCGTGTCCCAGTAATGAAACTGCCAAGCCGTATTAATGCGCTCTAAGATGTTGGCGGCTTGTAAGAGCTGGTAGGCGTAGTCAAGTTGCGCAAAGAAGGCGGCCACAAAGCGCTCATTTTGCGCTTTGCTAATCGATCCGGGGCGGAGCTGGTAGTGGTACAGCACCTCGTTGATCACCTCAATGGCGTGGGCTTTGAGCACCATATGTTCGCTCCAACAGCGGTCTTCGCCAAAGCTCATGCTTGGGAATGTGATATTGTGCTCACTAAGGAAGCTGCGTCGTATCATCTTGTTCCACGGCGCCGGGAATAGGGATGGGTGAATCAGCACTTGTTCAATTGTGAATGGACTCAGTTCAGTCAGTGCGCTGCCCCCTCCTTTGCTGTTGTAAATGCCGAGCTGCTTGATTAGTCTTGGACTAAAAAGGCGTAATTCCGTCCGGTCTTGATCATGCTCCATGAAGCCGCCACACACCACGTCGGCGCAGGTTTCATCGAGCTTGGCGGCCATTTTTTCCAGCATAGTTGGCTCGTAGCGGTCATCGCCGTCAAGGAAGATGACGTACTGACCAGAGCTCAGGGTCAGTCCATGGTTGCGGGTGCCTCCCGGGCCTAAATTGCGCTCGTTGCGCGCGAGGATAATGGTGCGCTCTGGATAGTCGCTCTTGAAGCGTTGCAGCTGCTCCCAGGTGTTGTCAGTCGAGCAGTCGTCGACCAAGATAAGTTCAAAGTCGTTTAGAGTTTGCTCCCACACTTGCTTAAGCTCAGCAAGGTAGGGGCTGGCGTTGTAGAGCGGGATGATGACTGATACTTTCGGCATGGCTGGTTTAAACCATTCAGTTACAAACAAGCCGCCATCAGGTAACCTAACGGCGGCTTGTTGCGGCTTATGTGGGCCTAAGGGCCGCGCTTACTTGCGCTATTGCTTGCGCGCTTGATTGCGTTCTTGCTTGCGCGCTTACTTGTGCGCTTTATTGCGCAGCTCTTAGTGGTGCTGCTGGTCTTGGTAGCGCTTGGCGGCAGCGATGAAGCCGCAGAATAATGGGTGGCCCTCACGTGGGTTCGAGGTGAACTCAGGGTGGAACTGGACACCGATGAACCAAGGATGGTTCTTGATCTCGATGATCTCAACCAGCTTGTTGTCAGTGGACAGGCCCGCCACCGATAAACCGGCGTCGGTGAGCTTGGAGATGAGGTTGTTGTTGACCTCATAGCGGTGACGGTGACGCTCGATGATGTCATCCTTGCCGTAGAGCTCGCGCACCTTGGAGTCAGGCTTTAAGTGGCACAGCTGGCCACCCAGGCGCATGGTGCCGCCTAAGTCCGACTTGTCCGAGCGCTTCTCAACGCGTCCGGCCTCATCAATCCACTCGGTGATTAAAGCCACTACAGGGTATGGCGTATTCGGGTCAAACTCGGTCGAGTTGGCCTTCTCCATCATGGCGACGTTGCGGGCGTACTCGATGATCGCCACCTGCATACCCAAGCAGATGCCTAAGTATGGGATGTTGTGCTCACGGGCATAGCGTACCGCCATGATCTTGCCCTCAACGCCACGCGAGCCGAAGCCACCTGGAACTAAGATCGCATCTAAGCCTTGGAGCATCTCCTCGCCGCGGGACTCAACGTCCTCGGAGTCGATGTACTTGATGTTGACGGCTAAGCCATTCTTTAAGCCACCGTGCTTTAAGGCCTCGTTGACCGACTTGTAAGCGTCTGGCAGCTCGGTGTACTTGCCGACCATACCAATGGTGACCTCACCTACGGTGTTGGCCTGCTGGTAGATAACGTGCTCCCACTCGCTTAAATCTGCCTCTTGGCACTCGATCCCAAAGCGCTCAACGATGAACTGATCTAAGTACTGGCTCTTGAGTAAGGCTGGGATCTTGTAGATCGAATCGACGTCCTTGAGCGAAATGACGGCACGCTCTTGGACGTTGCAGAACATCGCAATCTTGTGGCGCTCATGGGCTGGGATGACGCGATCGGAGCGGCAAATTAAGACGTCTGGCTGAATACCGATGGACAAGAGCTCCTTGACCGAGTGCTGGGTTGGCTTGGTCTTAACCTCGCCTGAAGTCTCAAGGTATGGCACTAAGGTTAAGTGCATGAAAATGGCGTTTTCACGGCCAATCTCGACTGCTAACTGACGAATCGCCTCCAAAAACGGCAGCGACTCGATGTCACCGACGGTACCACCGATCTCAACAATGGCGATTTGGTTGCCTTCAGCACCTGCCAGAATGCGCTCTTTAATGGCGTTAGTGATGTGTGGGATTACCTGAATAGTGGCACCTAAGTAATCGCCACGACGCTCCTTGCGGATTACATCAGAGTAGATACGGCCCGTGGTGAAGTTGTTACGGTGCGACATCTTGGTTCGGATGAAACGCTCGTAGTGACCTAAGTCGAGGTCAGTTTCGGCGCCATCCTCAGTCACGAAGACTTCACCGTGCTGAATTGGGCTCATCGTACCTGGATCAACATTGATGTATGGATCCAGCTTCATCATGGTCACTTTCAGGCCGCGGGCCTCTAATACTGCGGCTAAGGAGGCCGCAGCAATGCCCTTACCTAGGGATGAAACCACGCCACCAGTTACGAAAATAAGCTTGGCAGGAGAAGGTGTTGCAGTCATGAAAAAGCTCCGATGTTAACGCCAAATTTGACCGCTCATTGTAGCATAGAGCGCTTATTTATGCCGCCTAAATCACATTTTCTCAAAAGTCCCACTAAGCTTCCCGCTGCCGTTTACGCGCCTCAGTCAAAGTGCGTATCTCGTTCGCGTCTTGTGTGTGCGCTCTGTGTAGCTGTTCTGAGGCCCTTAAGGCGTGGTAACGCGCCCGCATCCCTTAGAGCGTTGGGATGATTGGTTACGCTCAGTGGGACTTAGGGAAATTCCAAGAGCAAGCCCGATTGAGGCGCGGGCGCGCGCACGCGGCGCTAGTGCTCTCAGCGCTGGGGCCGCGGGCCTTAGGGGCGTTTGGGGCGAGCATGGGACTTTGGTTGGGTTTGGGGCGGAGCTTTGGGCTACGCCGTGGGCGGAGCTGCAGGCGGTGTTGCTGTGCACCGCGGTGGGGCACGGAGGACGCCGTAATAAGCGCAAATTGCGCTAGATTTTGCGGTTGTGGGAGGGACTTGGTGCGCGCAAGGCCTTGTGGCGTCTGGGCGGGCGCGTTGTGGTTGCTTTCTTGATAACGTTTACGAAATTTTGCAATAACGCACGGTCTCACATTCTGATCCAGCTCAAGCTTTTGGCAAATAAATGCTAAAAAACGTGCCTTAGCTTCAATTATCGTAAACGTTTGCGTGATTTTACGGTGCCCCCTTTTTATGCTAACTCTATGGACATATAGGGTTTGTAGGGTTTGGGTCGTCCTTGCTCGTGAGGTGTGGTTTGCGGCAAGGAAGGCGCAAGGAGCGGCGTTGCGCGTTGCGTGTTGCACGTTGCGCGCTGCGTATGGGCGCGCTGGGGTACGTTGTGGCCCGCGCCGTTTACCTCGTCAGTTACTTCCTTGTTGTTGGTTCTTGATTCCCTCCCACCCTAGTCCGTGCAAATGTGCGTGGCGCACACAACCAAGACTACGTTTGGGCCGGTGAGCCTAAGTCAGCCTAAGTCAGCCTCTGGTTCTTTTGGTTTGTTGGGGCCAAGTGAGGCGGCAGTAAGGCCAAGAGGGCTGGGCGTGAGAGCTCGCTGAGATCTTGCTGAGAGCTCGCGGGGGCTTTGCTGCTTGGGCTGAGCGGCAGCGGCCGCGGCTGGCAGGCGCAGGTTAGCGCTGGTGGGTGCCGGTTGGCTCCGGTTGGCGCAGGTTAGCGCTGGTGGGTGCCGGTTGGCTCCGGTTGGTGCTGGTTTATGCCGGTGGCGCCGGTTTGAGCTTGGTCTTGCTTGGGGGCCTTGCCACGCGTGGATGTGACTTCTTTGTCAGGCAGGAGTTTGCGATGAGTGGATTCAAGAATCTATCAGGCGCGACGAAAGGCTACATAGTTTTAATTGCGCTGGTGGTGCTGTCGTGGGCGATCTTTAAGATCTTAACCCCCGATAACTTCGGTTCTCCCGAGAACCTCTTGGCATACTTTCAGGCGAGCTTAATTGCAACCGTCGGTGCCATCGGCTTCTACTTCGTGATGGATATGGGCCTGTTCGATTTCTCGATCGGCGCCAATATCATCTTATCGGCCGTGGTCGGCTGCCAATTGGCTACCACCTTTGAGTTAGGCTACTTTGGCCTCGTTATTGGCTGCATCATTACCGGTGCCTTGGTTGGTCTGTGCAACGGCATGTTCTATGTGCGCCTGCGCATTCCGTCCATGATCGTGACCGCAGGTCTGGCGCTGATCTATGAGTCTATCGCCAACTATATGGCCGGTGGCGTCGGTCAGACCTTACCGTCCAATATGCGCGGCTTGGGCCAAATGCCAGGTAACATCATCTTGGCAGTCTTGTGCTTTGTCATCGCCTACTTGATGCTCAATTACACCAAGTTTGGTACCTACACCTACGCCATTGGCTCCAACGAGTTTGTGGCCAAGAATATGGGTATCAACGTTGACCGCTATAAGGTCTACGCCTTCATCTTAAGTGGCGCCTTCTTCGGTGCTATGGCGATTTTGACCATCAGCTATGGTTCGTCCATCGTCGCTGTGACCGGCATGCAGTCGATGAGCCGTAACTTCATCCCAACCATGGGCTGCTTCTTTGGTCTGGCCTTCATGCGCTACGGCATCCCACTACAAGCCATTATCCTGGGTGAGTTCATCGTTAACATCATCTTCTTCGGCTTTATCTCCTTGGGTGCCCCAACCGCCATTCAGGACATGATCTCAGGTTTGGCACTGCTTATCATCATCACCCTCACCACCAAGGTGAACAAGGGCGAGATCGTCAAGTAGGAGGGTGGCTATGAGTCAAGTAAGATTGCAAGTGCGCGACATCAGCAAAAACTTTGGTATCACCAAGGCCTTGCAGCATGTCTCCTTTGATGTCAACGCAGGTGAGGTTCATGCCTTAATCGGTGAAAACGGCTCAGGTAAGTCGACCCTGACCAATATGCTCACCGGCATCTACCCCATGGAAACCGGTACCTTTGTGCTCGACGGTAAGGAAATCCACCCCTTAAACCAAGTCGATGCTAACAATATGGGCATCTCGATCATCGTCCAAGAGCTGGGTACCTTGTCGGGTTTAACCGTGGCCGAGAACATCTTCCTAGGCCACGAAGACCGCTTCATCAAGCACGGCTTTCGCAATACGGTCGCAATGAACGCTGAGGCCAATCGCTTGCTGCAAGAGTACGGCTTTACCCATATTAAGGCCGCGGCTATGGTCGATGATTACAATTTCGAGGATCGCAAGTTAATCGAGATTGTGAAGGCCACCTACTTCCACCCTAAGATTGTGGTGATCGACGAGACGACCACCGCCTTGTCCCAAGAGGGCCGTGAAGAGCTCTATAAGCAAATGGAGCGCTTAAAGGCGGAAAATTGCACCATCATCTTCATCTCCCACGACTTGTCGGAGATTTTGGCGAAGTCCGATACCGTCACCATCTTGCGTGATGGCATCTACATCGACACCTTAAAGGCCGCGGACTTAGACCAAGACAAGCTCAAGAAGCTGATGGTGGGCCGTGAGGTCACGGGCGATTACTATCGCTCCGACTACGGCGAGCCGATTTCTAAGGAAGTAGTGCTCTCGGTGCACGATGTGGCGGTCCCAGGTCTCATCCATGACATCAACTTCGACTTACACCGCGGCGAAATCTTAGGCTTTGGTGGTCTGTCGGAGTCAGGTATGCACGAAATCGGTAAGGCGATCTTTGGCGCAAGTTATGACCGTACCGGTACTGTAGAGCTGGCTGATGGCACTCAGATCAACGATATCCCGACGGCGATTCGCAACTCGATTGCTTACACCTCCAAGGATCGTGACAACGAGTCGGTAGTGCTCAACCAGTCCATTGGTGACAACATCATCATGCCATCGCTCAATGCGCTTGATTATGGCCACAGCCCATTTATCAATTGGAGCAAGGCTAAGGCTTTTGCCAACGAGCACGCCAAGGAAATGTCGGTCAAGATGCAAAGTACCGCGCAATTTGTCTCCGAGCTCTCCGGTGGTAATAAGCAAAAGGTGGTGCTCGCGCGCTGGATTGGTAAGGGCTCCAATATCGTGGTGCTCGACTCGCCGACCCGTGGTATCGACATCGGCGTCAAGCAGGACATCTACCAGCTCATGAACAAGATGCGCAAGAATGGTAAGTCCATCATCATGATCTCAGAAGAGCTCATGGAACTCATCGGTATGTGCGACCGCATCATCATCATGAAGGATGGTGCCATCTCCGGTGAAGTCTTGCGAAGCCCAGACCTCGATGAGCAAAAGCTCATTGCAATGATGGTTTAAGGAGGCTGCCATGAATCAACCAACTAATGCTAATGCTCCTGCTAATGCTCCAGCTACCGCAACCGCAGCTGATGCCAAGGCGGTAGCCTTAAAGAAGCAAAACACCATGCGTCTGGTGCGCGCGCTGCTGCCAATTGCCGGCTTAATCGTGGTGTTCGCGCTCTTTAGCTACCTGACCAATGGCCGTCTCATCACCCGTCTGCCTTTGGCCATGAGTACCGTCTACGTCATTATGATTTCGGCGATGGGCGTGTTCTTTATCATGACTGTGGGCGGCCTTGATTTCTCCCAAGGCTCGATCTTGGGTCTATCGGCGATTGTGGTGTGTTACGTCTCGCGCTACAGCATTGAGCTCTCCATTCTGGCGGGCATCTTAACCGGTGCGGCGGTCGGCGCGGTCAACGGCTACTTCTACGTCAACCGGAAGATCAAATCGTTCATTGTGACGATCTGCACCATGTTCCTATTCCGTGGTCTGATTAAGTATCTGACCACTGACGCCCCGGTCGCAGGTGACCCCATGCTGGTCTTATGGGACACCACCGCTTTTAAGGTCACTGCCACCGTCATCGTCGTCGGCATTGGCTTTATCTGCTACAACTTCACTAAGTTTGGCATCTACCTGCGCGCTATCGGCGCCGGTGAAAAGGCCGCGATGTTCGCCGGTATCCGCACCGACCGCGTCAAGTTCTTAGTCTATGTCTTAGCAGGCGCCATCACCGGCTTTGCCGCCTTTATCTCCGCGATCAAGATTGGCTCGGTTACCTCCAACGGCGGTAACCAGCTGGAGACTCAGATCTTAATTGCCTTGGTCTTAGGCGGTATGCCGATCTCCGGCGGTGCCATGGCCCGCTTCTACAACGTGGTCGTAGGTTCGTTGCTGTATGTGGTCTTAACCTCCGGTTTAACCATGATGGGCTTTAGCACCCAGATGATGCAGCTGATCCAAGGTGTCGTCTTCTTAGCCTTCGTGGCCATCTTCGCTGACCGCCAGTCGCAGTCGGTAATTAAATAACGCCTCAGCGCCGAGCTCGGGCCTCGAGGCCCGGTTCGGGCCCCGAGCGCCGGGGGCGGGCCTCGCTAAAGGCCGCGCTCGCCCCGCCCAGGCCTGACCGGTGGGCCGGTCAGGCGCCCGCCCGCGTCGGGCAGGCGGTGGGCAGCTCTTAGTTGCGCAACTTGCGCAAGTGAGAAGGCGCTCAGGTTAGCTTGTGCTAACTTAAACAGGGGCATTGAGCTTGGGCGCGTACCCCAGTTTGGTTCTGTGTTTTTGGGAGGTCGTGTTGCTCTCAGGCTGGTAGCTTGAGCTGTTGAGCTGTTGAGCTGTGAGGCAACACCAGATATCTGTATGGAAAAGATTTATTTTGTTGTCGGCTCGCAAGATCTCTATGGCGATGAGTGCTTAAAGCAAGTGGCCGCTGACGCTCAGGTCATGAACGATTTCTTTAACGAGAAGTTTGGTTCCCGCGTCACCTTTGAGCTCTTACCAACCGTCGTCAACTCCGAGACCTGCATTGCTGATATGCGTAAGGTCAGCTGCGATGATGACTGCATCGGTGTGGTTACCTGGATGCACACCTTCTCGCCGGCCAAGATGTGGATTAAGGGCTTACAAGAGTTAAGAAAGCCATTATTGCACCTGCACACTCAGGCCAACGAGAAGCTGCCTTATGACAGCATCGACATGGACTTCATGAACTTAAACCAAGCCGCCCACGGTGACCGTGAGTACGGCTTTATCGTAGCCCGCCTCAAGATCGCCCATCAGGTGGTCGCAGGCTACTATCGTCATGAGAAAGTCCTCTGCGAGATGGCCCGCTTTATCGACGTGGCCCGCGCCATCAATTTCTCGCGCCACTTAAAGGTTGCCTCCTTTGGTAACAATATGCGTGAGGTCGCGGTTACCGACGGCGATCGCGTTGAATCCCAGATTCGCTTAGGCTGGGAGTGCAACTACTACGCAGTGGGCGACTTAGTTGCCACCATCAATGCTGTGACCGAGGCCGAGGTTGACGCCAAGATGGCCGAGTACACCTCCAAGTACACCATGAAGACCGAGCGCGTCGAGGTCGTGCGTGAGCAGGCTAAGTACGAAGTAGGCTTAGAGAAGTTTTTAGGCAGCCGCGGCTTAGGCGCCTTTGCCGATACCTTCCAAGACCTGCACGGCTTAAATCAGCTCCCAGGCATCGCCTGCCAAAACTTAATGGGCAAGGGGATTGGCTTTGGTCCTGAGGGTGACTACAAGATCTCCGCTTTATCTGCGGTCTTAATGAAGATGGCCGAGGGTCGTCCCGGTGCCACGGGCTTTATCGAGGACTACACCTACGACTTAACCGAGGGCCAAGAGTTAGAGCTGGCCTCCCACATGCTCGAGGTTCCAGTCTCCTTTGCTGCCACTAAGCCTGAGATTGATGTTATCCCGCTGGGCATCGGTGGTAAGAGCGATCCAGCACGCCTCATCTTCGACGGCGTTGAGGGCGATGGTATTCAGGTCACCATGGTCGACATGGGTACTCACTTCCGCGTGATCTGCGCCGATATCGAGCTGGTCAAGCAGCCTAAGCCAATGCCAAAGCTGCCGGTCGCCCGCATCATGTATCGCCACAAGCCAAACTTCAACATCGGCACTGCCTTCTGGTGCTATGCCGGTGGCGCTCACCACAGCGTGGTTTCCACCGCTTTAACCCGCAAGGACATTGCCTTGTTTGCTAAGCTCCTAGGTCTTGAGTTCATCGCCTTTGGTGATGACACCACCGAAGCGGACTTAGAGCGCTTTGCCGCCGAGGCTTATCGCCACTAAAGGCGTGCTGCTCGCCACTAAAGGCGGGCCGCTTCTTGTAAGAAAACGCTGAAGTCGCGCCCTGCCGCGCGGCGCTGCCGCTCCCGCAGCTTAGGCTGGGTGGAGCGGCTTTTTTTATGGTGCGCGCGCGGCGGCGCCGCGTACGGGCGCCGGACGCGGGGCACGTGCGCCGTTTTGTTTTTGGTGCGGCTAATGTCATGCTAAGCTGAGGCTGGTATCATTCAGGGCACTTTGGCAAGAACTAAGCGGGTGGTATTGTGCACCTGCTCGCATTTTTTGCGCTTTTTGTTCCCGTCCTTTCCCTTCCTCCCTTAGGCGCTGGGCCGTATGAAGATTAACGTGTTTTCAGCTCTTTATGAGTTATGCATCAAGTTAGCAAAGCACCCTAAAGCCCCATGGTTTTTGGCAATTAACAGCTTTATCGAGTCGATTTTCTGGCCCATTCCGCCTGATGTCATGCTCGCCCCGATGTGTTTGGCGCGCCCTAAGCGCTCAATGTACTATGCGGCCTTGACCATGGTTACCTCGGTCTTAGGCGCCATCTGCGGTTATTATCTGGGCTACTTTATCTACGACCCATACATTGCCGATTTGATTCAGTGGCTGGGCTATGAGCAGTCGATGCAGACCGTGCGTGACTGGTTTACCCTCGAGTACGGCGTGCTCATGATCTTCATTGGTGCCTTTACCCCAGTGCCCTATAAGGTCATCGCCGTGACTAGCGGCTTGGTTGCCGCCGAGAGTATGGCTAGCACCGGCTCGGTGGGCATGCTCACCTTATTAAACTTCGTGCTGGTGTCCTTGGTTGGGCGCGGCCTGCGCTTCTTTTTGGTCGCCGGCATCATCATGTGGGGTGGCGAGCGCATGGAACACGCCCTGCGCCGCTACATCGACTACATCGGCTGGGCCTGCGTCATCTTGATTGCCGCATACATCGGCTACGAGATGCTCCAGCCTTAGCGGCGGCGCACGACTTGCGCGCCTTGCGCGGCGCGGCGTGCGCGGTTGGCGCGACGTGGGTTACGCCGCGCCGTCTGACTTGTGCCGCCTGACCCGTGCGGCCCAAGGCCGCACGCCTT
>DXIF01000071.1 GCA_019113025.1 Candidatus Anaerobiospirillum stercoravium | reverse complement strand
GATGCAAGTTGGTACCTTTGGCACAAAAACCATCTTGCGCCGCCGTCACGTGCGGGAGCACTGAGCTCGGCTCGGCCGCAAGAGCCCATTGCGGGAACCATTCCCTAGCCGGAACCATTCCCTAAAAGCTGGCCCCCAAGTCTAGTCCCCCAGGCTGCGCGGGGCTAAGACGGGTCTTAACAAGGCGGGCCCGAACCAGGATGGGCCGAACTATGCCAAAGTCCCAGAGGTTGTTTGTTGTTGGAGTGTCCGTTCGGCACGGCCGCCGTCCCCGTTTGTGACATGGTGTGTCTCACAAGCGCCGGGACCTTGGGGCGTGCCCAGAAGGCTAAATCGTGAGGGAGCACATATGCGCAAGGGATCGAAGGATGCCTTTACCAGTCGCCGGTACCGCGAGTTGATGCAAAACACGAGCTTTGAGTGCTATCGCCAGATTGATCCCAATCCCAGCGAAGATGTTGCTATCAGCCCGCATCATCATGCCTTCTACGAAATCATCTTCGTGATGTCCGGCGACTTCTTTTATGAAGTCGAAGGTCGGCCCTACCACCTATCCAAGGGCGACGTCATCTTAATTGATGAGCTGCAATTCCATCACGGCCAAATCTATCACTCCCAAGGCTATGAGCGCTACGCGCTGTGGATTCATCCCCAGTACATGCAGCGTCTCGCCCAGCGCTTCCCTAAGCTCGACCCGCAATACTGCTTTTTGCAACTCAATAGCGAAAACAACAATTTAATTCACCTCGACGACGCCTCCTTTGCGGAACTGAGCGTCGACCTATCCCATTTATTTGACAGCTTTTGGTCGAAGACGCCCTCGGACGAGGTGCTCTCGGAGTCATACTTTGCCATTATCCTGACGCGCCTCAATCAAATCGTGCATCGCCAGCACAGCGATGAGGAAATCCCGACCATTTCTGCCAGCGAGCACCTACCTGAGAACCTCTTTACCCAAGAGCACTTCAGGCTGCAAAGCTTAGACGCGCTCACCGCCCACTATGAGCAATTTGCCCATGGGGTCGCCCCCTTACCTCAGGAGGCGGCGCTGCCCCTGCCTACGACTGACGCGCGCGACAAGTCCGCTCCGCAGGGCTCCTTAGAGGGCCTCACCCCAAGCTATGGCGCGCACCGCGCCCAGGTCGTCAAGCAAGCTCTGTTAAGCTCGCTGGAGGCCGCCCCGCTGCCCCCGCAGAGCACCTGGGATCTTAACAGCGGCCCATTTATGAAGGGCATCGCGCCCAGCGCCAGCGGCTACCAGCCGCCTCAGGGCTTATTAAAGGCACAACCCAACGAACCTCACGCCGCCCCGTCCGACCTGGGCTATGGCACCCTAAAGCTGGCCGCGGCCACCCTCTATGCGCAAGCGCCCAGTGCGACCAGTGCTACCGGTGCTGACCCCGACCGCACCACGTGCTTAAGCGGGGCCTTTGAGTTTACCCCGGCGCCCGCGCCCGGACCCTATGTGGGGCAAGCCTTGGGCTTTCGCCTCAACGAAGCCTCACTCAACCCCTTTGTCATCTCCATTGCCAGCCCGCACCTGGCTATTTTCTCGGCGTGGCTCAATGCCGATGTCCAACCAGCCACGGCGCAGCGCGAGTGCAACTTAGGCTTTAGCCCCGAGCAGCTCTTAATTGCGCGCAACGCCACTTGGGCCGCCATGCAGCAGTTAGATGAACGCGCGTCCCCGGCGCACCCCGCCAAGCTACGCACGAGCCCTGTGCCGACTGAGGCCTGCGCGCATTTAGAGGGCTGCGCGCACTTAGAGCGCAGTGCCGTGGGCACTCAACCTGAGGCGCTGCCTACACCGCTGTTAGACTCCCTGCTGTTAGGTAATGTCCCGCTGCCGCGCGCCGTCTCCGACGCCAACGCGCCGCAGTCTTTGAGCCTTAACTTCAGTGGCGACAGCTACCAGATTATGGAGCTGAGCCTAGCCTTTGAAGATGATCTCGAACTGGGCACTAACCCCGCTCCGCTGGCACCGCAAGAGCAAGGCGACGACCCCAGCGAAGCTCACCGCATGGCCCCGGATCAAGACGGGGCCGTACCGGCGGCGCGCGCGCCGTCCGCTGCTTCAGGCCAGGCAGACCAGGCAGAGCAGGCAGAGCAGGCAGAGCACGCCGTTTTAGGCGCCACCATCGCCTTTAACCAAGAGCGCTTTAGCCACCTCACCGCGGAAATTGCGACGCAAGCGCCCGCGCTTGAAGAGCAAGATGACGATGAGATGCACTTAAACCTCAAGCTCTCGGAGAGCTTGAAGCTCAGCGCCATCTTAAAGTACATCAACCAGAACATTAATGAGAACTTAAGCTTAGATGAGCTCGCGCAGCGCTTCTCGCTCTCCAAGTTCTACCTCACGCGCCGCTTTAAGGAGCTCACCGGCCTCTCCTTGCACCAATTTATCGTCAAAAAGCGCCTGACCCGCGCGCGCTACCTCATTTCAGTGGGGGTCGACCCCTACCGGGCGGCGGTGGATGCAGGCTTTAACAATTACAGTCACTTCTCGCGCACCTTTAAGTCGTACTTTGGGCAAAACCCCAGCTCGATTCCTAAGGCCCACACCATTCACGTCTCCGCCCCACGCGCTAAGCGCTAGCGGCGCTTGCGCCTGCCGCACTAACGCCTAGCACGCTCGCGCCTGCCGCGCTCACGCCTAGCACGCTCGCGTCTGCCGCGCTAACGCCGACGCACTGGGTGGCCCCGGATCAGGGCAGATCCCCGGATCAAGGCCTAGGCCCCGGATCAAGGCTTAGGCCCAGTATAATGGGGCGACGATTTCATTGTGAGGAGAGCTCATGTACCCCTTTAACCGAGACCAAATCATTACCGGGCTCAACAATTTAAATGACACCTTGGTCAAGCTGCTTGCAGGGCGCGGCAATGAAGAGCAAACCGATCCCAAGATGCTCGAGTTTCGCGTCAAAGCCTTAAAGCAGGTCTTAATGCAGGTGGACAACTCCTTAGGCGAGCTGCATGACATGCTCGACACGCTGGAGTACCACAAGGACGAGCGCTATGAGGAAGCAGCCGCGGTGGTGCGCGCCTTAGAGGACAATACTGCCCAAGTCGTCGAGTACTTGCGCTCCTTAGGTAAGTATTAGCCGCGAACGCAGCGCCCGGCGCAAGCCGCGGCGTCAGACCTGTCCCCGGCGTAAGCCCTGCGCATGGCGCAAGCCGCGGCGTAAGCCGTGGCGCGGCTTACGCACCTAAAAGGTGCAGTGCCATGCGCTATCATTTTTGGTGCAAAGGGCCTAAATTGCCCCGTGTGGGTACTTAGGCTACAATGAGGCCAATTGGTGCGCGGCGCCTGTGCCTGCGGCGTTGGAGCACTACTTATTTGTAAGCTGTAAGCTGAGGACCGAACTTTTGTTTTTGGTACCTTAACTGAGCTGGGCCGGGAATCCGGCACTGATTGTGGAATCTTGATAACTCATGTGTTCTATTTTTGGCATCTTCGATATTAAAGAGAACCCTCAGGCTCTGCGCAACAAGGCGCTGGAGCTGTCGCGTTTGCAATTGCATCGCGGCCCTGATTGGGAAGGTATCTATCAAGGCGAGCACGCTATTGTCGTCCATGAACGCTTATCCATTGTCGATCCGGGCAATGGTGCTCAGCCTCTGTACAATGCTGACAAGACTCAAGTCTTAGCTGCCAATGGTGAGATCTACAATCACGTCCAGCTCAAGAGCGAGTTACAGGAGCCTTATGAGTTCTCAACGGGCTCTGACTGCGAAGTGATTTTGCCGCTGTACCAAGAGTTTAAGCGTACCGGCACCATCTTCTGCGATCGCTTAGTGGGCGACTTTGCCTTTGCCATCTACGATGCCAACGACGACAGCTATTTCTTAGCCCGCGACCACATGGGTATCGTCCCAATGTACATCGGCACCGATAACGCCGGTCGCTTCTACGTCGCCTCGGAGATGAAGGCCTTAACCCCAGTGTGCGATACCGTCAAGGAATTCCCACCGGGCCACTATCTGTACTCCAAGCAAGACCTCGAGTTCCATCGCTACTATCAACGTGATTGGATGGAGTACGAGAACGTCAAGGACAACACCACCTCGATTCCGGCCTTAAAAGAAGCCTTAATGGACTCGGTTAAGCGCCAGCTCATGTGTGATGTCCCATACGGCGTGCTCTTATCCGGCGGCTTAGACAGCTCGGTCATCTCCGCCATCGCTAAGCTCTACTCGGAGCGCCGCGTCGAGGATGACGGCAAAACCGAGGCTTGGTACCCACGTCTGCACTCCTTTGCCATTGGCTTAAAGGACGCTCCGGACTTAAAGAAGGCCCGCGTCGTCGCTGACTACTTAGGTACCGTCCACCACGAGATTCACTACACCATCCAAGAGGGCTTGGACGCACTGCGTGAGGTCATCTACCACATCGAGACCTATGACGTCACCACGATTCGCGCCTCGACCCCAATGTACTTAATGGCTCGCTACATCAAGGCCATGGGCATTAAGATGGTGCTCTCCGGCGAAGGCTCGGACGAGATCTTCGGCGGCTACCTCTACTTCCACAAGGCTCCTAATGCCCAGGAGTTCCACGAGGAATTAGTACGCAAATTATCGCAGCTGCACTTATACGACTGCTTACGTGCCAACAAGTCCTTAATGGCTTGGGGCGTTGAGGGCCGTGTTCCATTCTTAGACAAGAAGTTCTTAGACGTGGCCATGCACATCAATCCTAAGGATAAGATGTGCCCAGGCAAGACCATCGAGAAGAAGGTCTTGCGTGAGGCCTTTGACGGCATGCTCCCAGAGGAAGTGCTGTGGCGCCAAAAGGAGCAATTCTCCGATGGCGTGGGCTACGGCTGGATTGACGCCTTACGTGACTATGCTGAGGAGCAAGTCTCCGATCGCAAGTTCGCCGAGCGCGCCGACCGCTTCCCAGTTAACACCCCAGTAACTAAGGAAGCCTACCTCTACCGCGAGATCTTCGAGGATCTGTTCAAGCTGCCATCGGCCGTTAAGACCGTGCCATATGGCAAGTCGGTCGCCTGCTCGACGGAAACTGCCATTGCTTGGGACGAGAAGTTCAAGAACATGGCTGATCCATCAGGCCGTGCCGTCACCGACGTTCACGCTGACGCCTACGAGATGGGCCACAAGCTCTAAGCTGAGCCCAACCTTACCCTTACTTAACCCAGGCCCCGCCTTGGGCGCAACAGCGCTCACAGCCGTGCGGGCTTTAGTCCAAAGCCACTGCCTAAAGCAGCGCCGCGCGCGCTCTAGACGGTGGCTTTGCTATTTGTTGGGCCGACAAAATTGGGCCCCAAGGAGATGATCATGGCCCGCCACGGTCTGGTGCGCGTCCCGTACTATCCCCAACTGAGCGTGCTCACGAAGTTGCACCCCTGCGCGCCGCAAGTCATGAGCCTCTTGCTCTTTTGGCATACGCGCGCAGGCACCCCTGAAGCCTACACCTATTGCCCCAAGCGCCATGACTTTCAGCTCGCGCAACACTTGGGCTTAAGCCTGACAGAATTTCAGGGAGCCTATGAGCGCTTGTGCCAAGAGCACGTCTTGGGCGCGCGCACTTTTGAGCTGCCCCCCAAGGAAGCGACCTTAGGCAGCAAGATCAAAAGCGAGACCCGCTATAACCTCAACTTAGGCGCACTCAAGGATTTGTTAACCAAGCTGGGCGCTCCGACGCCCGCCCAAAACTTAAAGCTCCTGGCCCACGCGGCCGACGACAGCTTTGAGTGCTACGACGTAATTGAGGAAAAGTTCCTCCCCCTGACCCAAAGCCTGATCGGCGTGATCGCGGGCGCTGAGTACGAGGCTGCGGCGCTGCTGTGCGCGCGCTTTATGGTCTACCTCAACGAAGAGTACGAGGAGCTCGCGCAACGCGCCATTGCCCCAGGCTGGAAGCTCTTATTAAACGTGCCCCTCGGGCAAGCGCCGGAGGACTATGCTCAAGACTTGGTGCAGCGCTATTTGCGCCCGGGCGAGCGCGCGGTCGATTTAAGCTTTAGTGATGGCAACTTCTTCTTGCCCGACCACGACCACATCAAGACCACGGTCCACACGGTCAAGCACTATCAGGGCCGCAAAGATCACGGCGCTCTGACCATCACCGCCGCCTTGATGCTGCTCTTGTGTGCCCATTTCCCTAAAAACTTCAGCTATAGCTCCGAGCTTTCCATCGCTGAGCTCAAAGATGCCTTAGAGCTGCTGGCCGCCTTTGATCACAACGCCGTGGCCAAGCTCAAGCTTGATCCGCGCGAAAGCGCCAGCGAGCACCGCTTGTTAACCCAATTGCAAGCCGACTTAAGTTCCCATTAGCGCGGCATAAAGTCTGACGGAAATCCGACCCCAATCTGACTCAATCCGACCCCAATCTGACTCAATCCGCCCAAACGCTGGCCCCCGCGCAACGCGCGGCACCACAAAAATCAGCGTAATTCTCCCTAGTTGGGCTCTAGGTAATCCATAGGCTAGGATGTTCACGGTTCTTGCAATGCTAAGCTGAGAACTCATACTCACATAACGTGCGTTGCCGACAAGGCGCTGCCATCCTTGAGCTCAGGCTGACACAAAGTTAGGTCGAGGGTAGGTCTAGGGTAGATTTCTGGCCGCAACAGCTTGTTCTCAGGGCGTTTGACCATGGTTCATACGACTTATCCGCACCGCACGCTCAATGACTGACTTTTTGACTTGGGGCGCAGCTAGAGCTGGGAAGCGCGAGCTGCGGCACCGGGCACATGGGGCGCACCATGACGACGCACGATAAAGGGACCACTGACGCAGCCAACACCGTTGAGACCTTAAACTCAAGCGCGGTGCCACCGCCGCCAGAACGCACGACAGCTCCGGCGCCCGCCCCGAGCGCGGCCCAAAGCACGCAAGATTTTCTGTGGCAGGTCAACCACCTCACCTCAGATCATGCGCGCGCCCGCGCGCAGGTGCGCCTGTTCAACCAGCAAGCGGGCAGCGGCACCGACGTTTTAAGCTCGGAGCAACAAGCGCGGGTCGCTCAAGTAAGTGCCTTTATCCCTGATGACGCCACGCAGCCCAGCGCCCCGGATCGCACGCAGCCTAACCCTGCGCCAATCTCGCCCCAGGCCGCGCCGAGCGCGCCGGACGCGATCTCCCCCCAATTAGCGCCCCCTGAGCTCAATCCTAATTCCCCATATGTGCAAAGTCTAACCACGCAAGCGGCGCAAGTGAGCGCCGAACAGCGCGCCCGCACCAACATGGTCGATGCCCCGTGGGCAAACGTCTACAGCCACCCAAGTCCTGAACCAAGCCCGTTATCCACCCTCAGGCCTGCACCCCCAGCACCGTCGGCAGCGCTATCAATTCCCGGCAGTGCTGCGCCTACTCCGAGCTCAAACCTGAGCCCTGAACCCTTGGCCTATAGCTGGCCCAGCGGTAGCGTAAGTCCCAAGCTCAAACCTGACTTTGCCTATCATCCTGAGCTCAATACGGATCTTGAGAGCCTGGATACCGTCAGCTATTACGATTTAAGCCCACCAACC
>DXIF01000005.1 GCA_019113025.1 Candidatus Anaerobiospirillum stercoravium | reverse complement strand
AGCAAGCACCCCACCCGCGCGTGGCCGCATGCGCCGCAGCACGTCCGCGCAATCGTTTTCCCCTTGAGCCCTGGGATGGCTGGCGCCCTGCTCTCAAGAGCGGCCTCTTGCCCCAGGCGTGCCTGCGCTTGAAGACCTCACTCAAACTACCGCTTGGGAGACCTTGCGCGGCGCCCCAGTCCTGTAACAGGGCCCGATTTAGCGCATCCTTTGCGCGCGCTGTACCGCGCCGGTTGGCGCGTGACGGAGGGTTGAGCGCGGCGGAGCGCACGCAAAAAAGCGCTTGACCCGAAGATCAAGCGCTTTTCTCAGTTATAAGAAACCTGGGGGCAAGCGCGGGGCGGTGCGTTAGTGCGGCGCTACGTGGCTGACACGACTGGCGCTACTTACCGCCTACGCTGTCACGCAAACGCAGACTGCGCATGCGCTCGAAGATCACAAAGCAGACCATGCCGCACACCATGGCAATTGGCATCAGACTCATCGCGAAGTCATAGCCCACTGCCTCGATGATCGAGCCAAAGACGGCATTAAAGGCAATGTCAAAAATGGTGGCTACCGCCATGATGACGCCGGTGGCGGTCGCGGCGTTGTAGGCCGGGAAGTAAAGCTGCACCGCCAGCATGGTGGTCGGATAGATGATCGAAAGCAAGAAGCCCGACAGACCAAAGAGGTAATAAGCGTTGCCACCAAATACAAAGGAGATGACGTAGACTACGGTGCCGCTGATAAAGCACAGGCGTAAGCTGCCCATGATGCCCATCTTGTCCACGAGCTTGGATAAGATGAGACGGCCCAAGGTCATGCTGCCAAAGAATAAGGACGGGAATACCGCCGCCTCCGCGGCGCTTAAGCCCTTGCCCCGAATGAGGTAGATGTTGACCCAGTTCATGATGCCGTGCTCAGCGACAAAGTAGAAGCCGAAGATCAAGAACAAGAACCAAAAGGCGGGGGCCTTGATGATCTCCGCGTAGCTGACTTTAGGCGCGCTCACCTGCCCTGTCTCGTGCTGATACTGCGCACTATCGGCGGCGGCACTTGATTTTTGCGCCCGACTTAAGCCGGCAATGCCGCGGCTTAAGAAGGCAAAACTTACCACCGCAATCGCGCCTAATACCAGCAAGGTGCCATTGACTAAGCGCCAGTCGACAAAATCCTCAACCGAGGCGCTGATGACGCTTTGGGCGGAGGTGGTGCCGATGCCTTGGGTAAAGAAGAGCGTGTTTAAGATCATGCCTGGGGCGGCAAAGAGGAAGGGCGACATCAAGTTCAACATGATGTTGAGCAAGGTCGAGGCGCCCATGGCAAAGAACATTCCGATGAGCAGCAAGATGAAGTTATCGGTCACCAAGTACGAGGCTAAGGCCGCCATCCACAAGAGCATGGTGACGATAAAAACCGAGCGCAGCCCAAAGGAATCAGCGATACGGGTACCAAGGAGCATAAACACCAAGTTGCCGATATAGCTGACCGTGATGATCAGCGACAAGTCGCTGGCGCTTAGCGCAAAGTGCTCCTCGAAAATCGGCGCGAAGACGCCACGTAAGGCATCGGATGCGCCTAAGGCCATCATGAGGATGGCGAAAATCACGTAAAGTGCAATTTGAGTCGATTTTGAGACAGACGAAGTCCCCATTACCACACCTGATAAGCTGTTAAAAAAACAAGCTTACCGCTGACACAAACACACTCACCCGCAGCGGCAAGAATCTGGGATTAAGCTCTGCCTGACCCCAACTTCGATATAGCACAAGGTGTACCCCACGCCAAGAAATGGGGCACAATCTTGCTAACCACGGCATGATTTAACTAAAAGTCGGCGCGGGCTTGCACCAAAGTACGACACGAGCCCGCCTGCAGCAGCTACGCTGTGACTGCGCTGGGACTACGCTGGGGCGGTGCTGGAGCTGCGCTTTAAGCGACTTAGCTTGCGGTAGATCGAAGGTGAGCAGCCTTTGACCTTGGAGAAGAACGCGCCAAAGTGGCTTTGCGAGCAAAAGGACAGCGCTAGCGCGATTTCGTCGATCGACTGATCGGTGTTAGTTAGCATCATGCAGGCAATCTCGATCTTCTTGTTACGCATGTAGTCGGACATGGTGCAATGCTGCTCGCGCTTGAAGATCTTGGACAAATAGCCCACGCTGACCTTGAGCTCAGCGGCAATAGCGCGCACATCAAGCTTGGCGTAGACATGGCGCTCCATGTAATCGCAGGCTTGCAGCACCAAGGGGCTCTTGATGCCAGTACCGGCGCGCTCCTTTTGCCGCTCCTCGGCTCTAAGTTCAGTGCAGCGAATAGCGCAGGCGCGGGCAATCGCCTTGGCCTCCTCGGGATCTTTGCACTCGTCGACCTTGCGGATAAAGGCGTCGGTCAAAACGAAGATCGCCTCGGCCGAGTAGCCGGTATCGATCAAGGCGCGCGACACCAAGGTGATGTCGACAATGGCCAAGTTCTTTTGGGCACGCAAGTGATCCGAGCTTAAGATGCCGCGCATCGAGGCGTAAGGCGAACTCAGCGCCTTTTCTAAGCCTGACACATCACCTTGTTTGACCGCGGCGATGATGTCGTGCTCAAAGGAAATCGGGTTGTGCGGACGCAGCTTGAGCGACTCGTCCAGGTAGATTTCGGCGGCACGCTTTAAGGTGTCGTCAACCAAGCCCTCGTGCAAAAAGAAGCGATCTAAGAAGGTGGTGAGCGCAATCTTCTCGCCGGTTAAGGAGCCATGAATTAAGAGCAAGAGCGCTGCGACCTTGGGCGCAGGCACCGTGGGCAAGACCACATTGCTCGCTTGATGGCGCACTGCATAGAGCTTACAGAAGTTGGAGTCAACCGCACGCATCGCCACCGGGCCCACGATCAAGACCAAGTCGCCGACAAGCGCCACCCCGCCTAAGAGCACGGGGCGCTCGAGGGTAAAGAGCGTGATACGCTCGGTGAGCACCTGCGCTACCAGCTCCTTGCGAAAGGCTTCATCGCATTGGAGCACATCCCAGCTCATATCCGCATCGCTCTTGGTGAGATAGGCGCCGGTGCGATCTAAGACTTGAATCGGCAGCGGCAAGAGCTGCAATAAGAGCGAGAGGGCGTAGCTCAAAGGCAGGATATTAAGCTCAGTGAGCGCCCGCTCAGCCTCGGCGCTAACCGCGGCTGCGGGCAGGGATTCGGCGCGCAAGGATTCGGCGCGCCGCGCCGGAACACTTAAGCTGACATGAGGCGCATTTTTGGCTGCCCCGCGGCGCGCCCGGGCGCTGGCAGCAGCCGCCGACGCAGCCGCTGCGGGCGGCTCAACCTCGCGGGGAGCTACGGGCTCAGTGGCAGTTAATTGCGGGGCCCTCGCCGTCTGAGGCGGTGGCATAACTTTAGGAGTAGGAGCTTCAGGCCCCACCAAATCTTCACCGGTCACATCCAGTTCCTTACCATGAGGCGGGAGCGGCACGCGCCGTGCCGTCCCGGACCAAGACTTAAGCTGCTACCAAGACTTAAGCTGACGCCTGCGCCCAAAATCACACCGCGCAGGCTCAAGCTGAGTCAGGCTCAGCTTCGGAGACGTTACGCCCCTACCGGCGCGGCACACCATGCCGTGCCGCCTCAGGCTTGAGGGCAGCTTAGTTACACTTGAGCCTAAAACGAGACGTTAGACTCTAAGATGACGTTGCAATAAGGCTTGCACTCGCCGGTACGGACCACGGCCACACTCTGGTGTGAGCGGGCCTTGAGCTCATCGTGGGGCACGATCTCGATGGTGACGCCTTCCTTGTGGGCCCACGCAGTGATGAACTGGTAGAACTCAGGATTTTGCTCAATGCTCTCTTGAGCGATGATGGCCTTTTGGAACTTGGCCTCTTGGTCAATGACCGAGAACACTTGCTCAAAGGATGGAACGCCGTAGGTCACGGCCAAGTCGATGCGCTGCACGCCTTGCGGCACCGGCAGCCCACAATCGCCCACAGTTAAGGTATCAAAGTGACCGAGCTTGGAGATGACATAGGAGAGCTCGGAGTTTAAGCAACCAATCTTTTTCATGACGAATCCCTGCGCTTAACACTAATGCGTTTAACCCTAAAACGCTGAACACTAACGGGATCAGGGTCATGGCACCAAGAACCATGTCCCCACCAAGATTAATTGAGATTGATGCGACTACTAACTACTAGATGGCCCACAAGGGCCCACAAAGTAAGCCTGAGGCCCCTGCCCCAGGCTTAGACCACGCAGGTCTGAGTCAATGGGATGTAGCGACTCAGCCTGCCTGCGTCGGCAGCTGTTGGCTTTGGGAGGCTGCCTGCGCAGATCAGCAGCTTTGGCACAAGCTGCTAATAGGAGGGTGCGCCCTCAGGTGGCACCCTGAGGGGGCACGATAACCAGTGATTATAAGCGCTCGACCAAGGTCGGCTCATGCTGCTGTAAGAACTCAAGCACCTCAGCAATCGCCGGAATCGACGGGGTCGCGCCTTGGCGCGTCACCGCTAAGGCCGAAGCGGCGGTAGCTCGCTGCAGCGCCACCTCTGGGGCAAAGCCCTCGGACATTTGCTCAACCAAGTAGCCTAAGAAGGTGTCACCGGCGGCAGTCGTGTCCACCGCTTGGACCTTGAACGCCTTACAGGCAATGATCTGATCGCTCCCTTGAGGCGCTAAGAGCGAGCCCTTGGAGCCTAAGGTCAGCACGATGGTACTCTGAGCAAACTTGCGCTTTAATGCCGCGAGCATCTCATATGGATCGCTCTCGGCGCTTACCTTAACTAGGGCCGCGCCTTCGATTTCATTGACGATGATGTAAGCGCAGCGCTTAAGCGGCATAGCTAAGACCTTATCGTCCAAAGGCGAGGCATTGATGCAGACCTTAATCCCGCGCGCCGCGGCCTGTTCAATCATATAGGCCACTTCGTTGGTCTCGTTTTGGACTACGAGATAGTCCCCGGAACTAAAGTGCGTAAGGCAGGCATCAATTTCAGCTTGGGTGTGGCTTTGGTTGGCGCCGCCATAGAGCAAGATGCAGTTTTGACCGTTGCGATCGACTTGAATAATGGTGTGACCGCTGGGGACCGCCTCCCGCTTTTTAACGTGGGTGGTATCAATCTGCTTTTGGGCTAAGACCTGGAGTAAAATCGCGCTGTCATCTTGCCCCACCGCACCATCAAAGTAGACTTGGCCGCCTGCTTGCGCCAGCGCTACTGCCTGATTTAAACCCTTACCGCCTGCGAACACTTGGCGCTGCGTTGAGAGCAAGGTCTCGCCGGGCTGCACAAAGTGCGGTACTTGGTAAACAAAATCAACATTGAGTGAGCCAAACACTAATAGCTTAGGTTTTGCCATAAGCTATCCTCCCTAATTGATCAATCTAAATGGGCGAAAGTTTCAAGATTTAAGGGCCTTGGGCACGCCCCATCCCGACAAGCGGATCGATGCCGCGATCCCTTTCTTGCGGTAAGAGCAAGGTTACGACTTGGCTCCATCCCTGAGTCCAAATCCACCTCAAACCTCAAAAACTGAGCCAAAGGATAGAGAGGTCTGATGACCAGTGTAAAGCGCACTTCAAGCATTGTGTGAGCTAATTCACAGCGTCAGCCCGATTCCTTTGCGTCCCTCAGCTACAATGGCCGCAGCGCAGCAACCAATGTTGCCCCAATTAACCGGTGTTAACCAAGATTAATGTGATTAACTGAGAGGATTACCATGGCCCCAGCACGCAATCAGGGCTCCCGTAATGGCTCCCCTAATGGCACTCGTAATGGCGCCCGCAAGGGACGCGCCCAGCCCCAGGGCGAGCCTACGCTCTTAATTTTGCCCTACAACCAGCATTTACTGAGCGCCGTCTACGACGTCTTCTACCGCGCGGTCCATGACAGCTGCGCTCAAGACTATCGCCCCGAGCAACTTGACGCTTGGGCGCCCCCATTTGACCGCGCGCAAGGCAGCGCCTTTAACGAGCGCCTGGAGCGCAACTACTGCATTGTGGCCTGCCTCTCCTTTGATGCCAAGGACGATGTAGGCGGCTCGATGCAGGTGGTAGGCTATGGCGCGCTCACGGCAGAGGGGCACCTGGATCACCTCTTTGTCGATCCCCAATACCAGCGTAACGGCATCGCCACCGAGCTCTGTCACTGCCTCGAAAACGTCTGCGCGCGCGAGCAACACGACCAGATCTCGGTCGATGCCTCCATCACCGCCCTGCCGTTTTTTACCAAGATGGGCTTTGGCAACCAAGCAGAACAGCAAGTGACGGTGCGCGGCCAAACCTTTACCAACTATCACCTGACCAAGACCATTGAGGCCAAGCAATCGCTGGCGCAAGCCTTAGCCGCGGCCATGGCCGAAGCAAAACAGTAAGGAGCAGTCATGGCAGAAACGTTACCCAGCCCTTGGAACGTACGCAGTTGCTTTGCTGTGAGTACCGCTACCCCCTTGGGCCCGATCACTTTAGTGTGGGGCGCACCTGAGGCGTACCTACACCTGCCCACCCCCCGCACTCACCTCTATTTGATGCAACTCTACTTTGACGATCATGAGCCCCAATATCTCAATCCTTTCCTGCAAGATGAACTGAAACGCCAAAAAGAAGATAGCGCGCGTCAAATCGCTTTGCGCCGCCATCCTGCGATCAAATGGGCGCTGCTGTGGCTGGAGCAATACTTCGCCGGACAAAAGCCTGAAGTCGGGCTGCCTGAGTTTGTAACCTTCAGCACGCCTTTTGAGCTCAAAGTGTGGCAAGGGATCACTACCATCGAGTACGGCACTACCATCAGCTATGGGGAATTGGCACAACAGCTGTTCCCGGAGCAAGGCAAGAACATGGCGCGGGCCGTCGGCAGCGCGGTGGGACACAATCCCATCGCCCTGATGATTCCGTGCCATCGGGTCATCGGCGCTGGGGGCAAGCTCACCGGCTATGCCTATGGCATCGAGCGCAAGCGCAAGCTTTTGGAGCTGGAGGCGCAAGCTTGCGCAACAAAGCGCAAGTAAACGCAAGCAAGCAGCCATAGCGCAAGAAACGCACAATTTTGCGTATATGCACATCGCACCTAAAATCTCGCGAAAGTTCACAGTTTTTAGCCCGGGCGCCCGCTAGAATTAAGTGGTATGGCACGCTTAGTTAGCATCTTTTCTCATCTGTGCTTAATCTGAAGTAAAGAATCAGCCCTAAGCTGCCGATGTTGGTATAAGGCTCGAGCCTGAGCCCGCCCTTAAGAGACCTTAGGGAGGGCATGGTGCACGGTCTGACACCACCCTCAGGCCCCAACCGGTAGTGACGCTGTTAAGAGCGCCGCGCGGTGCTGGACTGAGGATTGGGCAGAAACTACCGGCCCAAGCGCTCTAGAGGCCAAGAGGCCTAGTTCGCTTGCAGCCCGTGCGCTCGTCTGAGCCGAACTCCATTTTCGCGCCGACTGCTCAAACTTACGGCGCCCCGCTTAGATCAGAGTTTTCTTATGAACAGCGCTCTTCAGCTTGTTAGCGCCCAGCGCCTTGGTGCCATGCTCCTTGCCGTGGGCTTTTGTGCTTGGACTGGCGCGGCCTTAGCCGCGACGACGGTGGTCAATGCCCCCGCTGCGCCTGCCCCTGAGGCGACCGCGCCGAGCGTCGCTTCCAATGCTACGCCCAGCTCCGCGCCCGACGCGCAAGCTAATATCGCCGAGCAGGTGATGGCGGCGTGCCATGGCGGCGATGTCGAGGCCTGCCGCATCTTGGCCCAAAACTATTTGAGTCAGCAGCAATATGCGCAAGCCGCGCGCTACTTAAGCAAGGTGTGCTATGCCCACCCTAATGCTGAACTGGGCTATCAAGGATGCGCTGCCTTAAGTACCCTGTTGACCGACTCAAGCTTTGGCTTAAACGACTACCCACAAGGGATCAGGGTCAGCGAGTATCTGTGCAATCATGGCCAGTCCTATGGTTGCTTGCTCTTATCGTCCTTGTACTACATCGGGGATCATGTCGAGCAAAACTTAAAAACTGCCGCCGACTACGGCAAGCGCGCCTGCGACCTCAAGGATGCCACCGGCTGCCGTCAAGCAGCTCTAGCGATCTTCTCGGAGGCCTACATGCGCCACGACCTTGAGCTGTTTAAAGAGTCGGGCAAGTATCACCGCGCCGCCTGCGATTTAGGGGATGCTGAGTCCTGCCGCGAGGTTCAAGAGTACGACACCAAGCTCAAGCAATTTGACATTTACGTCCAAAACAATACGCAGTCAGGCCACGCCTCGAGCTAAGCACAGCAAGCTAAACACAGCAAGCTAAGCACAGCGAGCTAAATACAGCTCACCTTTTTGACGCTGAGGCCTGCCGAAGCGGGCCTTACCGCACCCTAGCGGGCTTATCGCAGCTAGAATCTACCACTGCTTAAGCCAACTTACGCTTGAGCCCCATCGCCCTAAACCTCATTTAAGAAGCTCTTGTCCTTGAGGGTCTTGCACGCTTCGTTGATCGCTTGCGCCAGCTGCAGCATGCGTGGGCGCGCCTCGGGCTCCTTGCCCAGCTTCTTCATGAGCTCGCGGTAGAAATGCTCTTGATGGGGCGTGAGCTTATGCCACGACTGCTCGGCCATCCAGATATAGCCCACCAAGTTAAACATCAAGATGCAGGCAATGCTCATCATGACCGAGGCGCAGGACATATAGGTGTACCACGCGAAGGCCTGCGGATAGGTGAACATGAGCTTAAAGCCCTCAAGCCCGCCCACCGAGTAGTACAAGAGGAAGAGCAAGAGCGCCACGATCGGGGGAACCACGATGCGCCCAAACCGCAGCAAGATGGCCACCCGAACCTCGCGAAAGGCTGCCTTGAGCACGGGCTCATTGGTCGGCCATAAATCGACATAGGTGCTGCCGCGTTTGACCGCGCGCACAATCAGCAAGCTCATAATTCATCCCACTTGGCTACTAGCATAGTACCCGGCCGCCCCCAGCGGCGACGTGCCATCTGAGAGTGGCCTGCCGCCTCAGCAGCTTAGGCCGTCACGCGGCGGCGCGGTTCGCAACGCGACGGCGCGGGCACCCAACCTCTCGCTCATATTATAGACGCCCGCCGCTCAAACCTGAATTTGTGCCCCAACGTCTCACGGTGCGGCGCTGAGCCCAGGTGACGCTGAGCCCAACAGTGCTGAGCCCAGCGTCTGTGGGCACAGCATCGCTGGATCAGCACCACCGGTCACAACAGCTTAGGCCCGGCGCGCTGCCCCTGTTTTAGTAAAGTTAATTAATAAAGTCTTACGACAAAATCGCACTAACATACCAGTGCCAAAGCGTGATCTGGGCCCAAGCTCCGCCGCGCGCGCCTAGGCGCTAACGCAGCGGTCAGCTGCGTTCCAAAATGCCGCGCGCGGGCCTGAAGACAAGCTTTGGCGCGCTTTTAAGCCTAAGGTAAGGCAAGTAAAAGGCAAGATGGTAATGGCTGCTGCCCTGACAAGAAAGGAAAAATTGCCGGTTAGTGACCTGGATCGAAGCTAGGGCAAAATTTGCAAAAAGGCGGGCACCGTTTGGTCTTTTGCGCTATTCTAGCTGTGGATTTGGTATGCCCCGCCCTCAGCGGCGCGCGACATACATGAGGATTGGCGCAGATTAATTTCTGGAGATTACCGTGTCACGTTCAGTAATGCTTGTTCCTGTAGGCAAATCTGATGGTTTATTTGTCGCAACTAACGGTTTAGTTAAGGCCTTACAAGATAACGGCGTTAAGGCTGTCGCTTTCCGTCCTTTAGATGCTTGCAAGAACATCTGTGATAAGGAGTGCGCTCAGAGCTACTCCATTTCCAAGTGCGAGGCAGTTAAGTACTTATCTCAAGGCAAGAAGAGCGAGTTAGTCGAGGCCATCTTGGGCAACTACTACCGCCTGATCAAGGACAGTGGCGCTGACGTCGTAGTCGTTGAGGGTGTGGTTGCTGACAAGTTCAACCAAAACGAGATTAACTCCGCCATTTGCCACGCCGTGGATGGTGACATCGTAGCCGTCTCGATGGGCAAGTGCCAAAAGGCTATGGCCTTAGTTAAGATTGCCTTATCCTACTTTGGCAATGCTGCTAACACCCGCTTCTTGGGCGGCATCTTATTAAACGCTGATGCCCCACGTGATGCTAAGGGCCAAAAGAAGTTAGTACTCGCAGGCCACCAAAACGGCGGTTGCGGCGGCAAGGAGTGCGGCTGCCACAAGCCTGTTCAGGCACCAGCTGCTGAAGCATGCTCCGCTGACGGCCAAGGCTGCGGCTGCACCCCACTGGCAGTCATCCCATACTGCTGCAAGAATTACGCATATCGCGCTAGCGATTTAGCCGGTTTCATCGATGGCACCTTAGCAGGTGACAGCAATGCCCGCGCTTGCACTGTAGTCTTCGACGCTGAGGCCGCAGGCGATCACGACTTACTCATCACCAACAAGGTACCAGCACAGACCAAGGCCGCCATCGTTGTCTTATGCGACGGCGTTCAGGGCACGGCTGGTAAGGCTACCATCTGCGCCAAGGCTTCGGTCTGGGCCGTAGCTGAGACCTTAGGCTCGCTGCCTGCCTTCTTACTCAAGGACGACACTGAGCGCGCTCAGGGCGCGGCCGAGTACGCCGCTCCTTGCTTTAACCAGCTGTTAATTGACACCTTAAAGGCAGCTAAGGCCAATGAGTATCCACTCATGAGCCCAGAGGCCTTCCGCTTCAAGTTAACCGAGCTGGCCCGTGCTGCCAACAAGCGCATTGCCCTGCCAGAGGGTGATGAGCCTCGTACCGTCTGCGCTGCTGCCCGCGTTGCTGCGGCTAAGATTGCTGTTCCAGTACTCTACGGTAAGAAGGATAAGATCTTAGAGGTTGCCGCTCAGCAAGGCGTTTCCTTAGACAAGGGTGTTGAGTTCATCGATCCAGATGAGATCCGCGAGAACTATGTTGATCGCTTAGTCGAGCTGCGCAAGAAGAAGGGCTTAACCCCAGATCAAGCCCGTGAGTTCTTAAAGGACAACGTCTTCTTAGCCACCATGATGTTAGAGCGTGATGAGGTTAACGGCTTAGTTTCCGGCGCCGTTCACACCACCGCTAACACCATTCGCCCAGCCTTACAGGTCATCAAGACCGCTCCAGGCGCTTCCTTAGTTTCGGCCATCTTCTTCATGCTGATGGAAGAGCAGGTTTACGTCTTTGGTGACTGCGCTCTGAACTTAAATCCAAATGCTGACGAGTTAGCTCAGATTGCCATTCAATCGGCTGACACCGCCAAGGCCTTTGGCATTGACCCACGTGTAGCCATGGTCACCTACTCCACTGGCACCTCGGGCAAGGGCCCAGACGTTGACCTCATGACCGAGGCCACCAAGAAGGCTCAAGAGTTACGTCCTGATCTCAACATCGACGGCCCACTCCAGTACGACGCTTCGGTCATGCCAGACGTTGCCGCCCAGAAGGCCCCTAACTCCAAGGTCGCAGGCAAGGCTACCGTCTTCATCTTCCCAAGCCTGTCCACCGGCAACACCGTCTACAAGGCAGTACAGCGTTCAGCTAACGTAGTCGCGATTGGCCCAATGTTACAAGGCCTCAACAAGCCGGTTAACGACCTCTCCCGTGGCGCTTTAGTCGATGACATCGTCTACACCGTTGCCATCACCGCCATCCAGGCCGGTCAAAAGGACGCAAAGTAATCACCCGGCAGTAATTACCCGGCAGTAATCACCACGCAGTAATTACCATGCAGTAATTACCCAGCTGTGATTATTCGGCCGTGATTGCCGCAACCGAGCGCGCTTAAAGCGCGCTCCCCCGCCCCCAAGGTGCAAGCCTTGGGGGCGGGTCATTTTTATGGGGCACAGCTCATCGTTAATTTGTGAGCGGGCACGGGCCCAGCCCCACGGGACGCGCCCCAGCACCGCCGCAACCGCCCTGAGCTTGGACGCTTTGCGCTATAATGGCCTCGGCTTGCAGGCTAGAGCCCAAGCCGCACGGCGCGCTTGACGCGAGCTCAACTTGCAGTTTTGCCCCCAATACTAAGCTGCAATTTGCAGATTTGCACCTTGCAGATTTGCACCTTGCCCCTAGCGCTGGCAAGACAAGTTTGCAATAAGCGGCTAAAGCGCTGGCAGCGGGGCTTTCGCGCTGAGCACAATAATATTGAAAGGATGGTTTTGCTATGAATTTCGTGATTGCAGGAGGCTCAGGCTTCGTCGGGAGTAATTTGGCGCAAATGTTACTGGAGCAAGAGCACTCCGTTACCATCCTGACCCACTCTGAGATCTCGGCGGTCACAACGCGCCTAGCCAAGCACCAATTCAACGTCGAGGCGATGAACATCATCACCTACGATGACTACCAAGGTGAGGGCGACGTTTTAATCAACCTAGCAGGCGAGAGCTTAGGCTCCAAGCAAATCACCACGCGCCGCTTGGGCTTGCTGTTAAACTCACGCCTTGAGGTGCTACAAAAGCTCCGGGACAAAGCCCAGCTGCCTCCGATTTTCCTGCAAGCAAGTGCGGTCGCGGCCTACGCCGAAAAGTATGCTCAGATGCAGTACGAAACCACGCCCGCCTCAGGTACCAGCGAGATTGCCAACATTGCCCACAAGGTCGAAGCGGCCGCCCAAGAGTTGATCCAACAGCATCAGATTCAGCACTTCTACCTCTTGCGCTTTGGTCTAGTGCTGCACCGCAGCGGTGGCCTCATCAAGAAAGCCTCCTACATCCCGCCGTTTACCGTAATTCATGGCAACAACCTAATTCCGTTCATCGAGCTCAATGACGCGTGCCGCGCCATGCTCTTTTTAGCCGAAAACGCAGCAGAAATTGAATCAGGTATCGTCAACTTGACCTCGCCTAAGAGCGCAAGCTTAAAGGAGCTCTTACAATGCTGCTATAAGGGCTCGCGTCTGCCGCCAATCCCGATTATCACCGGCTTCTTACGCTTGGGCGATCGCCGCATCCAGCTGTTAGAGGCCGACCAAATCGTAGTGCCTAAGGTCTTGCTCGACCACCACTTCGTATTCAAGCGCCCGAACATCGAAGACATCGCCTAAGCCCTACCCCAACGAGCCCAACAACTCAGAGAGCCAGACAACTCAGAGAGCAACGCCATGTTCGAATTAGTCACGATGCGCCGTAAAAACGCATATTTGGCATCAGCCTAAGTGAATTTTCACTACACAGCAACCAGCTGGTACCATAGGGGCTGCTTTGTCAACTCAATGGGTAGGTAGATGTCACAACCAGCTCACAAGCGCAAGAACCTCAAAACTC
>DXIF01000070.1 GCA_019113025.1 Candidatus Anaerobiospirillum stercoravium | reverse complement strand
CTACTTCGGCAGCGCCAGCTGCGGGCGCAGCGGCCGCTCCGGCCGCACCAGAGGGCAGCGAGCTGTCGTCGCTGATTGCGCCGCGCTCCTTTGCCTCGCTGCAGCTGCGCGCTAAGAACGCAACCAAGGCGCTTTTTGCCCAAAAGCGCGAGCACTTGCTGGTTTTGTGCAGTTCCAACAGCGTCGATGGTATCGCCACGGCGGTGGACTTAGTGCGTGAGGTTAAGGGCTTAGAGCCGACCGTGGCCTATGCCCCGACCAAGTTTGAGTTTTTTGGCAACGACAAAGAAGACGGTCTGATTACTGCCGCCGGTACCAACGGCCTCAACGTCGTGGTCATGCCGTGCGTGCACTTGATTGATCACCCCAAGTGGCTGGGCATGCTGGACGCATGCTTAGCGCAAAACGAAGCGCTCAAGCTCATCTTAGTGGGTGACGCCACTGATGTCGCGCAGCTGAGCATCCTTTGGCCGACCCTTGAGAACGCGCTACAAGCGGAAATCGTGCTCGAGTTTTCCTCGGTCGGAGCCTTAGAGACCATCGCCGGTCTCATCAGCTACTACCAAACTCAGGTTAACCCTAAGCCTGAGGCCGCAGCAGCGGAGAACAGTGCAGCAGCAAACAATGCGGCAGACGTTGCGGACAAAGCCGCGGCGGCCGAGGGCGAGTATTTACGCGCCTTTAGCCGCGAGGCAGTCGCCTTGCTAGCAGGCTATTGCTGCCGCTTAAGTGGTGATCGGCGCTATCTGGGGCTCACGGAGCTGAGCTTAAAGAGCGTGATTTTTGAGGCCAACCGCTATGCCGCGGCCGCCGGTTGCTCCTTTGTTAAGCAGCGTCATGTGCTCAAGGCCCTAGGTGCGGTCGATTTTCGCCATAACTTCCTGGCCGAGGCGAGCTTGCGTGAGCACCGCGACCGTCAGCTCTTGATTGCGACCAAGGGTGCGATTGTGGGCCAAATCAATGGCCTCTCGGTGATCGAGACGCTGGGTACCTCCTATGAGTACGGCGAGCCGGTGCGTATCACCGCGACGCTACGTGCCGGCGGTGAGGGCGATGTCATCGACATCGAGCGTAAGGCTGAGCTTGCAGGCCAGATTCACGCCAAGGCCATGATGATCATCAATGGCTTCTTGACCAAGGAATTTGGTGCCGAGTCGCCGCTGCCGGTGAGCGCAAGCTTAGTCTTTGAGCAAAGCTACAGCGAGATTGATGGCGATAGCGCCAGCTTAACCGGCTTATGTGCGGTCATTTCGGTGCTCGCCAATGCGCCCGTGAGCCAAGCTCTCGCCGTGACCGGTGCTGTCGACCAATTGGGCGATGTCCAAGCAGTAGGGGGCGTTAACGAGAAGATCGAAGGCTTCTACCGCGTGTGCCGCTTACATGGCTTTACGGGCACTCAAGGCGTGATTATTCCGCGCGCGTGCGTCAACCAGCTGGTACTGCGTCCGGCGGTAGTTAAGGCGGTGGCTGAGGGCAAGTTCTTTATCTTTACCGTGGACCATGTAACCGAGGCGGTCAAGCTCTTAACCACCTTAGATTGGGGCGATGGTGAGACTGAGAACACCATTTGCGCTCGCATCAATGAGCGCCTCAACAATATCGTGGCGAGCAACCAAGAGCTCACTTGGTACCAAGCCCTCTGGGAGCGCTTAAAAGGCCTCGTGAGCAGCGGGGGCAGCGAGCATCAAGCCCCGAGCCACCACGCCGGGCACAAGTAATCCCGCTTCCCGCGCCGAACCTGCCAAGCCCAGCCTCGTGCTGGGCTTGCTGCGCTGTGACATGAACGGCATGTTTATGCGTTTGGTGAGGGGGAGGTGATTAATTTTTGTTGGTAGCAAAGTTGGCTCAGTGCTAATATAGGCACGATCATCGACTGCAACTTAGTCGGTGGGTTGCACCTCGAGTGCAAGGATATAGGCCAACCAGCCGATTTAGTGTCTTGAAGACACGGTTTGACCTTAGAGCGACTAAGGGTGGTTTGAGTAGAGGGAGCGAAGCTCCCGGGCGTTAGCTGTTGCTTTAGCTGTTGCTGCGATACCCTGAGGCATATCACGACTCCTAAATCTGGCTGCTGGCAACTGAGATTAGGAGAGCTAACCCATGCCCGACCACAACCTGTCCCCAGAGGCGAGCGCCGCTGCGCCGTCCGTGGACGTAATTGACTTTTCATTGGCAGATAAGGTGCAACTTGATGTCGCACTGGGCGCCGACGATGCCGCACAAATCAGCGCCTTTGAGCAAATCTTGGAGCGCTTTGAGCAAAACACCTTGACTGAGCGAGACAAGGGCACCGCCTTTGAGCTCTTAGTCCGTGACGTGTTAAGTCAGGCACAGCCTTGGTGCGAGCGCTTTGAGAAGGTGCAAACCTACGCCGAGTGGGCCAAGGAGCACCCGGAGCTTTCCGGCGGCGATGCCCGTGACACCGGTATCGATTTGGTTGCGACCAACCGCGGCGGATATGCGCAAAATTTTTTAGCTAATACCCCCCCCCTCAAATCGCAAAAATATACGTATACTGCAATCCAGTGTAAATTCTTTGGTCGTGATCAATACATCCCCAAGAGCCAAGTAGACTCCTTCCTGTCCGACTCTGAGCCGGAACACTTCACCCACCGCATCTTCGTTTACACCGGACGCCTGTCCGAGCACGCCCAAAAAGAGCTCTCCCACCGCCCTAAGCACGTCGAGACCATTAGTCGCTCCGACCTGGAAGAGGCTAACATTGACTGGAATGGCTTTCTCAAGACCGGGCAAGTCCTCATCTCCAAGCGCCAGCTGCGTCCATACCAGCAAGAAGCGCTTGAGGACGTCATCGAAGGCTTCAAGCACTACAACCGCGGCAAGCTCATCATGGCCTGCGGCACGGGCAAGACCTTTACCTCGCTCAAAATCGCCGAACGCCAGACCAATAACCATGGCTTTGTCCTATTCCTGATGCCGTCCTTGGCCTTGCTCTCCCAGACCTTGTACGACTGGAAGCGCCAAGCAAGCGCGGCCATGACCGCCTTTGCGGTGTGCTCGGATAGCAAGGTCGGCAAATCCGGCGACGAAGACGACTTTGCCAGCTATCTGCGCCCATCGGACTTGAGCTTCCCGGCCACCACCAACGCCCAGAGCTTAGCTCAAGCCGTCAACGCAAGCTTAGCGCACAAGGGCCCAGCTGATGGCATGACGGTCATCTTCTCGACCTACCAGTCGCTTGACGTCATCCACCAAGCCCAGACCGATTACGGGTTACCCGCACTTGACCTCATTATCTGCGACGAGGCGCACCGCACCGCTGGTGGCTACTTAGTCGCCGACCGTAAGTCGACTGCCATGACGGCGCCGCTTGATGCCGAGGTTAAGGCACAAGAAAGCGCTGACGTTGAGAGCAAGGGGCGCAAGCCACGCGGGCGCCGCGGCGCTGACAGCGCGGTCGACGATGAGTCGAACTTCACCCGCATCCACGATGATGACTACATCAAGGGCTTAAAGCGCCTGTACATGACCGCTACCCCTAAGATTTACGGCGATGCGGCCAAGCAGCAAGAGACCGCAGGCGAGGCCGTTCTGTACTCGATGGATGACGAAAAGGTCTTCGGCCCGGTGTTCCACACCTTAAACTTCGACCGCGCGGTTAAGTTAGGCTGCTTAGTCGACTACAAGGTCATTATCTTGGTGGGCGACAAGTCGCTCTTGCCGACCGATGAATCCTTACTCGACTTTTCGCAGTTCCATGCAGCCAAGGTGGTAGGCACGTGGAAGGCTCTCAACAAGTATGGCGTCAGTGACCAGCTCACCGGCGACTCTCAGCCCATGCGCCGTGCGGTCGGCTTTGCCCAGATTATCGACTCTAAGGGTAAGTACGATAAGGCCGGTTCCAAGCAGTTCACCAAGTACTTTCAGGGCACGGTCGAGCATTATCGAGAGCACATTGCTAAGCTCAGTCTGACCGACCCTGAGGGGCGCGCCAGCGAAGAGTTTGCCTATCTCAGTGAGCACAATTTAGTCTGCGACTGCGAACATATCGACGGCTCGATGGATGCCATCACCAAGGGCCAGCTGCTTGATTGGCTGCGCGCCGAGCCTGAGGACAATCACTGCAAGATTTTGTTCAACGTGCGCTGCTTAAGCGAGGGCGTGGACGTCCCAGCGCTTGACGCCGTGGTGTTCTTAAGCCCGCGCAAGTCGCAGGTCGATGTAGTGCAGACCGTAGGGCGCGTGATGCGCACTGCGCCGGGCAAGACCCGCGGCTACGTCATCATCCCGGTGGTTACCAACGATCTGGACCACCCGGAGTCGATCTTCGATAAGAACCAGAGCTTTGATGTGGTCTGGCAGGTACTCAACGCCTTAAAGGCGATCAATCCAGATCACGTCTTGATCGACGGCTTAACCCAGAAGATCGACGACCGCATTGAAGTTGTCTGTGTGCACAAGGATAAGATCAAGGGTAGATCAGACAAGGGACCAGAGGGATACCCGCCATCACCTCCGCCTCCTGTTGATCCAACTCCGCCTCAACCACTGCCTTTGTTCGATTGGGACAAAGCTATCGAGGTTGAGGAAACGATCAAGTCGACCATTATTAAGCGACTGGGCTCACGCAAGGAGTGGCAGGACTGGGCTGAGGATGTGGCCGGTATCTGCACCGAGCAGGTCAAGCAAATCAAACAGTTGCTTGCGACCAAGGCTGATCCTGAGTTTAAGGCTGCTTTTGCTCAGCAATGCCTCGATCTCAATGACTCGATTGGCCAGCACTTGGAGCAGGATGAAATCATTGAGATGCTGGCCCAGCACATCGTGATCAAGCCGGTGTTAGATGAGCTGTTCCGGGGCTTTCCGTTCACCGAACACAACCCAATTGCGCGTGGCCTGTCCGACATGCTCGAGCAGCTTGATGCCGTAGGCCTGACCAAGACCAATGCTGACCTTAGAGCCTTCTACCAAAGTGTCGGTTTTCGCATGAAGAATGTCACCTCGGTTGAGGACCGGCAAAAGGTCATCGTCGACCTCTTCGACCGCTTCTTTAAGGTGGCCTTCCCCAAGCAGCAGGAGAAGCTCGGCATCGTCTACACCCCAATCGAGGTGGTCGATTTCATCAACCACTCGGTCAACGACATCCTCAAGCAAGAGTTTGGAGTAAGTCTGGGCAGCCAAGGCGTTCATATCTTGGATCCGTTCACGGGTACCGGCACCTTCATCACGCGCATGATGCAAAGCCCCGATCTCATCGCTCCCAGCGAGCTGGAGCACAAGTACCGTAACGAGCTGCATGCGCATGAGATCTTGCCTCTGGCGTACTATGTCGCCGCGATTAACATCGAGTCGGTCTACCATAGCCTCATGGCTAAGGACGCTGACCACTATGAGCGCAATCGCGTAGTCATCCTGACCGACACCTTTGCTGAGGCCGAGGAGAAGGCCCACACCATCACCGGCTCCTTTGGCGAAAACTCGCAGCTGCGCGACGAGATCCGCGCCTTGCCGCTTAAGGTCATCGTGGGTAATCCGCCGTACTCCATTGGCCAAGAAAGCCAGAACGATGATAACCAGAACACCAGCTACCCGGCCCTTGAGAAGCGCATTGCTGACACCTATGTAGCCCAAGCATCAGCCGGTGGCTTAAAAAAAGGCATTTATGACTCGTACGTCAAGGCGTTCCGCTGGGCCTCGGATCGCTTAGGGGAGCAAGGAGTAATCGCCTTTGTCTCAAACGCCGGCTGGCTGGATGGTGCGGCCGCTAATGGCATGCGGCGCTGCTTGCAGCAAGAGTTTAGCTCTGTTTACGTGTACCACCTCAAAGGCAATCAGCGCACCTCGGGTGAGCAATCGCGCAAAGAAGGAGGAAAGATCTTTGGCGCAGGTAGCCGCGCCCCTATTGCGGTAACCATTTTGGTTAAGAACCCGCAGGCTCAAGAGCAAGGCAAGATTTACTTTGCGGCGGTAGGAGACTACCTGACCCGCGAAGATAAGCTGGGCCAGCTCAAGGAGCTTGGCTCGGTACTCAATGTCCCACTGACCGAGATCATCCCGGACGCCCATGGTGACTGGCTCAACCAGCGCCGCGACGACTTTAGCCACTTCATCACGGTCGACGGTAAGAAGACCGATGGCTTGGCCATTTTTGACAACTTTTCTCTCGGAACTTTTACCTCTCGCGATGCTTGGTCGTACAACGCAAACAAGAGCACCATTGTTCGTAACTTCAAAAATTGCATTGCCTTTTACAATGAGCAGGTAGATGAAGCGAAGCGCCTTGGTGATAACTTTGAGTGTAGCAAAGATAAGACGCGAATTAGCTGGGATCGTCCTCAGAAGCGTCATGTCTTACAAGGCAAGTACTATGATGGAGTTAAGTCTGATCTAATCGTAAGTGCGCTGTACCGGCCCTTCTTTAAGGAGTTCCTTTATAACGACAGGGCCTGGATTAACTGTGTATACCAAATGCCTCAGCTCTTCCCATTCAACGGGGCTGAGAACTTGGTGATAAGTGCCTGTGGTGTCGGTTCCAAGAGCTTCTCCTGCCTCATGAGCTCAATCATCATGGATCTGAACTCCATGGAGGCTGGGGCCCAATGCTTCCCGCGCTACCTGTACCGCAAGGTCGGCTCAGCCGCGTCTGCCAGTGCGGCGGGTGGCCTGATGGCCGGTCTGGAAGAGACTGAGACCGTCTCAATCTCTGGCGTAGTGGTCAACGGCTATGAGCGTATCGACGCCATACGTCCTGAGGCGGTCGAGCACTTCAAGGCCGCTTACCCAGAGGATGCGGCCGCGATCGACGTCGATGCCGTGTTTTACTACATCTACGGCATCATGCACAGCCCGGACTACCGCGAGACCTACGCCAACAACCTGCAAAAGGAGCTGCCGCGCATCCCGCGCGTCGCCACTTATGACGAGTTTAAGGCGTTTGAGGATGCGGGGCGGGCGCTTGCTCAGCTGCATGTAGACTATGAGAAGGTCGAGCCATATGCAGGCTGCACCCTTAAGTACGCCAAGGGTGCCAGCTCAAGCACTATGGACTACCGTGTCGACAAGCTCAAGTACGGCAAGATCAAGGGCAAGACGGGCAACGCCGCTAAGGACAAGACTGTCATCATCTACAACGATGACTTAACCATTACCGGCATCCCGCTTGAAGCCCAAGAGTATGTAGTCAACAAGAAGTCGGCTCTCGACTGGATTGTTGAGCGCTGCGGCGTCTCAGTCGACAAGGCCTCACGCATCATAAACGACTACAACGACTATGCCACTGAGATGGGCGATGAGCGCTACATCCTCAAACTCATATTGCGCGTCATCACGGTGTCGCTGGAGACCATGAAGATCGTCAAGGCGCTGCCGCCTTTGACCATCCACAAGCTCGACCAATAGCGCTACGCGCTCAAGGTCTGAGCTTGAGAGCTCAAACAGCAGCGGGGCTTAAGCCCCGCTGCTGTTTGAGCTCTCAAGCTCAGACCTTGAGCGC
>DXIF01000069.1 GCA_019113025.1 Candidatus Anaerobiospirillum stercoravium | reverse complement strand
GGCAACAGCAGCTGTCTCAGCCTCAGTTGCGGGTGCGGCAGCGGCAACCGGGGTGACTACTAACTCAGTCTCTAACTCCGGCTCTAATTTTGTGCCTGCCTCAGCTTTAGGGGCACTTGCGTCCTGTGCGGCTTCCGGGGCGGGAGCTAAAGCGGCCTGGGACTTACCCTGGGACTCGTCTTGGGATGCGAGCTCGCTTGCGTGCGCACTTGCCGCTTGGCGTTGGGCCTGGGCTTGTTTCAGGCTGGTTACTGGGATCTTAATCGTGCCTTCGACCTTGGAGCCATCGGCAGTGGCAAAGTCACTAAAGTCGGTGCCTTGGTGCGCCGGCTCATAAGCTCCGGTACCACTTCCTGCGCTAATGGCAGTATAGGCGGAGAGGGCTTGCGCCGGTTGCGCATAGCCCTTGACCATGGCTGCGGAAACAGTGTGCTCGCCCTCGTAGGCATCAAAGTCCCCATACTGAGCCTTATGGCCATAAGTGCCATAGTACTCGCTACTTGGGGCAGCTGCCGGGGTCGCGGCGCTGGTTTGTAGGGCGCGGGCGCTTTGCACCGCGGCGGCAGCATAGGCGCTATTACCGGTATGGGCGCGATAGGAGGCAAGATCAACCGGGGCCGCCGGACGCATCTTAGCTTCAGGACTTGGGTGTAATTGGGGCAACGGCGGCTCTGGGAGCTGAGGCTCAGGCTCCAAGTCGCTGGGGCGCGGCGGCACTTCGGCGGCAACGGCCGGAGCGGGCTTGAAGCCTTGCGCTTGCGAGCTAGTGCGCGCTTGCGCCGCAACATCGACCGCATTGGTCGGCAGCTGTGGGTTCTTTAAGCGCTTTGGCGTGCGATAGGTTGGATCTTGCTCGCTGTGGTCGTAGTTATTGCGGACCTCAACCACCGGCGTGACGGCGGCCACCTCTTGCTTGAGCGCGCGCTGACGGCGCTCATCGGCGGTACTGAAGTCAGCAAAGTCACCATGAGCACTTTGGTTCGGGATGATGTCCTCAAAGTACGCGGTCTTGGTCTGAGCCGCGCTTGACCACGCACTGGGGTGATGGTGCACCGCACCTAAATCATTGAAGCTGTCTTGGGCCCGCTGCGCTTCAACGGCGGCGGCTTGTTCATCGCCATTGGTGCTTAAGCCGTGGGCCTCACGCGGATTTTGGTAGATGATGCGGGTGTGAGCGTTGGGGACGGTCTCAGGCTCGCTTTGATAGAGCTCAGCGGCTTGGTTACCAAGCTGACGCTCACCGGTAATAATGGTGGCCTCAGGGGCAGGCGCGGTGACAATGGTTGTGTCACTGGTGGTTACCAGTTGGGCAGGTACCGTGCTGACCTGAGGGGCTTGCTCTTCAGGGATAAATTCTTCAGGGGTACCGATAAAGGCACCGTGCTTGCCCTGATGGAAGCTTTCTTCGCTAAAGGCTTCTTGCGCCGATTGCTCGGTTAAGCCCGAATCACGCCACCACGAGCTCGCACCACGGTGATAGTACTCTGAGGCGGTAGTAAAGCCTGAGTTTGCCCGGCTCTCAGCTGCCGCCGTGGCCGCATTTGCGGCTGTAGCCGCGGCGTGTGGGTTTTGTGCGCGGGCACGTTCTTGCTTGAGTTGTGCCTGGCGCGCCTTGCCTGCATCATCGGCAAAGTCAGCACCATAGGCATAGCGCGAGACCGAGGCGCCATGCGAATAAGCTTGGTGATAAGCGGCATGGCGGTCAGCAAAGGCAATGGCACTGTCGGTGGGCACATAGTGCGGATCTTCGGGCATATAAGCATTAACTGCCGGTAAATGCAGATGCGACAGGCTGTGGTAACGGCGGGGTTGAGTCAACTGTGTAGCGCGCGCGCCCTTTAAGGCGGCGACATAATCTGGGGTCAGCGTGGCTGTCGGCACCCCGGCGCGGGCAGCGACCAAGGCCTCATGCCAAGTGACAGCGCGCGCCGGTGCTGCGCTGGCGCCTGAGGTGGCAGCAGCGCTAGGCGCCGTGACCGTGGCGCCATTGACTGCATCAAAGGAGCCGCTGAAGTTAGGCGCGTAATTACCGGCATAGTCACCATAGCCATAGTGGGAGGCACCACCTAAGGTTCCTCCGGCTAAAGTACTACCCTCTAAGGTACTAGCCTCTAAGGCACTAGTGCCATGCGTCTCATAACCTGAGTTATAGGTGCCCAAGGCGCGGTAGGCGTCAGCGCTGTGCCGCGGCTGGGATCCGGCCAGCGGGCCGGTGCGGCCGGGCTTATGCGTGGTAATGGTATTGCGTTCATAAAGCTCAGGGTGAATCAGCTGCGGGCGCAGCACGGGCGCTTGCGTTTGCCGCTGGTAGACGCCATTGACCGAGCTTGAGACCATAGTATTGGTGCTAAACTCGTTGGGCACACCTGATGGGCGCCGGGCACGGGCCGTCTTATCTGCTTGCTCCGCGCTCGGGGCCGCACTGGTTTTCTTTGCTGGTTTAAAGTCACTACGGGCGCGATCTTGTGGGGTCGAGAAATCTTTAAAGGCGGCATCGCCCTTTAAGGCGGGATTAGAGTAGGAGTTATAGCGTTGACGGCTATCTTGGCCCGTCAGACGCTCGGTGCGTGTCGGGCTTGAGGTCAGCCCCTCTAAGCCTGAGCCATGACCTTCCTTGGTGTAGTACTGGGCGTAGTTAGAGTAACCGGTAAAGGCTGCTAAATCCTGTGAATACTGGAATGAGTCCGTGGTACCGGTAGCCTCATAGACGGAGCTGTCGATGCTGGCCGCTTCAGGTGCAGCCGCGGTGACTGCTAGCTGCGCTTGCGGCTGTTGATCGCTTACATCGCTATTGGCGGCGGTGGCACCTGGGGTGACCACGCTGTTAGCCTGCGCATTTAACGGCAGCTGCATGAGCTTGGCGCGTAAGGGAGGTGCGCCAAAGGGATCGAGCTCGACTAATTCCGGGCGAAATTGCTCGTCGGGCTCCAAGGTGCGATAGACCCAAGCCGGGATTTCTGTACTTTGCTCAAAGTATTCGTCGTAGCGGATCGCGCGGCGCCGCTTGGGGTCTAAACCGTGATCATCCCACAGCGCGCTTTGGCTTTGCCGGGGGCGCAGCAACATGTGCTTGTCGCGGGCGGACAACAGCGAGCTGGAGGCGGAGGCAGTGATATCAAAGCAGTGTTGGCTGCAACCATAGTCGTCAACGGTTGAGGCAAAGGAGTCCGCGCGCTCTTTGACCCCGATGTTGATCTCCTGCAAGGTCGGCTCGGCTTGATGCTCCCAGATCTCGGGGTAATAAGGGTCGACCTCTAAGACCTTGCCATGGCGCGCCAACTGATAGCGCACGCGGGGCTCATAGTCCGACAGGGACAGGGGGGTACTAAGCTCTGAGGACAGGGCGCGATCGGCGGAAATGGTGAGCTCAGAGCGCGAGCTTAGTGGCAGCTGGCGTGGGGTACCGATCAAAGTGAGCTCATCGAACTCGTTATTGACGGCGCTGGAGCTCAAAGCCAAGATCGGTCCGCGTCCTTGCTTGCGGACGCCGACGAGCTTGACCACGACGGATTGCTCGACCCCCGTGAGCATGTCCATCAGGAACTCTTCTTCGTAGTAGAAGATGTCCCCGTTAGGCATAGCTTTGCTAAAAAGGAACTTTCGAATAGCGCTTTGATCTGTCATGGTTACCTAACCGCCGTCGACCTAACTGCTGGGGTGGCCTCAGCGGTCACCCCACGTTTCAGCTCAAGTACCCTCGAGTACCCTCGAGTAAGCTTAAGTAAGCTTACATAAGCTCTAGTATGCTTAAGTAAGCTCAAGTTACGCCCGTCAGAGCGCATCTCCTTACACCGCGGTTACTGCGATCTTGGGCACAAACAAAAAAGGCTCATTAGCCTTTTGCATCCCCTTGCTCTGACCTAAGCTCCAGAGGCAAACCCGCGCCAGACAGCGCCGGGCGCAATAAACCTACGATATAGCTCTATTTTAGCTAACTTGGTGGCGCTTAGTGTGCCTTTTGTCGCGCGCCCCGGCTTGGACTTACAAAAATGTGCGCCTGCACGCGCAAAGCAAGAGCCTGTGCGTACGGCCCCGGGCCTGCTGCGCCTAGGGTATGGGGAGTGGGTGGGGGCTTGCTTGGTGCAAAGACGCTAAGGCCCAAGACCGAGCTCGATCTTGGGCCTTAGGTGAGC
>DXIF01000068.1 GCA_019113025.1 Candidatus Anaerobiospirillum stercoravium | reverse complement strand
GTGTGCAGTTCCACCCTGAAGTTACCCACACCAAGCAAGGTGGTGAGTTCTTACGTCGCTTTGTCATCGATGTGTGCAAGTTACAGGGACTGTGGTCGCCTTCGGCCATTATTGAGGATGCGATTGCCCGCATTCGCGAGCAGGTCGGTTCGTCCAAGGTCTTATTAGGCCTGTCCGGTGGTGTGGACTCATCAGTCACCGCTTTGTTGTTACACCGTGCGATCGGTGATCAGCTGGTGTGCGTCTTTGTTGACAACGGCTTACTGCGCTTAAACGAAGGTCAGCAGGTTAAGGACATGTTTGCCGGCCTGGGTCTCAACATCGTCTATGCTGATGCCTCCGAGCGTTTCTTAAAGGCTTTAGAGGGGATTAGTGACCCTGAGGCCAAGCGTAAGGCGATTGGTCATACCTTCATTGACGTGTTTGCTGATGAGGCACGCAAACTCGATGGTGTTGACTTCTTAGCCCAAGGCACCATTTACCCTGATGTCGTAGAATCGGCTCAGACCAAGACCGGTAAGTCGCATGTTATTAAGTCGCATCACAACGTGGGTGGCCTGCCAGAGGATCTCAAGTTCCAGTTAGTTGAGCCGCTGCGCGAGCTGTTCAAAGATGAAGTGCGTAAGATCGGCGTTGAGCTGGGCTTGCCTGTTAAGATGGTGCAGCGTCATCCTTTCCCGGGCCCAGGCTTAGGCGTGCGGGTTTTAGGTGAGGTCAAGAAGGAGTACTTAGACCTCTTGCGTCAAGCTGATGCCATTTTCATGGAAGAGCTCAACAACAGCGGCTGGTACGACCAAGTAAGCCAAGCTTTCACGGTATTCTTACCAGTGCGTTCTGTCGGAGTCATGGGTGATGGCCGTCGCTACGACTACGTAGTCTGCTTGCGTGCGGTTAAGACTATCGACTTTATGACCGCCAAATGGGCGGAGCTGCCATATGAGTTATTAGGTCGTATCTCCAACCGCATCATCAATGAAGTCAATGGCATCTCGCGCGTTTGTTACGACGTATCGGGCAAGCCACCTGCAACCATTGAATGGGAATAAGCACGGATACGCGCCGCGTATCTTGCGCTAACCCATAGCGCCAGCCTGTAGTCCTAAGAGCATCGTCTGGGGGCTACAGGCTTTTGTCGTTTTTAAGCGCTTATGGCGGGCAAGCTGGTTTAGAATTTGCCTGAGATATCAGCCTGCTGCGATAATGACAGTACAGCGTGCTGAGCATTCAGTGGCACGGGCTAAGGTGGCTTAGGAGGCTAGAACATGGCGGCAGATCGAGCTTTAACCCTAGTGCTGGAAAAGCGGCAGTCCGACGAGGAGAAAGCGCTCGAGGACTGGGTGTTTTGTCGTAACCAAGTCACCAGCTACGAAAAGCAAATTAAGCAGGTGGAAGATTTCCGCATGAGCTATATTGCGGAAATGCAAAACGAGGGGCGCATGGGTTTAAGTGGCACTAAGATCCTCGCTTACCAAGCCTTTATCGAAAAGCTCGACAACATTGCCTTAAAGCAGCGCCAAGAGCTGCAACGCCTGCATATGCTCACCGAGCAAAAGCGCCAAATCTATTTGACCCGCCAAAAAGAGCGCAAGATTATCGAGACTCTGCTGGAGAAGCATCGCATCAAGCGCATGAAGGAGGAGCAGCGGCGCGAGCAAAAGCTTCTCGACGAGTACGTGGTGGCAACCTATTCACGCCGTCAGCAAGCTGCCGCCCAAGCTGCCGCTTATAACGAGAGCGACTATTAGCTGAAGCCGCAACGTCCTGGCACCGTAACGTCCAGGCGCCGAGCTTGCGCCGTGTTTGGGCGGTGCCTCGTTGCCCGCCGGGTTTAGTCCCGATGGGGCGCTGCACCTTGAAAACGCCTGACTTGCCTCCATATTGTTATTTGTTAGCGTTGGGGTTCTGGTACAGCGCGCGCAGTATCAAGATTGCAAGTGCATGCGCTTTTACCGGCACTGAGCTTGCGCTTTTGTTCCTGCCTGCTCTAAGCTAGAACTGTGCTTGAGGCGTTGCGCCTTAGGTTCAAGCTGCAGGCAAGATAAGGGACGGATGTTATGCGTTATTTGGTGCTCTCTGATATTCATGGTGGCGCAGACGAGCTGAGTCAGGCACTTACCTATTTTGACCAGTACCAGTGTGACTACTTGGTGCTATTAGGTGATTTGCTTAACCACGGTCCGCGCAATAAGGTACCAGAGAGTTATGAGCCGCCCAAGGTGGCGCAGTTGCTCAACGCCATGAACACCAAGATCATCTCGGTGCGCGGTAATTGCGACAGCGAAGTTGACTCCATGATGTTCAATTTCCCCTGCAACGCCCCTTATGGCTACCTCTTGGTGTCTACAGCTCGGGGCGTGCAACGCATCTTCTTAACCCACGGTCATCTGCACAAGATTGATAGTGGTGATGGCTCTAGCGCCAATGAGCTGCGCGATAAGCTGGGGCTAAAGCACGGCGATATCGTGCTCTCAGGCCATACCCATGTCGCGGGTATATTTATGAAGCCTAACGGCCTTATCAACATCAATCCAGGCTCGACCACCTTGCCTAAAGGCGGCACCAAGGCCGGTTTTGGCTTGATCTTAGAGGATCGTATTGAGCTGCGTGACTTAGATGACAACTTGGTTGCGCACTACAGCTACGATCTCAATTAACGCCATTCCATTAAGGCACGTCCCTCCGACAGCAAGTTCAACTTGTTGCCGGGCTATTTGAGATCGTCAGTAACCGCGGGAGTTGGCGCGAGCTGATGGCGCTAAGCTATCTCCCCTTTGGGTCAACATCATTACAAGGAGCGAATTATGGCGGAGCAAGAAGCCTTTGCCGTGCCCTCAGATCTCTGGGCCAATGAAGACTGTAGTGAAGAAGCTCTGCGCAGCTATGTTGCCCCGCCGCTCACTAAGGCCATGATTGATGGAGTGGAGCAGGCCTTAGGTTACACCTTGCCGCGCAGCTACGTGCAGCTGGCGCGCACCCAAAATGGTGGTTTGCTCAAGCGCCGTTATGTGGTGGTGCCGCAAAGTAACGAAGAGCTGCAAGCTATGCTGTCGCAAGGCTTGCAGCCGCAGCTTAAAGTAGTGAGCTTGACCAATATCTTTGGTATTGGCGGTTCCACTCCTTGGTCGCTGTGTGGCGAATTTGGCACCGCCTTTATGGTGCAAAAGTGGGGCTACCCTGCAATTGGGCCTGCGATCGCAGGCTGCGCTGATTTTGGCCACTCCATGGTGTTCTTGGACTATAGTCAAGGCACGCCCGAGCCCCAAGTGGTACTGGTTGAACAGGCGCATGACTTCCGTAAGAGCGTGCTTGCCCCCAACTTTGCGACTTTTATCGCTTTGCTCAAGACCGAAACGGAGCTGAGCCCAGCACAGCACGACTTTGAACAGCAATGTGATGCGGTGCGTCAGCAGCTCAAGGCACAGCTTGCGGCGGAGGAGAAATCTCAGCGTAAGGCGGCAGAAGCTCAGCGTGAGGCGGCGGATGCGCAGCGTCAGGCCGAGGAGGCACGACCGGCGCAAGCAGCCCAACCGGTACAAGAGGCCGAAGAGGCACAGCGCCAAGCTCAAGCAGAGCAACAAAAGCAAGAACCCCAACATCAAGCCGAGGGCGGGCCGCGAGAGGAGCTCAAAGTAGAGGAGCATGCCCAGGATCATGCCCAGGATCATGCCAAGGAACATGCGGCGGTAGCTGAGACTAAGGCTGATGATCAGGACACAGATCAAGTACCACTTGATTTGATCCAGGCGCGTTTGACCGCCTCGGGCTGGGTGCGCTCCAAGCATGATTTTGCGGTGCGGGCGCAGGTCTTTGAGCACTATCGGCAAAGAGTTTTAGCGCGCTGGGCTAATCGCGATGAGAGTACTTTAAGCACCGCGCAACGGGCCGAGCTGCAAGCGGTGAGCATGGTGCAAGGTACAGGGTTTAAGGGCTTCTTAGTCAATGCTTTGATGGGCTCGAGCTCCTTTGTCAGCGCTGAAGGCTTGTTGCGCTTGTTAGTGGGCGAAATGGTGCAGCACCACTTTGCGCCTAATGCGCAAGAAAGCGCTGAAGAGCGGGCTTTGTATGACCAACTGTTGCGTCGTGATTTGATGGCTCTGCTCTTGTGCATCGATTTGGAAAAGTACGGCTCAGCCCATAATGGCCGTTTCTGGCTGCACTTTGATGATGGCACGTGGGAACGCATCTTAGGCTACTTAGAGCGCTGTCACTTCCCAAGCAAGCAGCTGAGCGTTGCCAACATCACGCCTGATGATGTCTTAAGCTACAGCGGCAAGGGCGAGGGCTTTGGTCTGTTGCAACCGCTTGAGGTCGGGGAGTGGGTGGATTTCATCAATGACTTGAGCGAGAGCCACTATCACTGCGCCATCATTCAGCGCCGTTCGGTCTCAGAGCTGCCTAACTTTGAGCTCGGACTGCCGCCTGCCTTCCGCAATGACGTACTGACCAATTTAAGCAACTTTGCCGCGGCCAATTACCCTGACAATGAGATTGAGCTCATCGCGGGGCTCTTGGAGCAGCAATGCTTTGGTTCCTGCCTTAACAACGTCTTATTTGGTGGGATGCGCCATTTGCCGGACTCTTTGCTCTTTGACGTTGCGCAGGGGGCGCTGATCTTAGATCTCAATCGCTACGCCTTAAGCTTGATGCGCGATCAGGTCGAAGGCCAAAACTTGTATTTGGCGCTCTATGTCATGGGCATGGCTTACTACGGGATGTGCCGGACTTCGACTGAGCAACAGCGGCGCATTGTGATGTTCAATAAGAAGCAAGAGCAGGGGCTGACCTCGCTTTATGAGAATATGGCTTTGCCGCGCTCAGAACTGTTCAAGATGTCGCAGCAGACCCAAGGCGATATCCAGCTCTTTGCTCATAAGGCCACCGAGGCTTTAGGCACCTATCTGCAATTGCACGCCGATCAAGATCCTGAACGCTTGAACCTAGCGCGCCAAGCGCAGAGCTACATCCAGCGCTTACTTTAAGCTCAGGCATCAGGTCTAGTTTAAGTTAGGGCAGCAAGTGATCCGACCAAGATAGGTGGGGTGGCTTGCTGCCTTTGTGCATTAAAGCCGGGAGTAGGGCGGCTTCTGACATCGTGCAGTTGAGCTGCATTTTCTAACCAAGGCGGACATTGGAGCTGGTTAACCCCCCCTGTTCCAGCGCCATTATGCCCAGGGCTCCGAGCAACATTCCGAACGCCTCAAGCCTAGGGATAACGGTTGCAGATTCGTTGTAACTCACGAATTTAGGCCGGATTTAGCGCAAAAACATGAAAAATGGCGGTCAAATGCAGATGTCCGGGCTTAGTTACTGCTTGCCTCAGGGGTACCCGCGGCATCTTGGGCCTCAATTTCCTCAATTTGCTGCTTGATGACGACTACGCGGTCCTCCAAGAGCTTTTGGCAGCCCTCTAAGTAGCTACGCAGCTCTTTGAGCTTTTGCACGTCATCAGGAGCAATCGAGTCAAGATACTGCGAGATTGCGGCGGTCTGAGCGCAGGTATCAAGGTTGAGCGGCAGGGCCGGGGTGAAGTTGCCGCCGGGATTGTTAACCACTGGTGCCGCTTCTTGCGCCCAGCTTACGCCCCCTAAGGCCAGTAGGGCGGATAGGGCCAGAGCTAATGGGATGGTCTTGGTCATATAACTCCTCTCTGTTG
>DXIF01000067.1 GCA_019113025.1 Candidatus Anaerobiospirillum stercoravium | reverse complement strand
TCCTAGCATGGGCAGCATGAGTGGCATGGGCGGCATGGGCGGCACCATCAGGGCCTGCATTAGCGCGCAAGACGCGCGCGGCGCCTGGGGCCCCGATGAGCCCGTGCGCGTCAGCATCATCGACGGCTGGGCGCTGCGCCAAATCGTGGGGCGCCCCCAAGGCGGCGGGGTTGATGAGCTCTATGTCTTGATCAACTGGGGGCGCGGGGGGCGCACCGTATTGCCGCTGGAGCAACGGACGGGCCTTAGTACTGCGGCCACCGTGCTGCAAGACACCGCGGGCAATTCGTGGCGTATTAGCCGCACTTGGCGGCGCTGCATGCGCTAAGCGCCGACGCACAACGACGCGGGGCGAGCCCTCAGGCTCGCCCCGCTTATTGTGCGCTCCCACCGCGCCTAGGCATTTGCTGGCCGCAGCTGATTAGCACAGGAACTGCTGGTAGGCGACGTTATCGGTGACGTCGAGATATGGGTACTTGATCTCTTGTAAGAAGCGCTCCAACTGGGCTTGATCGCCCTTAGTGACATCAAAGCCGCACAGTACCGAGCAGTACTCCAAGCCGCTGATGCGGAAATGGAAGAGCGAGATCGAGAAGATGCCGCCTAACTTGGTTAAGAAGTCGTTTAAGGCGCCCTTGGTCTCAGGGAACTCAAATAAGATCAGACGCTCGGCTTCACCAGTGGCTAAGTGCCCACCGATCATATAGCGGATGTGATCTTTGGCCAGGGCATCCTTAGTCAAGTCAGTGACCTTGTAGCCTGCGTTTTCTAAGGAAGCGGAGATTTCCTTTAACTCGCGCTCGCCATTGCTCAATTCAATTGAGGCAAAGATACGGGCCTTATCGGCATGGTGCACGCGATAACTAAACTCGGTGACATGGCGGTTGCCGATGGTCTCGCAGAACTTTAAGAACGAGCCCTTAACCTCTGGGATTTCGACCGACACGATGCCCTCGGTCATCTCACCAACATCACAGCGCTCTGCGACCATGCGCAAGGTGTGGAACTTGACGTTAGCGCCCGAGAGAATGGCCACATGGTTGCCCCCGGAAATCTTGTGCTCGCGCACATACTTTTTAAGACCCGCCAGCGACAAAGCGCCACTAGGCTCAGCTACGGCGCGGGTATCATCAAAGATATCCTTCATCGCCGCGCAGATCTCATCGTTAGAGCAGGTGATGATATCGTCCAAGTACTGCTTGCACAGTCTAAAGGTCTCGCTGCCGGCGAGGCTGACTGCCACACCATCGGCAAAGTGCGAGACAAAGCCGATGTCCACTGGAGCGCCATGCTCACAAGCCGCCTTCATCGAAGCTGAGCCCTCAGCTTCGACGCCAATGACCTTAATGCGCGGTACCAGATTCTTGATATAGGCGGCCACGCCGGCGGCTAAGCCGCCGCCGCCGATTTGCACGAAGACGGTATCGATATCGTTGATTTGGCCCAAGAGCTCATGGGCGATGGTGCCTTGACCGGCAATGACATCAGGATCATCAAAGGGCGGAACCATGGTTAAGCCTTGAGCGCGTGCCAGCTCTTTGGCGTGAGCATAGGCCTCATCAAAGCTCTCGCCATAAAGCTCGATCTCAGCGCCAAAGCGCCGCACCGCATCGACCTTGAGGTCAGGGGTGGTATTAGGCATCACGATCACCGCACGAATGCCCAAGTCCTTAGCCGACAGCGCTACGCCTTGGGCGTGGTTACCGGCGGAGGCGGTGACGACACCGCAAGCTAATTGGTCGGCGGAGAGCTGACGAATCTTGTTATAGGCACCGCGAATCTTAAAGGAGTGTACCGTTTGGTAGTCTTCGCGCTTTAAGAAAATCTTGCCCACGCCCAGCTTCTCAGCCAAATTGTCCAGCTTGTGAACCGGCGTTAAGCGCGCCACAGGGTAAATGCGCGCCAACAAGATCTTGCGCAAGTACTCTTGACCACTCAACTGATTCTCATCGCCCATGTTAGCTCTCCTGTTACCGGTGAAACCCCAGCCCGGCCTGACGCGGTGCAGCTGCCCGTACGCCACGCTAACGCGCACTGCCTGCGTGCTGAGCGCACTGAGCGCACCACAGCGTATTGAGCGCACTCACAGCGTGCTGAGCGCACCACTGCGTGCTTAAACGCACTGACGGTGTGCTTAAACGCACCCCCAACGCGGGCCCGGCCCCAAATGAGCTTTCATGCTAGCACGCAGCCTGCCCAGGGCACCTCCTTGCCCTAGCAAGGCCCAATGGGGACGGACAACGCACAAGGACTGTGCACCAACGGCCCACTTTGAGGCAGCCGCGCGCCAATAAAAAAGCCCTGAACGGGGCCGCGCACCTTAAGCGCCTGCGGCCTCATCCAGAGCTTTGAATACTTGGGGCAAGCAGTACTTGCCTCGAGGTAGAGAAAACTAAGCTAAGCTCTTGACCTTAAAGTAGGACAAAGAGTTGTGCAGCGCATTGAGGTTCTCGACCGTATCGTGAATGATGGCCTCAGTGCTTTGCGACTCAGTGTTAACCTGCTGCGTCATGCCGGTAATATCGTGAATGTGCATCGAGATCTCGTTGGTGGCCGCGGTCTGCTCTTCAGCCGCTGAGGCAATCTGCGTGATCTGCATATTAACTTGGTTAATATGCTCGAGCATCTCATGCATGGTGTTCTCAACTTCGACCGTGCCCTCGCTGGTTTGCTCCATCGAGCTTACCGAGTCGTTGATCGAGCCTGCGGCACTTTGGGCATCCTTTTGAATGTCCGCCACCATGTCCGCAATCTCTTGGGTCGAGGCGCTGGTACGTGAGGCCAGAGCGCGCACTTCATCGGCGACCACGGCAAAGCCGCGGCCCGCCTCACCGGCGCGCGCCGCCTCAATGGCGGCATTTAAGGCCAGCAGATTGGTTTGCCCGGCGATTTCCTCAATCGTGCTAACGATCGAGTTAATGTCCAACGAGCGCTTGGCGACCTTTTCGACCGCTAAGGAATTGGTGTGAATCAAATCACTCTGGCGGCGAATCTCGGCGATCGTGTCCTTAATGTGGTTAACGCCGTTGGAGATGATGTCCTTGGTCTGATTGGAGAGATTGGACGCATCCTCACAGTTCTTAGCGATGTCTTGGGTGGTCGAGAGCATCTGCTCGGACGCGGCCGAGACATTGATGGTCTTGCCTTCGCACTCGCTGACCTTTTCGGCAATACCGTGGGACAGATTGATAATCTGGCCTAAAGAATCTTGAGTGGCCGAAGCGGTCTGCTGGACCTCAAACAAGGCCTTGTTCATATTGTCGCGCAGGCTCTTCATGCGCTCGATCATAAGGCCCAGGTCATCGCGGTAGTAGTCGCGAATCTCAAAGTCGAAGTTACCATTGGCCATTTCATAGACAAAGTTGCGCTGACGGGCAATGGTGGTAGTGATGTAATTGCTGATGAACATCGAGAGCACGACGCCAATCACTACGGCAATCGCGGCAATGACGCAGCCTAAGTAAGCTAACGTCATGTCCGAGCCATCCAAAGCTAAGCGTACTACCGTCTTGGTTTGGGCATCGACCAAGCTAAAGCAATTTGAGTAAATCTGACCGACAATGGGACGGACCCGATCGAAATAAGCGCGTAACGCCTCGATGCGATCGCGCTCTAACACCGTGGTGAAATTCTGGTAAATTTGCGGCAGCGTGCGGGCTAAGTTCTTAATGTCGTTGATGGTCTGAGCATACTCAGGACTGGAGGGCAAATCACCGATGCGGTTGGGGTTCATCACCTCAATAGTCTGAACCACGGTATTAAGCTCAGCCTTCATCTGGCGGTTAAACTGATCGACGCTGATCGTAGCCTGCCCTGACAAATAGGCGATATTATCGTTATCAAACTTACGCATCGCCACGTGCAAATCGTTCACGCGCGTATAGGAGCGCGTCAGCACCGTATTGATATCTTGAGCCGCAGTAATGCTCATTAAGTTTGAGTAATAACTGGTCGCCGCAACAACAACGATCATGGCCAACAAAGTGAAGGATAAGATCATCAGCTTCACTTTGGTTTGCAGATTGTAAAACCATCCAAACATTAATCTCTACCTCATCTCTCCCGAGCACTGGTAGGTCCAACCAAGCCCTAGGGCCTGCAAGGCACTACCTTTATCAGGCAGCATCAGTCAGATCAGTCAGTTGGGGCGCACAAGCATCAGCTTACCCTTACTTGCATGACCCCAATCATCCTCAGCATGACTTCATCCTAGGCTGGACTTCATCCTAAGCTGGACTTATCTTACTTCGAGCCCACGCCCATACCGGTGACGGCACCTCAAGCGACCTAAGCAAACTTAGTGCTCTAGACCTGAACGCAACTCATGCCAACCAAAGTTGGAGATATGCCCGCTACTGCTCATTTTATGCCCCAAAAACCAGCTCGTGCACGTAACTTAGCCCCTTAACTGCGCGCGACGCCCGGAATTTACCCAAAAATGAGGGCGCCCGCACATTCCAAAAGCGCTCTGCGCTTACGTCGGCCCCACCCCAGCAAGGTAACCCACAAGGTAAGATGCCCCCAACCGACCAAGATACAACCCCACCAAGATACAAACCGACCAAGATATAAGTTTTGTCCACAAAAAAAGCCCTGAACCCGTCAGTTCAGAGCTTGTTAAGTGCCACACCTAACGTGCGTCCCCACGCCTTATGCGCTTGCATTACGTGCGCTTTTATTACGTGCGCCCCGGCCCTACGAGCAAAGCGGAGCGCACAGGAGCGCGCCCCGCATGGCGCGCCCTCGCCCAGCACACTAGGCTAATTGCTTGAGCTTGAAATAGGACAAGGACTCATGCAGGGCGGTCAGATTGTGCACCGTCTCGTTAATAATGGAGGTGGTGCTCTGCGTCTCAGTGTTGACGGTACGCGTCATCGTACTGATATCATGAATATGCATCGAGATCTCGTTGGTAGCGGCAGTCTGCTCTTCGGCGGCTGAGGCAATCTGGGTGATCTGCATATTAACTTGGTTAATGTGCTCCATCATCTCATGCATGGTGTTCTCGACCTCGACCGTGCCCTCACTGGTTTGCTCCATCGAGGTAACCGAGTCATTAATCGAGACGGCAGCATTTTGCGCATCCTTTTGGATGTCAGCGACCATGTTGGCAATCTCTTGGGTCGAAGCGCTGGTGCGCGAGGCTAAAGCCCGCACCTCATCGGCAACCACCGCAAAACCACGGCCCGCTTCACCGGCGCGCGCCGCCTCAATGGCAGCATTTAACGCCAGCAAATTGGTTTGCCCCGCGATCTCCTCAATCGTGCTGACGATGGAGTTAATTTCCATCGAACGCTTTGCCACTTTCTCGACCGCCTGCGAATTAGTATGAATCAAATCGCTCTGGCGGCGAATCTCGGCAATGGTATTCTCAATATGGCTGACCCCATCGCTGATGATATCCTTGGTCTGGTTGGACAGGCTTGAGGCTTCATCGCAGTTCTTGGCGATATCTTGGGTCGTAGAAAGCATCTGCTCCGAGGCCGCTGACACATTAACTGCCTTACCATCGCACTCACTGACCTTATCCGCGATGCCATGGGACAAATCGATGATCTGGCCTAGAGAGGCTTGGGTCGCCGAGGCCGTTTGCCCAACCTCAAACAAGGCTTTGTTCATATTAGCCCGCAGCTGCCCCAGCTGGACCACCATATTACCCATATCATCGCTGTAATGGCGCGGCGTCTCAAAGTCAAAGTTACCGCTGGCCATGGCTTGCACCATCTCGCGCTGATGACGTAACGATGAGGTGATGTACTTGCTGGTAAAGTAAGCGAGGCTCAAACCCAAGACTACGGCCACAGCCGCAATGATGCAGCCCAAATAAGCCATGGTCATATCCGATCCATCTAACGCTAGGCGTGTGACCAACTTGGTCTGGATATCCACCAAGGCAAAGCAGTGGTCGTAGATCTTGCCGATATTAGGTCGTACCGTGTTGAAGTAAACGCTCAAGGCCTCGTACCTGCTAGTAGCAAGCGCGGACAAAACCTGCTCATAGGAGCTGGGAACATCGGCAATGAGCTGCTTAATGGCGCGGGCCGCCTGAGCGTACTCAGCGCTGGACTCTAAATCACCGATGTGCTCAGGATTGATGATATTGATGTTTTGGATCACCTGATCGAGCATCGAGCGCATGTTCTGGCGGAACTGGTCATTGTCCATGCTGCTTGAGGTGACATCGGCAAAGAAATTGATGTTGGCATTGTCAAAGTTACGCAGGCTCGAGTGCAGCTGGTTGATGCGCGTGTAGGAGCGCGTCAGCACCGTGTTAATTTCTTGAGCTGCGGTAATGCTCATCAAATTGGAAAAGTAGCTCGTAGCTGCCACCACTACGATCATAAACAGCAAGGTGAAGCTCAAGATCATCATCTTCACCCGCGTTGTCAAATTAAAGAACCATCTGAACATCTTGCTCCACCTCTCAACAACTCTCCTAGGTAGCCTCCAGTGACCTTAAGCCACGGCCCCCATGCCATTATGGCACAAGGCGTCAGCGCAACCACAAAAGCCGCGCGCCCGATGCAATAATTTGGAAGCTGAGTAGCACCCACGCCCTAATCT
>DXIF01000004.1 GCA_019113025.1 Candidatus Anaerobiospirillum stercoravium | reverse complement strand
CAGCTGCATTACACCTTAGCGCGCCTGCCGGTGGGCCCGATTGGGCGGGAGACCTTAGTGCGCCTGATGCCTAAGATCATCCGCGGCGTGGCGCGCTACCACAATGCTCCGGCCTTGTTTAAAAAAGTGGCAGTACTGATTGAAAAGGTCGCACTGCGCACCACTTACTTGCAGCTCTTGGTCGAAAACGATGGCACCTGCCAAAAGCTCTTGGCCTTGCTGGACGGCAATGACTTTGCCGGCGCCTTGATTTCAGCTCATCCGATCTTGCTAGACGAGCTGATTGCGCCGCGCTACTTCCAAAAGCCCCCGCGTCCTGAAGAGTACCTGGCGTGGATCAACGAGCGCTTATTGCGCATCGATCCCGAGGACTTAGAGGAGCAGATGGAGGAGCTGCGCCTGTTCAAGAAGATCATGGTGCTGCGCATCGCCATGAGCGATCAGAGCCAGAGTCTGCCTTTGATGAAGATCTCCGACTCCTTGACGTGGCTGGCCGAGGCCTTGCTGCGGGAGGTCTCGCTGTTAGCGTGGCGCCAGACCGTGGCTAAGTATGGCGCGCCGCTGGATCGCGACCCGCAAGACCCGGGCTTTGCCATCATTGCCTATGGCAAGTTAGGGGGCATTGAGCTGGGTTACAAGTCCGACCTTGATATGGTCTTCATTCGTGAGGCCAATGAGGGCATGACCACGGGCACCGATGACACGGGCGCCCACCAAGTGTCGGCGGCCATGTTCTACCAGCGCTTTGTTCAGCGCTTCATGCACTTGTGCACCACGCGCATGAGCGGTGGCGTGCTCTATGATCTCGATATGCGCTTGCGCCCGGACGGCGATTCAGGCGTGCTCATGAGTGATCTTGCCGCCTACGAGCTCTATCAAAAGAACCGCGCTTGGACGTGGGAGCACCAAGCCTTGGTGCGCGCGCGCGCCGTAGCCGGTTCGCAGCGCGTGATCGAGGGCTTTAACCGCGTGCGCGATGAGGTGCTGCGCACCCCCCGCGATGAAGTGAAGCTCAGCGATGATGTCTATGCCATGCGCATGAAGATGCGTAACTACTTAGATCGCAGCTCCGACAAGCTCTTTGACTTAAAGCAAGGGCGCGGTGGCATGGTCGACATCGAGTTCATCGCGCAATACTTGCTCTTGCGCGAGGCCCCGAAGCATCCGGACATGGTGTTGTGGTCAGACAATATGCGCATCTTCGATGAGTGCGCGCGCCTCAAGATCTTGGATCAGGCCACCTGCGATGCCTTGCAGCATGCTTATCTTGCGATCCGCGAGTGCTATCACCGGGTCAGCCTCGCCAATTTGCCGCGCATCGTGGCCTTAAGCGATCGCCCGGTTGAGTGCGACCAAGTGGGGGCCATCTTTGATGCCATCTTCAAGGACGCCGCGGCACGCTTTAACCCTAACAGCGCCGGACACTCAGGCGCCTTACCGGCCAGCACGGTCTAACTTGTGCCCGCTCAGGCTCCCGCCCCACTAGGTGGGGCAGGTGGGGCGGGCGGTGCGCCGCAGAGCGTTGCAGCGCATCGCGTTGGGGCGCCCCGGCGCTTAGCTCTCGCGCAGCTCCTTGAGCGTCGGGTGATAGGGCTGATTGGGTACGCGCTGCTTGAGTAAGGTCAAGAGGGCGCGTGCTTGCTGGGGCGACTGGTAGGCCGCGCGCACGGGGGCACTTAACAGCTCGGGGTGCGCCACGCTATAGCCCAGCGCCGCGCGCTCAGAAAGGGGAATATGGGCAAAGGGCGGGGTGGCCGCTAAGCCTTCGCTCAGGCGCGCCTCCAAGGCCTGTTTGGCCTCTAGGTCAATTAAAGGTAGCCCCTCGTAGCCCCAGGCGCTCTGAGCGGTTACGACCTTGCGCAAGTGGCGATAGGTCGCCCAAGTATCAAGCTTGAGCTCGGCTTGCTGGGCGCTCTCGTACTTGAGATCATTGAACTCCAGCATGATCTGATCGAGCGCCTTTAAGTTGCGCTGGCCCCAGACGGCCGTGTAAATGCGCCGGTTGAGAAGCTGCAGGGCATTGAGTTCCCACGGATAAGGGCGGCGGTTGAAGTCAAGGTTGTAGTAGGCGATCTGACCGCGCAGAAGCTGCTCTAGCTGCTCTAAGCCATAGAAGGTGACGTTGGTGGTGAGCGACTCCAAGCGGTAAAAGACCTGCTGGGGCGGGCTCATGCCGGTGGCCAGCTGCGGGGCAAAGATAATCTCCAGCTGGGGATAGCGCGTCCGCGCCTGCTCCCACAGCGGGGCTTGCGGCGAGAGGGCATCGACTACGATTACCAGCTGCCGTGACTTATCACCTAGACCTGTGACCTTGAGCTTTTCGGGGGCAAGGTAGCTGGGCAGAATGTCCTCAATGCGCACATCCTCGGTGTACTCGGTCTCAATATGGGCATAGCTGGCATCACTGACGGCTTGCTCGCCCACCGCTTGAGCGTGCGCGCGGGCCTTAGCCTTGAGTTGCTCGACCTTGCGCGCCGCGGCCAAAGCTTCTTGGCGCGCTGCTTGTTTGGCGCGTGCGCGCTCTTGCTCGGCCGCACTGAGCACGGGGAGCTGCTGCTGGTTCTTTTTGCGCAAGCGCTGCTGCTTGTGCTCGCGCGCGATCACCTCGTTTAAGGTACTAAAGTGCTGGTCGAGCGCGTCTTCAAAGGCTAAGGCCGCCGCTTCAGCGCGTGCGGCTTCAGCCTCAGCTCGGGCAATCAAGTCGGCATAGAGCACCTCAACTGCGGCCTCGGCGGCCTTACGGGTGGCGTGCTTGGCTTGACCGGCGGCCACTTGCGCCGCTAACAGCTGCGCCTCGCGCTGGGCGATTTCCGCGGCGGCCGCTTGGGCCTCGGCCCGGCGGCGCGCGCCAATAGCGCTGACGCCTTGGGGCACGGCAAAGATGTCCTCGCTGGAAGCTGGCTCTGTTTGCGGCTTGGCCTCCAGCAATTGCGCGATCAAGTCATCAAGCTCACTGCTACTGGCCGGATGGCCCACGGTGGCGGCGATCTTGCCGCTGTGCGGCTGCACCAAGACCATTAAATCGCCACTCTCAGGTGGAACCTTACCATTGTGGGCAAAGCTGAGCTTGCCATCGCGGGTGTAGGTCAGGGCATCATAGAGCCAGACCTCGTAGCCCATGGCCGTGCCAAATTGACGCAGTAAGTCAACGCGCAGCAAATTGCCCACGTAATCGCGGTCGGGATTAGGGCAGAGCTCATAGCTTAAGCCATCCTCGACTTGATTGAGGCGGCGCTGGTAGGTGCCCACGCTCGGCGCCGTGAGCGCTAAGAGCGCGGCTAACACCCCATCGACCCAGTGATAGCGCCGGGCTAAAGCTTGACTCCAGCCTGAGAGCAAGCCCTGCTGCAAGAGCTGCATTGGGGTAAAGAGCTGCAAGGCCAGCAAGCGCACCATTAAGTTAGGGGTGAATTTGCTGGGCCGTCCGCTGCGCGGCGCATCGGCGTAGATGCCCTCAAGCCCTGCGCTTAAATAGCGCTTGATCGCGCGCATGATGCGGGGCTTGGTCCAGCCTAAGGTCTTGACGACCTGATAGCAGCTCACAATATTGGGGGCGCTGGCGGTGAGCAAGATCTGCGCGCGGTCACGCGCCCGCGCGGGCGCGTCCGGATCGTTGAGCGTGGCGAGCATCGCTGCGACTTCTTCGGGGTGCTCGCTCATGCGCTCGCACACGCGCTGGATATAGTGGGTGGGGCCGGGTTGTTGCTCGGGGTGGCGTTGTCCGTTTTGTTCTGCCGCCTGCCATTGAGCTTGCGCTAATTTTGCGGCGGCCGCTTGGCAGGTGGGCTCAGCGGCGCGCTGGGCGCGCTGCGTTAAGTAGTCTTGCCACAGCGCGAGGTTAGCGCTTAAGCGTTGAGGTGCACTGCTGCTCAGCCAAGAGCGCACCCGGCGGCAGCTGATGGCTGGGTTTACTTTGGTATAGGTCATAACACCTCACAGGATCCAAGCGGGGCGAAGCGCTGTCAGGCGCGGGCGTCATCGTTTTAGTCGTAGCAGGCGCCCTGGGGGCGCTCAGCGCGCGGCCCACGAGCGCGCTCCCAGAGCGCGGCCCAATAGTGCGGTCCCAGAACGCGCCCCAAGAGCGCGGCGCCCGGCCGCTGCGCTGTGGTTAGTAGAACAGGTGATAGAACGGATCGTCGTTGTTGACTTCAGGGTGCGGTAGGTCATAGGGCAGCACTTGGTAGGCCTCAGGATTGGACTGAGTAGGGCCCACGCCCTCTGGGCACAGGTAGGCTCGTCCAGAGAGGGCGATGCCCATCATATCGCGCGAGAGGCGATTAATCGGGCGGGCGTAGGCGTAGGTTTCAACTAAGTGGCTCGCCCCCAGTTGCCCCGCCTTAACTTGCAGGTCAAAGCGCGCATTTTCGATGGTGGCGCGGGCGCCGGTATCAACTGGGCCAATTAAGCTACAACCAGCCACGTCGCTAGGCAGCACGGTTTTGACCTGCGCGGCGTAATGCGCTTGATCGCTAGCGCAGCCGCTGAGCAGCAACATAAAGGCAGCGCTCAGCGCAAGCAGCTTACGCGGCGCGTAGGGCTTAATGGCAGCAGGCATGGCACTCTCCTTGTGAGCTAAGCAAGACTAAAAGCTGAGCTTTAGCTTAAGCCGCGCCTTGCCCTTTGGCAAGAGTGAGCGGCGCGCCGCCTTGCGCTGCAGCTTTGGCCGCGCTGCTAGGAGACCTCAGGGTAGCGGCTTGGTTGGCCTTCGGGCACGCTCTTAAAGCGGCGGTGCATCCACAGGTATTGCTCAGGGGCGGAGCTAATCATTTGCTCGACGTATTGATTGCCCAAGCGGGTATCGGCTACCACGTCCTCAGTTGGGAAGTTTTCTAGGGGCGTAAGCACGCGCATGCGATAGCCCTTCTGTTCGCGGATCAGCCAGAAAGGCTGAACCTTAACCCCCTTGATGCGTGCCAGATCATGTAAGCCGGTCACCGTGCAGGTATCCTTGACCCCAAAGAAGGGGACGAAGACCGAGGACTTAGGACCATAGTCTTGGTCAGGGGCGTACCAAATCGGATAGCCCTTCATCACCGCTTTGACCATGGAGCGCACGTCGGTGCGATCGATCAACGCCAGATTCGAGCGCAGGCGCCCATTGACTTGGATGTATTCCCACACTGGGTGGTCAGAGCTGCGATAGACGCCGATGCCAGGCTTAATGGCTAGCGCATAGAGGCGGGCGCCTAACTCCAAGGTCACCATATGGCAGGTAAAGGCGATGGTGCGGGTATTGGCCGCACCTAGGGCGCGCGCGGCGGCCAGCTCCTTATCATCAATGATGAGCAGACGCTTAACGCGTTCATCGGACCAAAACCACGCCATGCCGGTTTCAAAGACCGCGATGCCGGCGTTTTCAAAGATGCGCCGCTCTAAAGAAGAGCGCTCATCCTCGCTCTTTTCCGGAAAAGCGAGCTTGAGATTTTGGCTGACCACGTAACGCCGTCCCTTCAAGCAGCGGTGCATCAGGCGCCCGATCATGGTACCAAGGCCCACTAACGCCCGGTGGGGCAGAATGGTGACCAAGAGCCAGAGCAGGCCTGCTGCCAGCCACGCGCTCCAAAAGCTGTAATGGAGCATGCTCTTATTAAACTCGATCCCTTCGGTCACGCCCTCGCCCCAGCTGATTTTACGCGCGGTCTGGCGCCCTTGCTTGGTGCGCTCAGCATAGGAGGTATGGAGTTTCATTTTGGCCATGGTCAGCTCCAGTCCAAAGTCAAAAATAAAGAGGGTTCAAACAAAGCAACGCTCAGGCACATCTTGGGCCCCATAAGCGCCAGTGCCTATAGCTCCGATGGTTCGCCCCTCGGAGTTATAGGTCGATTGTAGCACAAGCTTTTTTTACCCCACGCAACATCAGAGCGCAACTTGTAAGGGTGCAATTTGGAGGCAAGTACAGGCGCGGTATCCTCAGCGCGCCGCCCTGAGCGCCGGGGCGGCGCTACCACAGCGGGATGAACTGCGCGGCCTCATCGTGATTGATATCGCGCACTGAGTCGCGCGCAATTAAGCTGACGTCGATGCGATGGGGCGGGGCAATGGGGAGACCCTCATAGAGCTGTAAGGAGCGGGCGATGGCTTCTTCGGCCATGAGCTTGACGGGGTTATCGATGGTGGTGAGGCTGGGGATGAGGCATTTGCCTAAGAACAGATTGTCAAAGCCGGTGATTGAGATGTCCTCGGGGATGCGGATTTGATGGTGATGGCAGGTGCCCATTAAACCTGCGGCCATGACATCGGAGTAGCAGGCGACTGCGGTAAAGTCATGCTTGGGCTTTAAGTGTTTAAGCAGCTCGTGCGCGGCACTTGCGCCACCCTCAAGCGACGGCTCGCCTGAGAACACCAATCTAGGATCGTATTTGATGCCATGGGCTTGGAGCGAGTCGATATAGCCTTGCAAGCGCTCTTGGGCGTCTAAGATTGAGTGGCAGGAATTGATATAGGCAATCTTACGATGGCCATGGGCAATGAGCTCGTCTACCGCGAGACGCTCGCCTTGGTAATTGTCGCAGGCTAAGCAGCGGCTCTCGTAGCCGGGCACCACGCGGTTAATCATGACCATATAGGGCACGGTCTCAAGATAGGAGCGCAGCGTGTCTTCATCAAGCGCTAAGGCGTGGACAATCAAACCGCGGCATTGGTAGGAAATGAGATCATCAATGGCGCGGCGCTCGCGGGCGTCGTTGTGATGGCCTTGGCCTACGATCAAGTTGTAGCCCTTATCATGGATGGCGTCATCGCAGGCTCGCACCATTGCTCCAAAGTAAGGGTCGGAGACATCACTGACCACAATGCCAATGGTATGGCTGTCGCGCTGCGCCAGGGCCCGGGCGTTGGCGTTTAAGTAAAAGCCCAGCTCCTTTTGCGCGGCGAGCACTGCATCCTTGGACTTTTGGCTGACTTTACTTGAGCCATTGAGCACGCGCGACACCGTCGCCACAGAGACATTGGCCTTACGCGCCACATCACGAATCGTGGTCATAAAACAAACCTCAGAGCTCACAGCTTAAGCTCACGACCAAAGCATCCGCCTTGCATCCACCTGGGGATTTACTCCCCGCTTAGGCGGGATTAGCCCCATAAGTTGAGCCTTGCAGCTTGGCCTCATCTTGCAAAACAACCTGGGCCTGTCACGCAGAGTGCGGCGGCCCGAGCCCACTAGCATACCAGTTTAAGCGCGGGACGCAACGCATAAGAGCAACGCATAAAGAGCAATGCATCAAAAGCAACGCATCAAAAGCAATGCATAAGAGCGACGCACAAGAGCAAGGCTCAACCCGCAGCAAAGCGGCGAGCGCCGCCGTGTCGCGGGCGTAACTGTCACCACCACCGGCTCTGTCACCCCAGATCGGATCCACTGTTCTGTACTTGCGTTCAACCTCAGCTCAGTTTTCGCACAGTCCCATCTTAGCCTCCGTTCAGCCTCAGCACAGCCTCCGCTCAGATTGTT
>DXIF01000066.1 GCA_019113025.1 Candidatus Anaerobiospirillum stercoravium | reverse complement strand
CCTAAAGGCGCTGCTCTAAGATCCCTGCTTGTCTTCTGTCTTCACATCTCTTGTGCCAACCTGAGTTTCCGTCATGACCTCCTTGATTCAGCACCTGTCAGCAGCTCTTGCTACCGCCTTACCCCACCACTTAATGGCCTCGGCTCAAAACGCGATCACCATTTACCCTAATTCCATTCACTTTAGTAATACCAATGGGGGGGTATTCTAGTTAATCAAGATCAAGATAGTTTTATTACTGTTACTTATAAAAGCACGGCTCATAACAATCTGCGCTTTTTGCTCTGGGGCAAGGACTACTTTGCCTGCATTCCGGGCATCGCGCTGCACCTCAACGGCGATGAGTTTAGCGCCGCAGTAAAGCTCGACTTCTCGCCCCAAGCTCCGCTTGAAGAGCTCTGCGCCAACTTGACCCGCTTTATTGGTCAATTTGTGGTCAAGTGCGAAAAGCTCCTCGATGCGATCTACGATGGCTACATCGAGAACATGTACTATGAGCAGCTCTGCCTTGAAGCTCGTACCGCCAACTACTTCCTGCAAAGCTTCGACAAGGACAACTTGGGCAAGCAGTTTGACGCCATTTACAGCGTCAATCGCTGGGGCTGCGGCAGTGGCGCTGGCTCCTTACCGCAAGCCACGGTCGGCTATCGCAAATTCTTACAAGACTTCCTTACTGTGCACCAGATCAAAACCATCGCGGACGCAGGCTGCGGCGATTGGCAGTTTACCCGCCTGATGGACCTAAGCTCAGTGCAGTACACCGGCTATGACGTATCATCCATCGTCATTGAGCAAAACACCAAGCACTACCAAAAAGACCACATCAAGTTTGTCCTCTATGATGGCGACTTTGAGCGCATTGAACCGGCTGACCTCTTGATCTGCAAGGATGTGCTCCAGCACCTGCCCAATGCCTATATCCAGAACTTCCTCAAGATTCTGCCAAAGTTCAAGTACGCTCTGATCACCAATGATATTAACGAGCTTAGATCTGAGGCCAACAACCAAGACATTCCAGTAGCAGGCGGCTTTAGACCAATTGACCTGACCGCTGCTCCGTTCAACTTAAAGGCCCAGCAAGTCTTCGACTTTAAGATAGAGGCAGGACCGGTGCTCAACAAGATCACCTTGCTCTATACCAACGAGCAAGCCTAGGCGCCCGCTCCCACCAGCAGGCTGCGCCGCTTGGCGCCACCCCATGCGCGCACTGTGGTAGTTACTGACGACCAGGGCATCTGCCTCACGGCAGATGCCCTGTTAGAAAGAGGCCCTTGTGGTCGCGCATTGGGACCGCTCGTAGCCGCGTGCAGGCATGAGCCCGACAGGGCTTACGCGCTTAGGCGTCTTGGTAGGCGATAAGCACCGCATCGGAGATCGGCATGCTGATCGCGGAGCGGCGCACCATGAACTTGTAGCCTAGGTTCAAGCTCTCCAAGAATGGCTTGAGCTCATAGAACTCATCAGGCTGGTGGTAGAAGGCGATGACCAAGAGTGGCTTTTGCTCCTTAATGGTTTTGAGCGCACCTTGGATGATGTCCGGCTCGGCGCCCTCAACATCGAGCTTGATCAAACCGACCTCAAGTCCGTGCTGCGCGACCACATCGTCAATGCAGACCATCTCAACATCCTCATAGAGGCCTTCTTGGTGATAGTCATAGCGGGTCGAGGACGCAGCGTTGATGCCACCGGCCATGGGCATGCTCAAACGCAGCTGACCGGCCTTAGAGCCTAGGGCCTGATGGAACGCCTTGAGCGTGCCTTGCGCGATATCGTCCTTGAGCAGATTACACATATAGTCATAGCTGCCTTGAGCCGGTTCAAAGCTGTACTTGATTGACTGCGGGAACAGGTCACGGAACAGCATTAAGGTATCACCGATAAAGCCACCGCCATCGATTACGGCCTTACCGTTGACGCGCTGCAAAACGGCAGGTGGCAAGTCATACATGCCATAGCGCCCGACGTAGCTGCTGCTCCACTCAAGATTAACTTGCTTGAGAAAAGGGGGCTGACCTTGCGCCACCGCCTCTTGGGTGCGAGCAATTAACCGAAAATCCTCTGGGGTGCGCAGCGTATCGTTCTTGAACAAGACGTCACCGCCTAAGGACGCCATGGTCATGATCTTGATGTGGTGGTCGATGTAGTGGCAGGAGAGCTCATCTAAACCGGCCTTGAGCTTATCAACCACCTCGGCCATGACGTGCTGACGCTGGTACTCTTGGAAGTCCAAGGCCCAAGGATGGAAGAGCTTGGAGTAATGGTCTTTGACGAAGTGACCAAATTGAGCGGCGGTTACGGGCGTGGTATGACCGGCGCCATCGGCAATCTGCGCTACTACCGCATCGGCATAAGCCAGACGCTGCGCAATCTCAGTCGGAACAGCTGCCGCTGCCGCGGTGTTTGGACTAGCTATTTTATCTGCTTTATGGGGGGGGGTAGTGTTTTTAGCCTGATTTTGGTTACGACGCTTAGAGCGACTCATAAGCTGAAACCTCGCGCGGAAATTGAGGTAAAGAGGCCCTCGCAGCAGTGGAGGGCGGAAAAAGTCTGAAGGTCGGTTGCGCCTTGAAGCTGGAGCTTTGCGCCCAAGGTTATAGTGCCCAGAGCGCGCCCCCGGCCGCCCGACGCAGTATAGAGCGCCCCAAGCCAATGACGTAGAGCTAATGCTGCCGATCAAATGGCGCGGGACTAAAGGTAGTGGCTACTGGCGTTTGCCCTCAACTGGGGTGCCGCCCTTGCCCTTCTTGTGCTTAGTGCGCTCAACTTGAATCGCGCAATCAACCAGCTTGAGGCCATCGGCAAAGCCACAGTGGTCGCAGGCTTGGGTGTATGGAATCTCATAGAAGATCTTGAGGCGCTCGCGCAGCTCTTGAGCGTTGTAGTGCAGCAGATCCACGTAGTGGGTGTCGGGCAGGTCGGTGATGTACCCCAAGTACTTGCCGTGGGCCGAGCGCGGGCAATGGTGCAGCTCACCACGCGCGAGTGTTCCCACCGAAGCGTTGGCGCGAGCTGTTATTGCTCTGAGCGCACCAACAATCCAAGCGCAAGCCATGATGCTGTTAAACGGACAAAAGTTTTAACCAACACAGAGCCTTTAAAGCAAGCGTAGCTTGGTCTTAGCGCTTGCAAGGTTCAAGCCCAGCTAAGCGCTAAATGACAGCGGTGAAAACATAGCCCTGAGGTAAAGCCAAGCCTCAGGATTAAGGCCTTGGAACAGCTGGTACTCCGGTTCACCAAACATCAAGAAGAAGCCCATCACGATGGACTTGATGAGCCAATAACAGGTCAGGCAATATAAGGCTTGTCCTGCTAAACCTCGTTGATAGTGCACCCTAGTTGTGATAATCACAAAAGCAAAGAACAGTAGCGGCAGCATGACGTCAAACAGATAGCGCCCAACTGTACCAATGCGGGTGTAAATGCCATAGGACACCGCGATGACGCAAAGCGTGGTAATGCCAAGCAAGATCTTGAGCCAACGCTCTGTTGGAGTCACGATAATCCCCTTGTTACTTGCGCTCACAAGGCCTAGCCCCGCTGGACTGTTATCTTGGTGTTCGTGCTTGAAGAAGATCAAGAAGAGCAACATGAAAATCGGGAACGAGAATAGGCTGACCCGCCCGGCCAGATAGAGATTGTTACCATTGCTTAAGTACTGATTGGTCTTGAGCACAAAGTATGGAAACTCTCGCGAGAGCCCAATTGGCTCAATGAAATAGTGGAAAACCGCATTACGAAGCTTTTCCCAGAAATAGCCGGTATCGTAAGACGTGTAGTCTACAAAAGTCAGCTGATAGGAGATGCCGAACTCAAAGATGGAGCCAAAGCGAGCATAGTTGTACCACATAACCCACAAAGCTCCCGCCAACAATGGAACTGCTAAGAAGGCAGCCTGCTGACAGCGCTTGAGGTGGTTTGGCAACGCCTTAAAGTACCCAAATAGCGGCACGGCACAAAGCATCAAGACGTAGAGTAAAGCGTGCGGGCGCGACATGACGATAAATGGCACCGCAATACCCAGCACCAAGAGCAAAATCCGCTTGCGATTAATGCGCTCAGGATCAATCAACAAGCCATAACTACAAGCAACGGCCAAAGAAAAGAACAGGAAGCAAATGAGGTAGAGGAAGTGGTACGAGCTCAGGGAAATCTGGATAAAGAACACCATTGAGCTAAAGACCAACGCCACCTCCGTCAAGAACACTATCAAGAGATTGGCGCGGATACGCAGCACCCGCCCTAAAACATAAAGCGCCCAAGTAAATGCCCAGCAACCCAAGAAGCTGAAGACCCCACACACCAAAGCGGCGGTTGGAACCATTCCGGTAAGCCAATAAACCGGGAAGTAAATCAGGAACAGCGGCGCAATGCCAAAGTAAGCGTAGTACTTGCCCTCGTACAAAGAGAGGTCCCAACAGTAGTTGGTGCTGTTGATCCAAGCGCTAATGTCATAGAGATTAGTGAGGCTGAGCAAGCGTGGGTCAACGGGCAAGTCAATATTGAACTGGCCTTTGAGGAAGGCATCAAGCAGCTGCGTATAGATATCGTAGGTCTTAAGCTGCTCAGTGGTAGTTGGAAACGGCAGCAACAAGGAATGTTCCGGCGAGGTTAGGATAAAGGAGGTCTCACCTAACAAGTCAAAAGCCAACACATTGGTGTACCACGGGCATTCGAGCAAGAATACAAAGAGACTAACTGCTGATACGGTAATCCCCACTACAAGATGAAGCTTCTTCGAGGACGGTGTCGTCAAATCAATTTCGCGCTGATACGGCTTGAAGTGTGCCACGCCCAAGATGGCCAGTAAGATGGTCCACAGCAATAGCACTCGGCCCCATATCCAGCTCATTCCCTCATGCGGATTGAGCACAATCTTGGTGATCAAGACACCGTTGCTAATAGTACGCTCCTCAAAGCGGATGCTCAGAGCGTAGACCTCACCATGGTTGTCAATTTTGACCACGGCGCTATTGGTAGCGCCCCCAGGATTGAGCTCAAAGGTATTGGCTGGTACCAAGCGAAACTGGTTGGACTGATCGGAGATATAGACTGAGCCCTTAGCCAACGACGAAGCTGGACTCCAGGTCTCAATCAATACTGAGTTAAAAGCAACCCCTGGCCTGTTGAGATTGAGGTTGGGGTTTTGCGCGTTGAGTACAACTCCTCTCCGCCCCAGATGCTCTTGCATAGGCAGATCGACTTCCACCCAAGGCAAATCATTTTTGAGGTCAGCAAAATAAGAGAAGTTGAAAACGAAGAGCTCAATGACCACACTGAACACTAGCGCGATCAAGACCTGTAGGAGCAAACTTCGTCGGCTTGCACAGGAGAACATAGGTACCACCTTGCCGCAGCAAGTAACGGGTAAAAAGATAGAGAGAAATCGTTAAGGACGGCTTTCAGACGAGTGCAGCGCGACGGCTTGTGGGTACAGGAAGCTGTTATTGACCCTGAAAACATGCGCGATCACGCGCCATTGCGTGACCATGGTCTGACCGCGCTTAGAGATCGAGTAAGTTCCATCGTCATGAGCCACTAAAGAGCCAGTCACCATCTGCTCTGCAATCCGACGTGCTATCGCGTTATGGCCTTGGACATAGCCTTTAATAAACAGAGTCTCTAAGTCTTGAGCCGAGAAGCGTTCCTCGGGATGCTGAGCCAAATAAGAAATGAGATAGACCGAAATGCTACGGTCTAAGCTGACCGTGACCAGTGACAAGAAGCTGAAGTTGAGCAAAAAGCCAAAGCACAAGCTGAGCACTATGTCTTTGAATGCAAAGTGCAGCAACTGTCTGTGCCTGAGCAACACCAGCCCACAAAAGGCTAAAACCATAGCGAAGACCAACAAGATGACCGAACGGTAGTAATACACCGGCATTACATGGTCAAACCATGTCACCCAGCCCAAGGCAATGTAAATTAGGCTGAGCAAGGAAATCGCGCCGACATAGCGCCCGCACTCTCGTATTAACTGCATCTTGGCGCCTCCTAAAAGCGTTCCATCTTGCGAAATATGCCCTCAGGGATGCTCTTGACAATGAACATGATGAAGCGCCAGAAAAAGCGCGTGTAAACCACGCCCTTGTCCTTGCGTACCGCCGCAATAACATCTGCTGCCACCTGCTCGGGCGTTGCGGTAAGCGCTTCCGGTAGCTCCATACCCTCAACCATCCGGGTCTTAACGAATCCCGGCATCACGGTAATCACTTTGACGCCGTGGTTATGCAGGCGCTGGCGCAGGCCTGATAAGAAGGCACTTAAACCAGCCTTGGCGCTGCCATAGACATAGTTGGAGGCGCGGCCGCGGTCGCCCGCCACTGAGCTCACCACAATGAGCGTTCCCGCCTTTCGCTCCTCAAAGGTATCAGCGACCAGTGTCAGCATGGGGATAAGCCCCGTGAAGTTGGTACGCACTATTCGTTCAGCCAGAGCCACATCATGGCGTGCCGCCATTTGATCGCCTAACAAGCCCACACAGCACAGCACCAGATCGACCTTATCTTTGAGGTTTTCCCACAAAGCAGCATGGTTAGAGGGATCGAGCGCATCAAAGTGATGGGCTGACATGGCGCACCCAGTGCGCAAGGATAAATCAGCCACCTGCTGCTCCATAGCGCTGAGGTCGCGTCCGGCAAGGTAAAATGTCCGCCCTTTATACTCTTGAGCCAGAGCTTGAATGCAGGCGCGCGCCATATCAGAGGCAGCTCCCAGTACCAAGATTCCTGATGGTTTGGTCATGACTAATCTCGCTTATTACACCGTGAGCCCAAGACGCTCAGATTGCAGGGACGATAGGCGGTTGTGACGATCAACCTGCGCCTTAATCTCTAAAAACTCGCTAACGCGAGCCCCGTACATGGCCGCAAAGGACTCTTTTGACAGGCGGCAGTCCTTGGCCAGATAAATATGGCCGCCATGCTCAATGACCATAGCGTCAAGCCGCTCCAGCAGTGGGAAGAGCTTAGCGTTAACCGCAAAATCAAGCGCTAAGGTGTAACCTTCTTCGGGAAAGGACAGATTGCCCTTGAAGCTAGGCTGGCGCCCAAAAAGCTTGAGCACAGTCAGGAACGAGCCTTGACCGCTCGCGGCGATGGTTTCCAGTATCTGCGTCAAGGCCTTAGGAGCTTCGCTGCGCGGAATCACAAACTGGTATTGGGTAAAGCCACGACGGCCGTAAATACGGTTCCAATGAGCAATTGCATCAAGCGGATAGAAGAATTTGTTGTAATCGACAATGCTGTCGGCCTTAACCAGGCGGCCATGGTTGAAGTAAAGCGCGTTGAAAGCCTTAACGCTCAGGCTATTGAGCGCAAATGACGGAAAGTCTAACGGTACGGCAAGCGGCCGCGCCTTACAGGAAAATGGCGTTGCCGCCTTCTTAGGCGCCCGCTCCTGAAGCTCAGCGACAGAGGCAAAATCACCCCCCATAAAGAGCGAGCGGCCGCTATGCTGCCCCTTTTTTAAACAATCAATCCACGCGACCGAATAAGGCAGCTCGGCGTGAGCCTCAAAGCACTCCATGATGGACTTTAAGTCAGGGCATACCACCAGCTGCTGGCGGACATAGGCACTGGGGACGCGCTTGAGATACAAGCCCACCCGAACCACGATACCGGTTAAGCCCATACCGCCGGTAGTGGCATGGAAGAGCTCGCTATGCTCAGTCGGTGAACACCGTAACAAGCCTTGATCTGGGGTAACCACATCGATAAAAGCCAATGACTGAGCAAAGGAACCATGCACATGATGATCTTTACCGTGCACATCTGAACCCACCGCACCGCCAAGGCTCACCAGCTTAGTGCCAGGACTGACCGTCAGAAACCATCCGCGTGGTAAGAAGGTATCGATAATCTCAGAGAGTAGTACCCCGGCGCCCGCTACCAATAGCCCTGACTCTTCGTCAAAGGACTCCATCAGGTTAAAACCCATCATTGATACGATCTGATGGGTATTCAGTGCACTGTCGCCATAGGAGCGGCCGTTACCCCGCGCAATGGTGCTGTGCGCTGCACCATCAATCTCGTCACCTTGCGCCCAAAGAGCCTCAAGAGCGCTGACTGAGTGCACAAAGGCCATCTTGGTATCGATTACGGGGTAACGCCCCCAACCAGATACTTTCATCAACTCTGTTCCTATGCTGGTTCAACTAAAGAAAGCTCGCCCCGCCGGTAACTAAAGTGGCTCATAGCCGCCTCCGGCATAAATGATTGAGGTAATGTGCAGGGCCCACAACACAAGGCAAACCAAAAGCGCTCGGTCTTTGAGCAAAATCTTGGTCGGCGAATAGCCTTGCTCCAAGACGAAGATGTCTTGCAGATAGCGCAAGTTGCCTAAAATCACCCACAGCGAGGTGAGGAAGAGATAGGAGCTGCCCAAACGGGCCATGGAGCTATCGTCCATGGAGTACTGGATGTAACAGATGGTATTGACCGCGCTCAAAAAGGTCAGCGTTGAGAGCGCAAAGTCGCGACTGTAACCATAAAGTGAGCGGCGCATCAGGTGCGGGCGCTGTGATGAGCTATCAGTTTGCGCTTGGCGCCGCAAATCGTCCCAGCGTTTGCCCATGGCCAGGAACATCGCCAGTAAGAACACCATCAAGACCAGCCATGAGCTGATGTACACCCCACTTGAAGCCGCGCCCGTAAACACGCGCAGGTCAAAGCCCACTGCGATGACAATCAGGTCAAACAAGGCCCATTGTTTAATGAGGTAGACATAGAGCAGATTAAGGCCGAGATAACCTGCAATCAGCGCCAAACACATTGGGTTGAGCCACCACGCCAACGTAAGCCCGGCCAGCAAGGAAAGGACGCCCAGCGCCACTGCGCTGGGGACTGTGATGGTGCCCGCAGCCAGCGGGCGAAAACGCTTAATGCTGTGTAGGCGATCCTCAGCGACATCCTTGAGGTCGTTGAGGACGTAGATAAAGCTCGAGGTCAAAGAAAAGGCGAGCGCGGCTTGCACCGTGGCCCAAAGCGCCACCGGGTCGAGCAATTTACCGCCAAAGAAGAGCGGAATGAAGACGAAGACGTTCTTGACGTACTGCTGCACGCGCAGCAAGCGTACCATCTCTCTGAGCTTAAAGCTCAAGGATGAAGTGCGCAAAGCATTGAGATGAGCATGGGCGCTGTCCACCAGCGCCAACATGGGATAGTCCCCCGAACTATCACCATAGACCTCAACAGTAACCCCGGTTAGCGCGCCAAAGTGCGCTTTTACCCGGTTTACCTTTTCTGCACCATTGCAGTTGGCTCCGAGTAAATGCCCAGTAAAGCAACCGGCGGCATCGAACTCAAAGCGCGTGGCAATGCACTCGAGGCCTAAGGCAGCGCAAAAGGGACGAACATAGATTTCAGGGGAGGCGCTGACTATCGCAACGCGCCGATTGGCACCTTGGTGCGCACGAATGAGCTCTAAGGCGCCCGCGCGTAACAGGCGGGACTGCGGATCGAGGAGCTTTTGGGCAAAGGCCGAGCCAAAGCGGGCCAATTCGTCGGAGCTTAGGCCCTTGAGACACAGCGTGTAGATACGTTCCTTGGCGCGATGTGCCGAGTACAGGCCTACTTGCCACAGTACCAAGGTTAAGCAGATGAAGAGGGCATGCCGCAGCAGAAAGGCACGGCCCCGCACCATGGCAAGAAAAGGGAAGAAGGTGTCTTTAACGGTGAGCGTACCGTCGAAATCAAGAAGAGTTAAATTACTATACCCCCCCCCAGTTGCATTGGTTAACTTATTCAGTTCTAAGGCCATTGGCACTGTCCGCGCTCACTCGTTAATAATCCCCGTCGCGCACCACCAAGCGCACAGATAAGCGAGCTTGCGGCTCTTTACGACACACAAAAGCGGCCCGATTATAGCGCATAGCTGCGGGGCATCGCGATCCCTATTTTCCCATCGCACATTCATTGGCTTCTGAAAGGACCAAGACGTTGCTCAAACGTAATTAGATATTTGGCAGCTATAACAAAACAAGTGTCCAAGTTTTTTGCACCAACGCATACCTTGGCAGCAAAGCCACTCTGTGGCTAAAGCCTTTGCTTCAAGCGCTTTACAGAGCTGCCATAGCCACCAATTCGTGGATTGAGGTGTTCAAATTTTTGGACATTAATTTTGTTACAGCTTCCTTTGTTAAAAAACTGCGGCGAACATTAGCTGCGCTTGCCCTCAACTGGGATGCCCTTGCCCTTCTTGTGCTTGGTACGCTCAACTTGAATTGCGCAATCAACCAGCTTGAGGCCATCGGCAAAGCCACAGTGGTCGCAAGCTTGGGTGTATGGAATCTCATAGAAGATCTTGAGGCGCTCGCGCCTCTCTTGAGCGTTGTAGCGCAGCAGATCCACGTAGTGGGTGTCTGGCAGGTCGGTGATGTAACCCAAGTACTTGCCATGAGCCGAGCGCGGGCAATGATGCAGCTCACCATTCCACAGGTGGCGGCAATTATTCGGGCACTGAGCATAAACCTGCTCTAAGCGCTCAGGACTTAAGTTTCTGTTGTGGGTATCGCCCATATCAAACCACTTGATGTCCGGGCGTACCGACTGGACCAAGATCTGGTTATCGAGGCAGAACTGCACGTACTCTTGGTAGTGCGGGGCGAGCTTGGGGCCATAATTGGAGAAGAAGATCGAGGTCTTGGTGTTGCCGCGCAACAGCTGCACTAGCTCATCTCGCGGCTTCAAGGTGCCGTTGGTGACAATCTGGATGTGCTGGAGCTTACTCAGCGGAATCAAATAGGCCATGAGCTCCGGCAGCTGCTTTTGCATCAAAGGCTCGCCGCCCATGACGCGGAAGGTCAGGATGTGATCGACCGACTCAAGCAAGGCGTCAATCCACGACTTAACCGCGGCCAAGTCCATCGGCTTAGGCTTGTCGTAATGCTGCATGAAGTTGGCGCAATCGCGGCAGTGTAAGGTGCATTGGGGCGAGATGCAGACCTCAACATAAGGCAGGATGAGCGGTGGGTTAACCTGCGCCATCTGCGCGCCCACCATCTGATAGAGCAAGTCAAACTCAGCGCTATTGGGATTCTCTAAGGCGCGGGAAACCTTGGCTTTCTTGTAGCAATACTCGGCGTGGATCGACTTATCGATCAGCTCATGCAGCTTCTTAGGCATGCTGCACCCCCACCGGCGCTAATGCGCTCAGAGCAGAGGACATTACAGCCCCAATGCAGCTGCGCTCCTTACTGCAGCCAACCGTTACAGATGGTTCCAGCTGCGAGATGACTCTATTGCAAAAACTAGAGACACCCCCCCCCATAGCACTAAATCTTATCATATCACTCTATCAGCCTACATTCGATCAGGAACAAGGGATCATAATCACAGCTGGCGTGCTCAGAGCTCAAGCCACTTGAGAGGCGAAGCCAGCTGGCGCAAACTTGCGTCAGCTTGCGCCTGCTTGAAAGCTCTGTCTTCCTTTTCCAGCGTTTTCCGCTTTCTCAGCGTAAGCCTGCCCGCGCCCGCATTCATGGTGCGTTTACTGCGAGCGCTCACCCAGTTTCCCTTGATCAGCCCAAGGGACACACGGTATCGTGAGGAGCTCCCGCACCCCAAACCAATCACGTCCATACACCATGCCACGTCAAATGATAGCAAAAACGCTTCACTCTTGCTGGCGCGCTGCGCTTGAGCAAGCTCAAGCGCGGCAGCGTCAACAGTGCGCTGACACGAAAAGCGGACGTGATTAAGTGCGCGGGCGCAGCCCCGCAGCGCTGAGCTCAAAGTGCTCTTTTGGCAGGTAGAACAAGTGCATGAGCTCTGCGCCGGTGCCCACGCTGCGCTGGCGGTTAAAGCGCCCGGCGCGCTCAAACTGGGACGCGCTGCGCAGCACTTGCGGCATCACGACTTCGGCACGCAACTTGGGGTCAGCTAAGCGCAGGCCCTTGTTAGCCACGATTAAGGCGGCGATGTAGCCATAGCGCGCCTCGAGCTCATCAAGCGGCGCAAAGCTAAACTGGGTGCCACTTGAGAGCGCATGGTCGACCGCCGAGTGCAGATTCAGGCGCACATAGATGATGGGACGGGCACCGGCATCAAGCAGCTGCGTCATGCCTGCTACAACCGCACCGACCTTGCTGTGAGCATCGACCACCACCAGATCAGGCCACTGCGCGGCAGAGACGGCGGCTGTGGCCTCGGCTGCGGCTGGTGCGGCTTCTTGTGCTACATCTGGTGCAGCGTCTGGTGCGGCGTGGGACGGGGCGGGAGCGTGCCGCTTTAGGTAGAACTCAGAAAGCGTCGTTTGTGGGGCGTGGTAGGTCAGTAAGGCCTGCGGGCGCTGCGCTTGCGGCTGCCACCAGCCGCGCCCGATAAATGGCGTGGCCCCAAAGAACGCCCCCGCACGTAGCAAATCATAGGCAGGCTTAAAGCCTAAGCACGGAGCATCTTCTTGCCCCGCCTCTGAGTGCGGCGCACTGGGCTCGTTGAGCTCGGAGCGCAAGAACTCTGCGCTAATGGCGCTGGTCTGCTCCCGCGTCTTAACAGTGTCCGCGGTGTGAATTTCCATCGTTTCGTGCAGGTCAAACAGCACCTCATCGGGGTCAAACTGCGAGAGCGCAGCTTCCCACCCCGCTGCAAGCGCTGGCGCCGTCACGCCCTCTGCGCCGCTGTTAGCGGCAAGGCGCTCACAGGTAACAGCCTCAGATCCTAAGATTTGGTCTTGGTGCTCAACCAAGTCGTTGTCAGCCAAGATCACGGTGTCAGGAGCTGCCTGCAGCTCCTCCGATAAATTGGCCTTAAGCTGCGGGTCGTAGGCATAGACGTAGGAAATTTGGTGAGCACTAGTCCCTACGCTGGCCTCTGCGCTGGAACCAGAGCTGGCTCCCAGTGCGCCGTGATAGACCTTGATTTGGTCGTTGTAGCCATTGAGGCTGACGTTGTAGTTGAGCAGGCGGCATTTTTGAGCATTGGGCTCAAAGGCATCGACGGTGATGCGCGCATGGGTGCGCGCACTCAAGAGCGCAAACCAGCCCACGTCCGCGCCCACTACCGTTACCTTGACCGGTTGGTCGGCCTTTCTCAGCAAGATCGAGTGCAAAAAGAAGCGCAGATAGTTGCTGCCTAAGGCATCCACCTGATGGCGCTTCATCAGCTGACGCGACTGGTACATCTCCCAGGCCCCCAGCTGCTCGCGCTCATCGTGCACCACCATGGTAAAAGGCTGCTGGAGCAAGGCCCCGAGCTTAATGCTGGGGGAGGCGCCCGCCTCAGGGGCCGGGGCGGATTCAGCGGCAGCGGCGGCGCTTGCTGCAGCTGCACCTTGGTTCGCGGCGGCGTGCGGCTGCTCCTCTGGAACTGGGCTCTTCGTGGGTGCAGTGCCCTGAGGCGCAGCGTGCGACTGAGGATCTTCCTGATAGCCTGGGACCGCGTAAGGTGGAATTTGCACCGTGGCGACCGCCTGATATGGGTACTTGAGGTTGAGTAAGGTGTAATTGCTTGAGGTGTAGGCGGCCGGATCTGAGCGCACCCAGCGATTGAGATCCTCGTTGCTCAAAGGCTGAGTCAACTTACCATTGAAGTTCACAAAGGAGCTGAGGCCCAAAATAATCGGGGTGGGCTTAGGCGCTTGCTGCTTTAACTTGCGCACCCGCTCAACTAAGGCTTGCGGCTCAACTTCCTTGGCTTGTCCTAACACATACTCTTGACCCAGCACTTGGTCGCTGCCTGCTGCCACTTCGTGGTCAGCCGCGCCTTGCGCGCGCAGCGCTTGGCTTTGCGCTTGGAGCTGCTTAATCTTGGTGCGGGCCTGCGCGGTCAAACTCAGGCTTTGTTGCTGCAATACCAAGTTAATCCCAGCGGCATTGAGCTGGTCACGCAAGGGCTCTAAAAAATCCGCCCCCGGCTGCGCGCGTTGCTGCGCGTCAAGCAGCTGCATCAAGTCGGCACTCAAGACCCGACGCAAGAACGGGTCGCGCGTTAGGTCGGCGTAGTACGGCGAAATGGTACGAATCTCAATCATGGCACCATGGGCGCTGACGCGTTGCAGCTCACGCAAGAGGCTGATGAGATCTTCCTGCGGCGTGCGGTCATCGCCCATGCGCTCTAAGCTCAAGAGAAAATAGGCATGGTTGAGACTATCGGTGCTCAGCCCCTGCAAGGTCTTAACGCCGCCCCAGCGCGAAACCGTATCGTCTGGCGCCGCCGTCACCACCTGGATGCCCTTCTCATCATAGGCTACCTGTTGCGCTGCGTTCAGCTGTGCTGAGGGCACAACCACGCAGTGCGTTGGCGGCAAGAGCGGCGCTTGCGCGGTAAAAGGCGCGGCTGCCGCCGCGGTCGCTACAGTAAGCTGCCGGGCCCAGAGCGCAGGCGCACGCTCAGTTTCGACCCGGGACACCATATAGCCTGGGCCCCGCTCCGGCGTGGCGGGGGCAGGTTGGGGCGCGGCGGCCGTGGACTGTGACGCGTCCGCACACAGATTCAGCGCAGGCTCCGGGGCCGCTACTTGCGGGCGCTCGGGCTCTTCGGTAATTTCCACCGCCAGCGCCGCGAGCAAGTCCTCTTGGCTGACGCTGGGGTTAGGGGCCTGCTTTGGCTCCTGCTTTGAGGCCTGCTTTTGGACCGTTACTTTCTTGCGCTGAGCTGACGGGTCGGCTTTAGTCATGGACAATCTCTCCTCATGGGCGGTGACGCAGCTGGGGCCCTTTGCCTCAACCCGTGCGCACGCTGGGTGGGTGGGTCACACTTGGTTAGCGTGCCTCAAATTGTCCCTGCGCGCAATAGTCCCCTTGGTTTAGAATATGAGCGTTTTTTAGCAAAATCAGGCCCAAGCGCGGGAGGTGTTAATGCCAAGAAAGTCTCAAGCGGCGAATGCGAGCAAAGCGGCGCGCGCAAGCCGGGGCCCAGCCGCCGCGCCCACTGATACGCCCACTGACGCGGCACTGAGCGCCACCACGCCTAAGTCTCAGGCCGCTGCAGCGCAAGCGGCGCCGCCGCGAGAGCCTGCGGGCACTGGCACTGGTGGCGGCAGCGCGGAGCCCAACCTCGAGGCGGACTTAGCTGATGGCTTGCTGCCCAGCGATGACGTTGAGATCCTCTCGGCCTTTTTTAAGGCCCTATCAGATCCCAGCCGCCTTAATATCGTGTGCGTACTCTTAAAGTACCACCAGCTTTCGGTGGGCGATATCGCCGCTAAGATCAATATGTCAGTCTCGGCGGTGTCCCATCAGCTCGCGATCTTACGCATGCGCAAGCTGGTCATGGTCAAACGTGATGGCGTTAAAAACTACTACGCCCTATGCGATGACCATGTAGCCCAAGTCATTGAGATGGCGATCGAGCATATCAATGAATAGCGCCCGCACCTTAGAAGCGGGACGGCGCGGCGGTAGCGGCCGCGGGCACAGCTTAGTTTTCTGGTTGGAGGCGGACCTTAAGGTTCGCTCTGGTTCTTAGGTTTAGTTTGGGGTCAGGCCGCCATGGCGCTTAACAATATCACCACTTACTCCCACCCAGCAGCGCAGCGCGGGGATACCCCGCGCGGGGGCGCGCCGCGCCGCGCCGCATCTGGCGGCGCCGCCGCTTCGACGCCCGCGCGCCCCATTTACCTCGACAACGCCGCCTCAACCCCAATGGATGAGCGCGTGATTGCGGCCATGATGGCGTGCTTAGGCGCAAGTGGCACCTTTGGCAATAGCGCCTCCAAGGACCATGTCTATGGCTGGGAAGCCGCCGAGGTGATCGAAGCTGCGCGCGATGAAGTGGCGCAAGCCGTGGGTTGCTCGCCCTTAGAGCTTATCTTTACCTCGGGAGCTACCGAGAGCAATAACCTCGCGATCCGCGGCCTGTGCCTAGGCTTAAAAGAACAGGCCCTAGCCCAAGGCCTGACGCCTAAGACGCATATTATTACCACCACGGTTGAGCATAAGGCGGTCTTAGAGTGCTGTGAGGCCTTAAGCCACGAGGGCTTTAGCGTCACCTACTTAAAGCCACGCCGTGATGGTACCGTGACCATGCAGATGCTCGCGGAGGCCCTCACCCCTAATACCTGCCTTGTCTCGATCTCCCAGGCTAACAGCGTCCTAGGCTCGCTCAACAATATTGATGATCTAGCTCAGATCTCGCGCGCGGCGGGGGCGTACTATCACTCCGATTGCGCCCAGAGCAATGGCCTGTTGTACTTAGAGCTAAGCGACAGCGCAGTGAGCATGGTCACCCTAACCCCCGAGAAAATCTATGGTCCTAAGGGCATCGGCGCCCTGTACTTAAAGCGTTCCGATAACCTCCCGCTTAAGCCTTTAATCGTCGGGGGCGGCCATGAAAAGGGCCTGCGCGGTGGCACTTTAGCCACCCACCAAATCGCGGCCATGGGCAAAGCCTTTGCGCTGATGACTCAAGAGCGCCCTGAAGTTCAAGCCCATCTCATCACGCTCAAGGCGCAGCTAATTGCCGGGCTCAAGACCATCCCCGGAGCTCAGCTCAATGGCTACTTAGACCCCGAGGACTTAAGCTCAACTCCGCATCTGCCGGGCATTGTCTCGGTGAGCTTTGACGGCATCAATGGCCAGGACTTGTTGCCGAGCCTGCGTAAAATCGCTTGCTCGAGCGGCTCAGCGTGCTCTTCTAAGGAGCTTAAGCCCAGCTACGTCTTAACCGAGATTGGCCTTGACGATAACCTCGCTCGCGCCTCACTGCGCCTCTCCATTGGCCGCTTTAATACGCCGCAGGACATTGAGGCGGCGCTGGACGCGATCCGCCAAGTGGTCGCGACGCTTAAGGCCTAACGCTCACGCGCGGCCCCGCGTGAGCGCCTCTTAGGCACGGCGCGGTCGGCCCCAAATGACTCGCCCCCCAGGGCCCGCTCATGGAGCGGCCCCTGGGGGGCGGGGTGGTCGCCTTGGCCGCCTTACGGCGGCTTGGGCGGGCACCGGGCTAAGTTAAGCCCGAGCCCGCCCGGCATTAGGCCTCGTTGGCGGCAGTTGTCGACTCAGGCGCTGGCTCTTGCTGACTGGCAACTGGCTGATAGGCGATCAGCGCAAAGTTGGTCAAAGGCGAGGCGCCAAAGCCGCTGCGGCGCAGGGCAAACTTGTAGCCCAAGTTGAGCTGCTCGATAAATGGCTTTAACTCGTAGAACTCTTGCGGCATCATGCCCACCGAGATGACTAAGAGGGGCTTTTGCGCGCGAATAGTTTGCAGCGCGCCCTTAATCGCCTCTGTCTCAAAGCCCTCGACGTTGAGCTTGATGAGACCTACCTGCAGATTACGCTCCTTGACCTCTTGGTCAATGGTGGTGACCTCAACCTCTTCGTACAGATCCTTGACGTTATAATCAAGCTTCAGTGAAGCTAAGGCATCGTTGACCGGACGGGTGTGGCTGATGCGTAAGGTGCCCACCTTAGCGCCTAAGCCCTTATTGATCGGGATAACCTTACCTTGAGCGGCATCAGCTTGGAAGATCTTGCTTAAAGTCTCAAAGGTGCTCTTAACCGGCTCAAAGGAGTAGATCTGCGACTGGCCAAATAAATTTCTAAAGAGATGGATGCTGTCGCCGATGTAGGCGCCACCATCGATAATGGCCTTGCCATTGACCTGCTGCATAACCTCGATCGGCAGATCGTACATGCCATAGAAGTTGGTGAACTGCGAGCTAAAGTCGACCGTCGTGCCCTTTAAGAAGGCGAACATCTCCGACTTGAGCATATGCGCATGACGCTGCATCAGGCGCTTGTCGACATTGGTCCACTGCGCGGCGCGATCGACCAAGGTCATTTCCGAGACATAGGCGGCATTCATCAAGAGCTCATGGTAGTCGATGTACTGCACCGAAACCGGATCTAAGCCTTGCTTGAGCTGCGCCATGATCGGGAACATATCGTGCGCACGCTGATAGTTCCAGAACAGCTGCTTCCATGGGAAGTTGAGCTTGGAGTACTGGTTCTTGATCAGCTGGCCAAATTGCGTGGCATTAAGGCCATACTTCTTGCCCTCACGCTCAAATACCGCCACGATTGGCTGGGCCGGCGCGGCCGTGCCTGCGGCGGCTGGTGCAGCTGCGGCTGCGCCCTGCGACGGTTCAGCGGCTGCAGCTGGAGCAGATGCTGCCGACTCTGGGGCCTTAACCTCAGAAGTTTGTGGAACCTGTGCCTGTGGGGCTTGCTCCTGTAGAGTCGGCTCCGGGGCCGTCACGGGAGCTTCAGTCTTTACTGGCTCGACCGTGCGCTCAGGGGTATTAGACTCAACCGCCATGGTCTCAGCCGCCTTAACCTCAGCGCTGTCATTTACCTTGCTCTTAGGACCAAAGACGCGCGGCTTGCGCGGCTTATCTTGCTCAGCACCGGACTTTGGGCTGGACTTAGCGCCGGACTTGCCCGAGCCCTTGCCCGCGGCGCGGCCCCCTTGAGCAAACTTATCCTTACGAGGGCCAAAACCGCGCTTGTTGCCCGAAGTGCCCTTGGAGGCAGCCTTGGGAGCGCTCTTCTTGTCCTTTTCGTTTTCAGCCATGCTGACAACTCCTAATTACGCGCAAAGCCGTGAGGCCGTAGCCTCATACCAAATGCTCAAACCCACGTGCCGTGAGCTCCCACCCTCAGCTTGCCCCATTGGGGCACACTCAGGGCACAATAGGCTAATTTTAGCGAAACCAAAGCCACTTGTGCAGCCCCAACGCACCGCGGCGGCGGCACAAGTATCACAAGCAATACCAGCCGCACCGGCTGCACCGGCAACACCCAAGCATCCCCGGTGGCCGTACAATGGGCAGCATAAGCTTAGGGGCGTCAGCTTAAGGACGTAAGCTTCAGCTTGAGGGCGCCCTGAGCTCTAAGTTAGCCTACAGGTCAGGAGGATTGGTACGATGTTCTTTTTTGGGAGCAAACCGGAGTCAGTGTGCGATAACGGCCAAGGAGTGATCCGTAAGGTTCTAGGCCATGAGGGCCACATGATGATAGTCCAAAACGACTTTGAGCAAGGCGCGGTGGGCACTCTGCACAGCCACCCCCATGAGCAAACAACCTACGTCTTATCCGGGCGCTTTTTGTTCACCATTGGCGATGAGCAACACGAAGTGGGCCCGGGCGATAGCCTGCATAAAAATCCCAACGTCGTCCACGGCTGTACCTGCTTAGAAAAGGGCAGTTTGCTCGACGTCTTCACCCCGATTCGCGAGGATTTCCTCTAATCCCACTTCTGCGGCTCGGGCCACGCGCCCCAACCTAGCAGCAAGGACCGGCATAAGCGCAGCGCGGAAGCGCCAAGCAAAGCAAAGCAGAACAAAGCCAAGCAAAGCGTGAAGGCGCGGCAAGGAGCAGAAAGGAAAGGAAGGGAAGGAAGGGAAGAGAAGGGGCGGCCGGACTTACCCGGCAAGCCGAGCCGTTCGTCCTCCTAGACGCAAGGCCGCCGCGGGTAAACCCGCGGCGGCCTTGCGCCTAGAGCGCCCACCTGCACCCTGGTGGGCGGGGGGCCGCGGCCCCAGACAGCACGGCCTAAGTTTTAGTGCCGAATCTTATCGTACTCGTTGCACAGACACCACTTCATCGGCTCGTCTTCCTCGATTTGCGAGAAGCGTGGGCAGCCTTCTAAGTAGGTGTTGTCAGTGTGGTCTTCGTTGACCTTGGAGACCTCCCAGCTCATGACCTTGCCCTCTTCGGCAAAGATCGAGTGGTACAGGCGTGGGGGCAGTGTGACGCCTGAGCCCACCTCGAGCACAATCTTCTCGCCCGGGGCAAAGACGCGCTTTTGGCCATCCAGCGAAATCTCAATCGGGCGCTCTTGATCAAGCTTATCGTCGGCCGTGGCCCAATAGCACTTGAGGCAGAGCTTGCCGCCGCCGCGGTTCAAGATATCTTCCATCTTGAAGCTGTGGAAGTGATAAGGCAGGACTTGGCCGTCCTCGATTAACATCATTTTTTCGGCGTAAGGCTTAGGGTACTTAGGGTTGGAGACCGAGCCATTGCGCAGGGTAAACAGGCAGGTGCCGCTGCGATAGAAGTCGTTGGAGCCGTAGTCGGTGACATCCCAGCCCAGCTCTAAGTCGAGCACTTCCTCCCATGAGGCCAAATCGGCCTGACGCCAGTCCTCAGCGCTCATATAGGCAAACTTAGGCAGTCTCATCCCCAAGCTATGGGCAAAGGCCATCGCCTCATCCACAATGTGGTTGATCTCAGATCTCTTCATAACAAAAAACAATCCTCATAACGGCCCGCACGGGCCTGCTAGCGCGATCATAGCCACCGCGCGCCCACCCATCAAGGTCGGGCCTAACCTTGCGCTCGGGGCCGCCCGCACTGGGCTCCAATTTCTCGCAAGGAGCGCGCCTTGGCCCCGGCGCCGCGGGCTGCTGTGACGGTAAGCGGGCTGATGCAACCGTAAGCGCGCTGCGCTGCTAATGCCAAAAGCGGGCATTGTTGCTACAATCGGCCTGACGGACCAGCCCAGCCCGGCTCCTGGGATGCCCTAAGTTGCGCCTAGGGGTAATTTGCTAAGCTGGTAGCTGGCGTGGCCCTTGCTCAGTTAGGACCACCGACCAACGCCGGTGAGAGCTCACTTCGCTTAGTGGGGGGCATGGGTTGCGCGCGGACGCAGAGCGTTACAGGCACAGGGGCTAAGCTTATGGCTAACAACAATCTTGAGCAGCACAAGAGCAAGCAGGAGACTAAGTGGGGACACAAGCGTGTAAGCTGCGTCCTAACCATGGCTTTAATCGGGACGATGGTGCTCTCAGGCTGTAGCGTCACTGAGCCCGGACAAAGCTTAAATAGCGCCACCGGCGTGAGCGCGGTGCACTTTGATCCGCCGCTTAACTCCACTTTTACCCTAGATCCGGACGAAATCTACTTAGTCACCCCCGATCTCAAGGAGCGCGAGGAAAACCAGGTCATGCTGACCTACCTCACCAAGCTCCTGTCCGACCCTAATGCCACCTCTGAGCAGCGCGCCCAAATCTTCTATCAGCTGGGTATCATCTATGACCGCTTAGGGCTTGAGGCCATGGCGCGCTCGATGTTTATGAGCGCCTTAGTCGAGGTGCCGGACTTTGCCCCCGCCTATAACTTCCTGGGAATCTACCTAGCGGGCGCCGAGCGCTTTGCTGAGGCCTACGACGCCTATGATGCAGTGCTTGAGCTCACCCCGGACGATGAGTACGCCCACTTCAACCGTGGTATCGCTCTGTACTATGGCAATCGCCCGAAGCTGGGCATCCCCGACCTTGAGTTCTTTTACGACAAGAACCCCGATGATCCGTTTCGCAGCCTCTGGATTTACATCTTAGAGCGCGAGGTCATGGACCAAAAAGAGGCCTTAGCGCATCTAGCGGAGCGCCGGACCAAGATCAATCCTGAGACCCCATGGGGCCTTGAGGTCTTGGACTACTTCTTAGGGGAGAAATCTGAGTACGAGGTAATCGATGCCATTCGCAGCGCTCAGCTCACCAACAAAGAGCGCGCACGCCGTCTGTGCGAAGCCTACTTCTACCTAGGCAAGCAAGCAGACTTCGAGGGCAACTACAAGCGCGCCTACGACCTCTATCACTTGTGCATTACCACTGGGGTTACGGGCTACCTCGAGTATCGCTACGCCTTAATGGAGATTGGGCGCTACCAGCGCATGGAGCAAGTGGCCAAGGCCGAGGCCTTAGCCAACCGCCAGCAAGCCCAGCGCCTAGAAAACCTGAGCAAACAAGCTGAGGAAGGCCACAAGTTCTTTGAGAACTTACACCACAAGGTCGAGCAGCAAAGCCAAGACCTGCCCGCGCCCGAGCCGGTGCCGCAGCTGCAAAACTCTCAGCTGCCCAACCCAGCCGTGCCGCAGCTTAATAACACCAAGGTGCCAGCGGCTGCCCGCGGCAAAGACCAAGCCCACTAAGGCCGTTGCCGCCTACACAGCGCGGCCGGGCCGCGCCACGAGCCCGCGGAGCGGGGCCGTCGGGCAAAATATTTAGCGCCACCCCTTGCGCCCGCGCACTAGGTGGTGTTATACTCTTGCTCACCTTTGGGGGTGATTCTGGATTCGACCGGGAGCAGCCGAGCCTGAGGTGCATGTCGAGGGCGGATTGCCTCGCTAAAAGTCCATTAAAATAGTCGCAAACGACGAAAACTACGCTTTAGCAGCTTAATAACCTGCGTAAGGCCATCGGTGCTAAGCCCTGCTAGTGTCGCTTAGCGAATCCGGTGTCAGTTTATCACTAGCTCGTGTGGAAGCCCCGCTTGAGGTGGAAGCATTAAAGAATTTTTCAAGCTGGATACTCAGTGGCGTGACTCTCCGCAGCTGGTATTAAGATCAAAGAGAAGTCTAAGCATGTAGTACTGACGGCAGAGCCTTTCGGGACGTGGGTTCAAATCCCACCACCTCCACCAGAATTTTTTGGCGCAG
>DXIF01000065.1 GCA_019113025.1 Candidatus Anaerobiospirillum stercoravium | reverse complement strand
TGGACTTACACAATCCGCCCAAAGGTAAGATGGACGGTTAAGTTTGACCACTACCGCCAGTACCAGCACTTCTGCCCAAAATTTGGATAGTAATTAAGTTACAGCTTCCTTAGCAGCTTGCGCCGCGCAAGGCGCGCCCAAGATGCTGTCCGTGGGGTGGGGGAGGGACAAAAAACCCGGGCTCACCCGGGTTTTTTGGCTCTAAGGAGCGCTGCGAAGCAGCGCTTGATCGTGGATGCTTAGGCGTGTAAGCGGCGCTCGCAGTACATGGCCGCACCGATGATACCAGCTAAGTTTAAGGTCTCAGCTGGGATGACACGGGCATGCTCGAGCTTGATTTGGTCGGAGAACTTATCGAACTTCTTGGAGGCGCCTCCGCCTAAGATGAAGAGATCGGGCTGGATTAAGAACTCAATGCGGCACAGATACTCGTTAAAGCGCTTGCCAAACTCCTTCCACTTGAGCTCTAACTTCTCGCGGGCTGAATCCGAGCAGTAGCGCTCGGCATCGTCGCCGTGCAGCATGATATGGCCCATCTCAAAGTTAGGTAAGAGCTCGCCATTGTAGAACATGGCAGTACCAAGGCCGGTGCCGATGGTAACAATTAAGACCTTGCCCTTTTCATTGCGCCCAGCGCCAAAGCACATCTCAGCTAAACCAGCGACATCGGCGTCGTTAGCGACAAAGACCTCTTGGCCGAGGGCCTGAGTCAATAGCTTCTCAATTGGTACTTGGATCCAGCTCTTGTCGACATTTGCAGCAGTTAAGACGGTGCCGTCGATGACGCGGGCCGGGAAGCCGCAGGCAATCGGGCCCTTGTAGCCAATTTGGGTGACTAACTCTTTAATCGTGGCTGCTACTGCATCTGGGGTGGATGGTTGAGGCGTCTTTAAACGCAAGCGCTCTGTGATGAGCTTACCGGTCACGGTATCTACAATCGCGCCTTTAATGCCGCTACCACCGATGTCTACACCTAAAAGTTCCATCTTAAGAAAATCCCACTTGAGCCTTGATTCAGGCGCCGCAAAATCCTTTAGCCCGTAACGCCCATCCTAGAGCGGGTGCGGGCTACCGCCCCTCATTATATGTTGGGGCTGCGCCCGCGCCCGGCGCTGGGCGCGCCATTCGTGCACTAACTCACAAAGAAAACTAGGCTGGGAGCAAGTCAGTGCGGCCGCGCGCTCCCCCCCACCAGGCCGCGCCTGCGCCGCCCAGGCCGCGCGGGCAAAGCAGGGCCGGGCGCGGGCGCCTAAGCCGGGTTCGTGAGCATGGCGTTGACTTGAGCTTCGTAGCGGGCCAAGGAAAACTCTTGGCCCGCGGCGTCGCGGTGGCGCTGGGAGGCCAGGCCCGGGCGCTTATTGACTAGGTAGCGCACGTACGGCAACAGGTCGAGCGCCAGGGTGCCCATGATGCCAAAGTCCTCACCTGAGAGTTGGCCGGAGCGCCCGTGGACACAGGCTCCGGCTAAGGTCGCCTGCATTTGGGATAGACCTTGGGCGCGTAAAGCGGCGATGATGCCGGTTAACAGGTCGCCCATGCCCCCGGAGGCCATGGCCGGGGAGCCTTCGGTGACGATGACAATTGATTTGCCGTCGCACACTAAGGTACCCGCGCCCTTTAATAAGACCACACCGCCGCTGTGCTGCTGGAGCTCATAGACGGCCTTGTAGCGATCGGCGTTGATCTTATCGACGCTGGTGCCCAGTAAGCGTGCCGCTTCACCCGGGTGCGGGGTGAGGATGGTGCGCTTGTTAAAGCTCATGCCGTGCTGGCTCACGATATTTAAGGCATCGGCGTCTAAAATGGTCGACTTGTCCGCACTTAAGACCATATCCACCAAGGCCTCGGCGCGCGCGCTTTGCCCAAGGCCCGGGCCAATGGCGATGACATCGGCCCAAGCTAAGGCTTGCGCCATGCTCTCATCATCGGCCATATCAACCGTCATCAGCTCTGGGCGGGCCGCATTCAAGGCACCGCTATTGGCCTTATCAGTGGCGACTTTGACCAGACCGGCGCCAGCGCGCAGCGCCCCTTGCCCGGCAAGGCTAATCGCGCCGCCATAGCCTAAGCTGCCGCCAATGAGCAGCACGCGCCCGGAGTCGCCCTTGTGGGCGGACTTAGTGCGCACGGGCAGGTCAGCGATGATGTCCTCATAAGTGGAAAGATAGAGCGGGAAGTAGGGGGCACCATCGACCTCAGAGGCGGAGATCTTGCCGTGGTAGCTGTTGACGTCAACCCCCAGGTGGCTCACCTTAATCTCACCTACGTAGTCGACGGCATCGCCGGTGATAAGGCCGGGCTTAAGCCCTAACATGCAGACGGTCTTATTGGCGATGACGCTATCGGTATAAACCGTGCCAGTATCGGCGTTGAGGCCTGAAGGCACATCAACTGAGATGACATAGGCCTTGGTGCTGTTGATAAAGTCGATCCAATGGCCTAGTGGATCGCGCGGCGCACTCTCAAGGCCGGTGCCGAGGAGCGCGTCGATGATGATATCGGGGCTATTGCCTTGGGCCGCTTCGTCATCTAGGTTGGGCAGCTCATACTCGACGATGCCGCCGACTTGGGTAAAGTAGGAGAAGGCGGTATAGGCCTCAGATTCAGGGTGGGGCGCGCCTAGGGCAAAGAGGCGGAAGGGGATACGGTGCTTGAGCAGCATGGCCGCTACGATATAGCCGTCACCGCCATTATTGCCCTTGCCGGTAAGCACATAGACCATATTGGGGTGGGCATTGACTTGGCGCATCTCATCGAAGACCGCGCGCCCGGCCTTTTCCATGAGGTCATAACAATGGCCATTGTTCCCCTGCGCATGCTCTTGCTCGATCATGCGGATTTCCTGAGTGGTAAACACGTGATGCGGCAGCGTGGTGCTCATGCTCTCTCCTCCTGTGCTCCTTAGCCTGCGCCCATAACCGCGCGCCATCCCAAAGGACCGGTAACGGCGGGCGCGCGCCGCGCTTGCCAATTGGGACGGGCGGCGCCTCGATTGTAGCGCAAAGCCGATGCCACCTTGGGCGCACGCCAGAAAACTGTGCCCTAGCGCCCATCTTGTCGCCCTTAAGCTGACCTCATCCGAGGTCACCGTGAAACCGTCCCTCATCCCGGGGCGCCGTGAAACCGTCCCTCAGCCGTTGCGCAGCCTTGGCCCTAGCGCGGGGGTGGGCCGCTCAGAGCCGCGGCCTTTTGCCGCTATAATAGAGCCCTAGTCTAAAGAAAAAAGTTACCCGCTGTGGCGGGAAGCGATGGTTGTAAGAGCTCAGGTGGGGGTGGTATGAGCGATGATATTAGCACCAAGGCAGTTTGTGCCTTTTTACCAGATTTAGCGGCCACTGAGCGCTTGGGGGCGGCGCTCAAGGAGCTGGTGCTCCCGGCCTTGGAGCGCTTGGGGCAAGAGCGTGCTCTGTGCATTTATTTAGAAGGCGATTTAGGCGCGGGCAAGACGGCGCTCACGCGTGCGCTTTTGACCGCGCTAGGCTATCGGGGCACGGTTAAGTCGCCCACCTACACCTTAGTTGAGAGTTACGATTTAAGTCAGGTCGAGCCCCCGTGCGCGCTGATGCTCTATCACTTTGACCTCTATCGCCTGCTCGACCCCGAAGAGCTCGAGTTTATGGGCATTCGCGACTACTTTGCGCAGCGCGCCTTGTGTCTAATCGAATGGCCGCAGCGGGGGCAAGGTTTGCTGCCTGAGCCCGACCTTACCATTAGCTTGACCCATGAAACCCAAGGCCGTACGGTCAGCCTCAGTTCCCATCTGTTTACTGAGGCCGAGCTAGCGCGCTTAGTACCAAGCGCATAGTGCCAAACACAAGACGTCAAGCGCCGCGCCGCAAGCGCCCCGTCTGAGGCGGCGCGGGAACCATGTTGCGCCGGTGCGGTCTAAACAGGCGCGGGCGCCATCCTTGCATAGGGGGCACATTTTAGCCGAGCCCGGCACAACCTAGCCGCGCGGGGGCGGGGCAGGTGAGGAGCGGGCGGTCACTTAATAAGTGGACCCCAGCCGCTGCGGTGCAGCCACTGCTAGCTCAGTCGGGGCAGGTGCGGGCTTGGTGGGGGTGGTTTTGGTGGATAACCAAAGAGAGTTTGTTATGTCAGCATTACAGCGTTTTGCCGCGTGGGCCCTTAGTGCCACGCTCCTGTGGTCGGTGGGGACAAGCGCCTATGCTGACAATATCAAGGGGGTGCGCGCCTTCTCCAATGCCGATAAGACCCGTGTGGTCTTAGATCTCGACTACAACCCCAAGTACTCGACCGCCTTAAATGACGGCGGTGCCAGCTTTGTCATCCGCTTAAACGACGTCACCAACTACAAGAGTGCACCTGACCAGCTCAGCTTAGAGGGGCGCTCGGTGGTCAAGCGCATGACCAAGAATTTAAGCGGCGATGATGTGCGCTATATCTTTGCCTTAGAGGGCTCGGGTACCCCTAACGTCTTTGTCTTAAAGCCCATGAATGGGCAAAATTACCGCGTGGTCCTTGACTTTCCTCACACCGCCTCTGGGCGTGAACCGACCTCTAAGGAAGAGGTTAAGGTCTTAGACCAAAAGACGGCCTCGCAGCTTATTGGCACCGGCCAAGGCTCAGGGCAACCGCCGGTGCAGGTCATTACCTTGCAAGATGCCGATGCCGCCGAAAACGCGCTGCTGAACTCGCTCTCAACCGTCGGCTCAGATGGTATTCGCACCATGACCCCGGCGCAGGCGCAGGCCTATCAAGAGCGGGTTGAGCAATTGCGCGAGCAGCAAGAGGAGCAGCGCCGCGCCCAGCAAGCCGGGGTGCGTAACCCTCCGGTCGAAGAAGAGGTGCTCGATACCCAAGCGCCGCCTCCGCCCCAGCCGGTCTCCTTACCTGCGGCCAACCCGTATATCATTGCCATTGACGCCGGTCACGGCGGCAAAGATCCGGGCGCTATCGGTAAACGTGGGGTCAAGGAAAAGAACGTGACCTTGGCTATTGCCACGCAGCTAGCGCAATACGTCAACTCCAATCCGCGCTTTCGTGGGCGTTTGATTCGCTCGACGGACGTCTTTGTCGACCTCGACAAGCGTTCGGAGATTGCCCGCGACTACAAGGCTGACATCTTAATTTCCATTCACGCCGACTCGGTGGCCTCAGGCGCGTCCTCGGCGCGCGGCGCCTCGATTTGGGTGCTCTCAACCAATCGCGCCCAGCGCGAAAACAACAAGGTGTTAAAAGGGGGTAAAAGTGAGCTCTTAGGGGGCGTCAGCGAGGTGCTGTCAAGCTCGTCTAAGGACCAAGAAAATCCATATCTGGCTGCGACCATCCTGGCGATGTCCTCGGACAATACGCGCTCGGAGGGTTACAACATGGGCCAAGAGATCTTGGATAAGTTAGGCAAGTTCACCAAGCTGCACAAGGACAAGCCGATTCATGCGTCCTTGGCGGTGCTCAAGTCGCCGGACATTCCGTCGCTGTTAATTGAGACCGGCTTCTTGTCCAATCGCTACGAGGAAATCCAGTTAAACCAGCCTAACTACCAAAAGCAGATTGCCTACTGCATCTACCAAGGTATCGTCTCGTACTACGAACACTACACGGTGCAGAACATCAAGAGCCGCTATGAGAGCGCGATTCGCACCGGCGCGGTCAAGGTCACGATTCATGAGGTCGCAAAGGGCGAGTCGCTCTCAGTGATTGCGCAAAAGTACAAGACCACGGTTAGCGCCTTAAAGCGCCAAAATGGTCTTAAGAGCGACAATATCCGCATCGGTCAAAAACTCATAATTGCGCCGACCGTCCCGCAATCCTAACTACGCGACGGCACGGCCGCACGGCAGCGCGGCGGCCCGGCCCGCGCGTCCGCGCGCGGCCCTGAGCCGTGCGTGCGCCCGGTATTCGTGATCCTAGGTTTTGTTGCGCCCCAGGCGCTCAGAGGTGCTATGCCTATTCGCAAGCTTTCGGTGCAATTGGCCAATCAAATTGCCGCCGGTGAGGTGGTGGAACGCCCGGCCTCGGTGGTCAAGGAGCTCTTGGAGAACGCCGTTGACGCCCACGCCAGCTCAATCACCTTAGAGCTCAAGCAGGCAGGCAAGCAGCTCATCAAGGTCAGCGACAATGGCTCGGGCATCCCCAAGGATGAACTGGTGTTGGCACTGGCGCCTCACGCCACCTCCAAGATTAGCTGCCTTGAGGATTTAGCGGCCATTACCACCATGGGCTTTCGGGGCGAGGCCTTAGCCTCGATTGCCTCGGTGAGCCGTCTGACCTTAATCTCTAACACGCAAGAGCAGCCGCACGCCTATCAAGTCGAGGTCTCAGGGCCCGAGCAAGCCCCTGAGGTGGCGCCAGCGGCGCACCCGGTGGGCACCTCGGTCATTGTGCGCGAGCTCTTTTTTAACACCCCGGCCCGCCGCCGCTTTTTAAAGTCGGACAAGACCGAGTTTAATCACATCAAGGAGCTGGTGGTCCGGCTGGCCTTAGTCAATTACGGCATTGAGTTTAAGCTCGTGAGCGACGGCAAAACCGTCTTGCAGGTGCCCGCCCAAACCAAGGCGCAGCTGCCGCAGCGCATTGCTAAGCTTATGGGAACTGACTTCAATTACCCCGGGGTCAGCTTTGATAACTGCGACCCATACTTTACTCAGCTGTGGCGTGACTACCAACAACAGCAACAAGCGCAAGGTGGCGCGCGCTATCAGGGCAACAGCGCTTATTACCAGCAGTTGACGCAGGGGCAAGGCCCAAGCCCAGGCCAAAGCCAAAGCCAAGGCCCGGGACAGGGCCCGGAGCAAGGCGCCCCCAGCGGCGGGGCCGATCCCAGCGATCCCTTAAGCGCGCAGCTGATTCAAATGCATGGCCTCATCATCAAACCGCCGTCGCTGCTGCGCGCGCTGCCGGATCGCATCCTGACCTTTTTAAACGGACGCATCATCGCCGACAAAATGGTCAATCACGCGTTGCGTGCGGGCTTTTTAAGCGTGGTCCAAGACGATCCGAGCTTTAAGCCGTGCTTGCGCGCCATCATCTTTTTGCACTGCGACCCGCACATCGTCGACGTCAACGTCCACCCGCGCAAGGACGAAGTGCGCTTTCATGAGAGCAATCTCATCTACGACGCCATTGTGACCAATGTGCGGGCGGCCTTGCTGACCCATAATGTCGATGCCACGAGCGCCAAGCGCGGCAGTCTCGACCTGAGTGTGGCCCCAGCTGACTTGCCTGCCGTCAGCGCCGCGTCTGCTGCGCTCGCGGAGCCCGCCCCCTTAGCCCCGGAGCCCGCCACGGTCGCCGAACGGGCCAAGAGCACGACCGCGTTGTCAGCTGACTTAGCTGAGAGTGCACCGCCTGAGGCTGCGCCCGCTGCGTCCGCCGCTGCGGCAGCGCGTGATTTAACGCGCAATAGTTGGGGCGCGCTGCGCGCCAAGATCAGCGCCAAGGGCAAGGAGAAGGCAGCGGCGCCCGCCGCTGCGCCGCCGTCAGACGAGCTGCGCGCGGCGGTGACCAGCTATCTTACGGCCAGTGGACACGCGTGCACGGCAACGCCGCCCAGCAGCGAGTTTGAGGGCGCCATGGTCGACTTCAAGACGCTGACATTCGGCGCGGCACTCGAGCCGATTTGGGCGCAAGCTCAAGCGCTGGCCGCGGCCGCCGCAGGCGGCGCGTACTCCGGGGCAGACGAAGACGCAGCTTACAGCAAGCCGCGTATGCCAGTAGAGCCCCCAGCGGCAGAGCCTGCTCAAAGCGCTGCAGCTGAACTGGCGCCCGAGCGCGCACCGCAGCCTAAGGCAGCGGCGGCGGAGCCGCCGGGCCCGCCCCTGTCGTCGGCAAACGGCGATGAAGTAGCGCTTAATGACGAGGAAGGCGCACCCCTGACGCGCGCGCGCTTAGTGGCACCGCTACCACCAAGCCGCGGCGCCGCGCCGCACTTTAATGCGCAGTCGGTGCTGGAGCGGGCGCAAGCTACGCCGCCAGCGGTCCCGTCTGAGCCCAGCCCAGCCGCGCGACCGCTCTCAGAGCCTGCGGCGCTGCTTGCGGGGGCGGATGCAAGCGCTACAGCACCAGATGGCGCAAGTGAGAGCAAGGCCCAGTTTTTGGCGCTGGTAGCGCCGAATGTGGTGCTCTTTTCTCATGCGCAGCGCTACTTTATGGCGCAGGGCTCGACCTTATTTGCGCATTTTTTAGCGCAGGTTTACCGCCACGGGGTGCGCGCAGACCAAGTTGAGCGCTGCGCGCTGACCTTGCCCTTTGCGCTGCGAGTGGAGCGCGCTTTAGTGCAAGCTTATAAGCAAACGGCGCTGGTGCATGCGGCCGCGCGCGCCGGCTTTGTGGTCAAAAGCCAGCCTCAGCGCACGGTCATTGAGCTGAGCGCCATTCCTAAGATGGTGAGCGGAACTAATCTTGCGGCAGTGGCTGGGCAAGCGCTCAACCTAATTGCCCAAGAGCATGAGCAAATCAATCGCGTGGGCACCATGCCCGAGGAGCTGGTGAAGTGTGTCACCCAGGCCAAGCGCTATGAGCTCAATACAGTGCTCGATGCCAAGGCCATGGTGGAACATTTGCAGCCAAGTGAGCTTAAGCTGTTAGTGGCGGAGGCTAAGCAGACGATGGAGCCTTTAGGGCCGAAGGCGCGTTTGAACTTGAGCCTCAGCAAGCAAGGTTTTGCTATTTGCGAGCTTGACCTATGCAGCCTTGCCTACCAAATGCTAGGTCGCGGCTCCGGGCACTAACGGCCGCGCGCGGGCGCATTAGCGCCCCGTGCCCCTTGCCGCGGCGCACGCCGAGGTGCCACGGGGGAGAGCCGGGGCTTAGGTGGGCCTTGCCCGGGCGGCGCTGGGGTGATGTTTCCCATAAATTAAAACTTTTGTAAATCTTGGAACTGTCCATCAGCAACGTTAAAGGATGACTTACATCAAGGTTCCCTTACTTATAGGCTTCCTTGCTACAAAAAACTGGTATCATACATCAATCGGAATAGCTCACAGT
>DXIF01000064.1 GCA_019113025.1 Candidatus Anaerobiospirillum stercoravium | reverse complement strand
TTGATGAGGACCTAGCTTCAGCTGAAACTGACGAGGCCGCCACAGCAGCTAAGGCAGAGCCTGAAGCTAAACTCGAAGCTGAGCCCGAAGCTGGGACCAAGGTAGAAGTTGGAGCTGAGGCCGCGGCCCACGATGGCGCCCCGTGGCACGATAACGTCGGTCCTGCCGATCACAGTAATCGCGCTGCGCCCGACGATGCCAACGCAGAGTCGACGCTGCCTGCGGCGCCAACGGCACGTCGGCGTACCACCAAGGCCCAGGCCCAAAGCGCTCCAGCGGACTTAGACGCCAAGGCTCAGGATGAACCGACCACTAATAAGCGCAGCTCTAGCGCTAAGACTGCACCTAGCCGCGCAAAGGCCCACGAGGAGCTCGACGATATTGCCCACAAGCTCCTCGCCGGTGAAGCGACATTACTCGACCAAGACGAGCGAGCCCAAATCAATGCGGCCGCGGCCGCGGCGCTCTTTGGGGCGGCGGCAAGCCCCGAACAGGCTGAAGACCATGCCGCTACGACTAGTGCCGCAGCGGGCGCCGCAGCTGATGTAACATCAGAGGCCGCAGGCCCTGAGGTCGATGAGCAGGAAATGGCCGCGCGCCTCAAGCGCGCGCGTGAACTGCGTCGTCAGGCGGCGCAAGGACGCATGGTGCTCAAGGAAATCCGCACCCTGCTGCGCGCTAACCACCGCTCGCTCAGTGAAATCCCAACTGATGCGGAGTTTGATGCGTTAAGTCCGGCGAAGCAAGCCCGGATGACTGAGCAAGCTCAGACCTTACTTGCGTCGTTACGCCGTGAGCTGGGCGTTAAGACTACCACCCCGCGCCTCGCGCCAAGCGCCGCCGCTACCACTGCGTCATTCGCGCCGTCCACTGCGTCTACCGCATCTATCGCAGACAATGAGGACAATGCGGAGATGGCGGAGAGCGGCGCTGATAACCAAGTGGCAGCTAGCGCAGCTAACGAAGTGAGCGCGGTTAAGAGTGATATGGTGCCAAGCAGCACGGACAGCCCGGCGGTCACAGCCAAGGCGGCAACCGCGACCACGGCGCTGAGCCCTGAGGCGGCGCCTACCACTGAGGTTCCCCACTACAACCATACGGTGGCGGCGGCCTATGAGGCGCTAGCGCAAACCGAGCATGGGCCGTTGGAGCTTAATGCAGCCCAAATGCAGCAGGTGCTCCAAGACTTTCAGGTTAAGAGCTCCGGGATCGAGGAGCTCAATGCCAACGATGCCACCGAGCGCAAGGTCATCGCCGCGCAACACGTCTTACAGGCTAAGGCCAAGTTACGGCGTTTTGCCCGTGAGGTGAACGCGCAGCAGTATAAGCCGCAAGCGTCCGCAGCTGCGGGCGTCAGCTCGAACTTAAGTGGGGTCAGTGGCAGTTTACTCCAGCATCCAACTGAAGAGCGCGAGCTGACCGCAGAGGAGCTCGAGCAATTGCGCGCCCAAGAGCAGCGCCGCTTTATCCGCCCCAACTATAGCGAGTACAACCATCTCAGCGCGCATGAGCTCAAGGCAACCGAAGTGCAAGCTAGCGCCCTCAGTGCCCCAGTGCAGCGCCTCGCCTTAAGTGGCATCACTGAGCCCCCGCTCTCAACGCACTTGGGACGCAATCTAGGACGCTTAACTGAGGAGCAGCCGGGGGCAGCAGCAAATGAGCGTCACGGCGATGAGGGGCTGAGCGCCGCCTTGCCTAAGAGTGTGTCCGCTCTGGATGACATCTTCTGGGAAGGAGCAGGCATGGAAGGTGAGACGACGGAGGAGGCAGCAGATGCCAGTGCCACCGCCGCGCGAGCACCTGACCCGCTGCTTGACTTGGAGTTTGATGCCTCAAGTCCTTTTAGTCTGGAGCTGCAAGAGCTTGATGCGCTCTTGATGAGCCGCCCGGAGCTGACCGTACTCAAGTACCACTGGCTTTATGGCCACTACTTCTTGCTCACGCAAGCTGAGTACTTGCAGCTACTCAATGAGCCCAGTGCGGCGCTTACAGCGCAAGCCCAAGATGCGGGCTTGAGCGCCGAGGAGCTCAGCGCCCTCGTGCGCCGCGAGCGCACAAACTCTCAGCTGTGTGCGCAGTTACGGCCGTTTCGCGAGCTCAACGTGATGCGGCGCGTCATGTTAGAGCTCAATGAGCATCAGCCCAGTGAGCACAAGCTGATCCGCCTGCAGCGCGGCAAGTTTAATTACTACCTGCGCTTGCTTGGACGCAACTTCTACCTTACGGCCAATGCGCACCGCCTCAAGGCGGGCTTTGACCCGGAGCTCGAGCGCATCACCAATTTAAACGCCCAGCGCGTCGACGATGAGGTGAAATTTGTGCTAGCTACGATTTTACTCAGTGGCTACAACCTCTATCTTAAGGCACAAGCGCACCCGCTCACCGACACCTATCGTGCGCTCAACTTCAAGCCGCCGCTCTAAGGCCCAGCGCCCGCTTTGCCGCTGCCGCTTCGCCGCTGGCAGCGGGCGCAGCCTGCAGCTGTGCTCATTTGCACCGCTGACGTCACCCCCAACCGCTCCTTAAGGTCGCCCTGAGGGCCGGTTTGCCTTATTTTGGCGCAAATTTTTGTGACATCGCTCAAACGCACGTGTACAATACGCGCAACTTCATTGACCGCTAAGCTAAACGTTCTTTAACGCCTAAACCGCAAACTCACGCCAGTGTAACCGTTTACATAACAAAGCTAAACGGTTGCCCGCCGCATCTGGTAGGCTCAAACGCGAAAAGCGAGCTGTGCTCGCTTCCCGCGCGCGGCCGCGGCGCGCCTGAAAGGCGGGGAGTGAGGGGGCGGTGTGCGGCATTTTTGGCTTGCGCTCACTCGTTCTTTTCTACAAGTTGCAGGTAATCTCATGTCGGTGCACGAGACCAAAGAGTCACAAGACGTAACCGCAGCGGGGGCTGCTGGCAGCGCTGCCAGCAGTGCTCAAAGCAGCGCTCCTAACCTTGCGAGTACTCACAAGCCTGAGGGCCAAGGCGCTGAGGGCAAGGGCGTTGATATCGTCTATCACGAGCCTAATGCGACCGCTCAGGAAATGAAGGCCGAGTTAATCTACGGCTTAGAAGACCGTCCGCCGGTTAAGGATGCGGTATTTGCGGCGATCCAGCACTTACTGGCGATCTTCGTGGCGATCGTCACCCCACCTTTGATCATTGCCGGTGCTCTGAACTTTGATCTTGAGACCACCTCCTTCTTGGTGTCGATGTCGCTCTTTGCCTCGGGCATCTCGACCTACATCCAGTGCAAGCGCTTCGGCCCGATTGGCTGCGGCTTATTGTGCATCCAAGGCACCTCGTTCTCCTTTATCTCACCAATCATCGCCGCGGGTGCCACCGGTGGCCTGTCCATGATCTTTGGTGCAGTCATCGCCGGCTCCTGTGTCGAGATGCTGGTCAGCCGCGTACTGCGCTTTACCCGTAAGATCATCACCCCACTGGTCTCGGGCATTGTAGTGACCTTAATCGGCCTGTCCTTAATCAAGGTCGGTATCACCGCGTGCGGTGGTGGCTTTGGCGCTATGAGCAACGGCACCTTTGGCAGCATGGAGAACTTAGGCTTAGCGGCCTTAGTGCTGATTACCATCTTATTCTTCAACCGCAGCTCCAACCGCTATCTGCGCATGAGCTCGATTGTCTTAGGCTTAATCGTGGGCTATGTCGTTGCCTACTTCTTAGGCCGCATCGACTTTTCGCAGGTGCAAAGCTACGGTGGTTTTAACGTACCGCTGCCCTTTAAGTATGGCCTCGACTTCAACCTCTCGAGCATCATTGCCCTAGGTATCGTCTATCTCATCACCGCGATTGAGGCTTACGGTGATATCACCGCTAACTCCTTAATTTCAGGTGAGCCGGTGCAAGGCCCAGCTTTCTTAAAGCGCGCCTCGGGCGGTATCTTAGCCGACGGCTTTAACTCGATGCTGGCCGGTTGCTTAAACTCCTTCCCCAACTCGATCTTTGCCCAAAACAACGGCATGATTCAGCTCACCGGTGTCGCCAGCCGCTACGTGGGCTACTTCATCGCCGCTTTCCTCATCATCTTGGGCATCTTCCCGGCAGTGGGCTATATCTTCTCGCTGATTCCAGATCCAGTCTTAGGTGGTGCCACCCTGTTAATGTTCGGTACGGTCGCCGCTTCAGGCATTCGTATCATTGCCGCGCAGCACATCAACCGCAAGGCAGTCTTAGTCATGGCCATCTCCTTCTCCTTTGGTCTGTCAGTTGAGCTGGTGCCGGACATCTTAAAGCAGTTCCCCGAGATGATTCGCAATATCTTCACCTCGGGCATCACTACCGGGGGCGTCGCTGCGATCCTCTCCAACATGCTGATCCAAATCAAGGAAGAAAAGGGATCGACCGAGGACTAACTCAGTCTGCCTGAGGTTTAACCTGAGGTCTCACCCGACCTCAGGGGGCCCTGGTCCGACCAGTTAAATTAAGCAAGCTCAGACCAAGTTCTAAGCTCATTACAACGCCAGAACCTGATGGGGACTGGCGTTGTGCGTTTTTTAGGATAAGCTTGATGGCTCGGTCTCGTGGGCAGGCGGGCGCAACCTCACGACCAATACCTTAACTGAGGTCTGAGACAACTTCACCTACGGTGCCACCGTAGGCGTTCAAGCACACCGCACTGCGGGCATTGCCTTAGGCTTAGGCATGGTCTACACCGGCAGCTCCGAGACCGATGAGTTCTTGGCGCAAGCCAACCTGCGCTACCGCTTCTAACCAACAACCATGAAGGGCTTGCACGAAGTTCAAGCCCTAGATTAATGCGAGCTCAAGTCTGAGTCCCACGGCGTCCGCCTCCCACCAGAGACGGGCGCTTTTTTTGGATCTTAATTTTTTCAATACAAAAATCATACTCGATTTAATCACCAAAAAGACCATTAAACTAAAACTTTTGTAAATCTTGGAACTGTCCATCAGCAACGTTAAAGGATGACTTACATCAAGGTTCCCTTACTTATAGGCTTCCTTGCTACAAAAAACTGGTATCATACATCAATCGGAATAGCTCACAGTG
>DXIF01000063.1 GCA_019113025.1 Candidatus Anaerobiospirillum stercoravium | reverse complement strand
TTGGTTCGTCGTTTGGCTCATCGTTTGGCTCATAGTTTGGTGGGCCGTGGTGTTAAGTTCGGGCAGTTCTTGACTCATGGGGCACCTCCTTAGAGTTCTTGGGACAAAGTAGGCATGAAGTAGGAGCCGGGTTTCTTGCTCAAGCGGCGCAGCACCTGATGACGGGGCTGATTGGGCTTAGGCTGAGCCTGCTCTTCAGATACAGAGCTGGAACCAGAGTTCGGGCTCTGGGGCTTGATTGGGGCGGGGGTCAAGTTGGCGCTAGCCGTCGGAGTGGCTGCGGTCGTTACTTGAGGTTTCATGAGGTCCTCCTTGCAGGTTGCGGCAACAAAAAAGCCCCTGAGTAACCTCAGGGGCTTTTTGGAATTAGGTACCTTGAACCGGTACGCATACACAAAACAGCATCTATGCCATCACTTTAGCAAAATTTTTCCAGTGCTGAAGTGCGTCCTGAAGCGGAGAACTCAGGCCTAAGGGGAGTGCGAACCGAGGCCCTAAAAACGCGCTAAGCCTGATAGGATGCGGGCGGGAACGTTTTGTTATAAACACGTCATTTCGCCCAGTTGCGGCCATAAAAAACATGAAGTTCGTAGCAAATATCTCTAGATACAGCGAAAGATCGACCCGCGCCAAGCAAGGTAGAATCAGGCTTAGCGCGTTTTGCAACGAAACTTGCAAAAAGACAAACGTGATCCAATTTGTTAGGTTAGCCCAGGCTAACAGGGAGCAAAGCCTTACGGGGTGCGGGTTGCAGCGTTTTGCGACCGAATTTTTTTCAGGCTGCGAAAACGGGATCCAGATCCCGAAAAATTCCGGCCCAAAGTACTGAGAGCGCCCGAAACGCGCAACAAGTTGCGGCAACCTCGTTGGATCGTCATGACCTCACTGCCGCCATGCGCCGCGGTGCCGCGCTCAGCCGCAGTTAGCCACAGTTAGTCACAGTCAGCCGCAGTCAGCCGCGGCTGCGCCGCTTAGCTGCTGGCGCAAGGGAAGGCTGGGTTGAGCGCCTGAGTGCGGGGCGGCCCACACGTGGGCCGAGCAGGTCGGACCATCCGACTTGCACGGGTGCGGCATGCAAAGATGGGCCTGATCCCGCCCGGTTCGGTTCAGCTCAGCCCTGTGGTGCCAAGCGCCGCCCGGACAAGGGTGCGCCGGGCGTATGGTTTAGTCCCGCTGCGCGCAACAGTGCGGCAGGCAGCAGCAGGGATGCTCCTGGGATGTTGCCCGGATACAGTGGGCAAGCGGCGCTGTAGGTTGATCAATTGAGGGAAGCTGGAGTGCTCTCAGCGTGCCGCCTCATACCTTCGCCTCACTTCGCATGATGGTGTGCCGTAATTTTTGCTTTATAGGGGTACATAGGCTTAAGCTCTGCCTTTGGGGGCACCAAGGCTTGATCAAGTGGCTCTTTCCGGCCGCTGGCTTGGAATGGAGTGCAGGTGATAGCGGTTGCCGCGGGAGCAGCAGCTTTGCTCTGAGGCGTGCGGCTTGATGGCAGCTCGCGGCTGCGCTGGTGCGGCGCTTGGGGCAAGCGGGCGGATCCTGGAGCGCTCCTTGATCGCTTCTTGATCTTGGTAGCGGTGCCGGGGGAGCGTCCAGGTTGGGCTAGGGGTACACGATTGGAGCTTAGAGCGCGCGGGGCCTTGGTTTACGCCGCTGAGCGGCGGTGATCCACAGCTAACTTGTACTTGTTTTTAGTTTTGGCGGGGATCCCAGATCCGATCCAATTGCGCCCCGATCTATGGGCAAAGTTTGGTCTAGATACAGGAAAGAAAAAATTTTTGTGCCGAATTTGGGGGATTAGTTAGAGCGCGTTACCTCCCGGCGGCGTGATCATAAGCGTAGGTTTTGGGGCACGGATCTGACAGGAATGGGGCGCAGCGCGCAATATGATCCCATATCCGATCAAATTACCCTGCGGGGAGGGGGTGGTTGGATCTTGGGGGAGGATCGACAAAAGGCATGAACATCTCATTTTGTCGGCTTTTGGCACTTGATTTTGGCGCCTGATTTCCGTATGATTAGCTCATTCTCCCGGAGACTCTTGGAAGCTGTCCACCGGAGTGAAAAGCTTGTTTTCGTGTGGATTTTAGTGCTTTTCAAAAGTCCTAAAAGCAGGATTGGCTTAGCTAGAGTTGCTGCCTAGCTTGGGACCTTCAGATAAGAGTTTCTAACTTCCGTTTGGAAGTTACTGTACACAAAGTTTAGAGACTACAAACATTGGTGTTTTGGTGGTACGGCCGCGCGTCAGCGTTGAGCTACATCATGACCCTAGTGCGCCCTTAAGGGATCATTTGCGCCATGTAGCGGCTTGCTGGGTAACAGTTAGCTAGGTGGCGGCCCGCTGCATAATGGCAGGCTGCGTAGTCCGTAAGTTCGCTTCATCTGCGTGTTCAGGTGCTCACATGAGCGCCCGGGCGGTAGATGTCACCTAAGAAGGGAACGAGCGGAATGAGCGCGTAACTGTTGCTGCAAGTGCAGGCTTGCGGTGACCTGGTGCTTTGATCACGGCGGCGCGTCTTACGCTGAGTACGGCTGTTAGCTGATAGGGGAGAATAAAGGACTTGATCAGGTCAGCTGAGCGCGTGAGTTGATCGCGCAAGTTGATCAGGTGCGCTACGAACGTGACTTGATCACGTCTGCGGCGGACTTGAGTTGATCGAGTCGGGATGATCGAATCTCATGATCGAGAGTTTGATCGGTTACATGATCGTTTTGATCTGGGCGTGAAGATCGTTTAGGATCAGCACCCCGCTGCTAAAACCTGATCTAGATCGGGTTTGTAGCGCAAAAAGATCGTGGATCTGATCGCTGAAGATCGGGTAAGATCAGTTGGAGCATCAGTGCTGCTACCTAGTTCTAGGTGGAGTACGGTGCATGTGGTTGTGTTCGTTAGGGGAGACAGTCCGCGCGTGATTGCCGCTGTGAGCTCACCTTAAAGCTAAGCGTTGAGGCTTAAAGTTAGCGCAGATTTAGCGCGTAGCTTAAGCTCAGCTGTGAGGCGTTTGGCGTTTAGCGTTTAGGTTGGTTTAACGGTTCGGAGAGTTTCAGGCGTGTACCCTAGTGCTTGGATTAAATGGGGCAAGCGACTCCACCTGAGAGTAGTCGTAATGAGCGGTTGAATGGTTGCAAGCATCGCGCTGGCGGGCCGTTTGATCGTGAGGTAAGTCATGGGCTCCTACGCGTTAGTGGCTAGAGCAAAAGCGCTAAACAGCGCTGTTAGCACTGAACACGTGAGCTGCTCTTTGAGCGCGTAAAGATTCCCGATACACGCTTCATCTCCAAAAGCGTCATGGTGCGCCGTGGTTGTAACCATTTCGTTTTTGCAGATGGTGGCGGGGGTGATACGTCGCTGAGGGTATGGTTCTATCGATGAACTCTTGGCAAATCTGGCGTCAGGCAATCTTACAAGTTGCCGCGTCCACAGCAGAGCCTTTAGAGGCGAAGGTGATCAAGCTCTTCTTCTACGAAGTGGGCTTCATCCTTGATCTTGAGTTAAACAAGATCCGTCTCCTGTGCTCCTCAGAGTACGCCGTACGGAGCTTTGCTCCTTACAGCTGGCGTTGCTTTGAAGAGGTTAAGGCCTTGCTGCACAATCCTAGCTTAGGCTACTCATTGGAGGTCGTGTCCTCTAAGGAGCTGAGCTTGTTGCGTGCTAGCGGCAAGCTGCCAAGCCCGGATTTCCTTGCCGGTATCAGTCTGCAATCCGATGCTGCACCGCAGCAGCCGGAGGCCGGGCGCTACCCCAAGGTCGACCCCGTTGTCTCAGCAAGCGTCCCAGCAAGCGTCCTTGCAAGCCCAGCACGTCCAGTGAGCCCGGCGGCAGGTCTAAGCCCAAGTCTCGGTGCTGCCACTTTCCCACAAGTGATCCCACAAGGTATCACCCCAGGGCTGAGTGGTGACAGTGCCCATGGTTTGGAGCTGGGCGTTACCCCAGATCACGCCATCACGTCCGATTTTGCCGCTGACCACACCGCCGCAGGTGTTGGTCCGCTGGAGCCTTCCAGCGTGCCCGCTCAGGTTGCACCGGCCGCTATCTCTGGTGCTTATGCTGCACCGGTTGATCAGGCTGCACCTGCCGTGGCCACCGATCCATTTAGCGCAGGCTATGCTCCGGCCCATTGCGAGGCGCCGCTGTACCCAGAGGGTGCCGACGTGGCTGCAGCGGTAGCTGGCGCCGCGGGTGCTCCGGCTTACGATTTTCAGCCTCAGGCTCAGGGGAGCTTTGCTGCCACTGAGTCGGGCTTTAACCCAATTCAGATGCAGTCAGCAGCTGCATTTGATACAAAAACTGGCGATTGTGCATCGCTACGGTTAGCTGATAACTCCTCGGCCTACGAGGAACATGATAGTCTTCGGGAAGAATTAAAGCATTTGTCATGGGTTACAGCTCCCAAACCGAGCAACTGTGCCTCCGGCTTAGTATTCTCCGAGCCAACACAGCATGATGCAGCCATTAAGCAAGGTAATGATCGCCAGTACCTTATTCCAAGTGTTGGTGCCGCCCCCTTAGAAGGTGCTGCGGTACCGGCCGCGGCTTCTGCCGCTGTTGCTCATAGTGACGAACCAGCCCGAGATCATGCCGCTGCGCCTGGCGCGCCGCAGTATGACTCGGAGTATGTGACGTCTCGCCAGCCTGCAAATTCTCCAAGCGCTCAAGCAACTACCGTATTAGCTCCTTACCATGTAGCTTCTGACGGGGCAGCGGCGCACGCTACCAACACTGCCAATGCCGCGCTGGTAGCAAGTGTGGCGCATGCCGCGACGCGCGCCGCGGGCCTGCCGCCGTTGCCTCAGGCCCTGCGCTCCCGCAAGCCTCAGGTGCAGAGCCCATTGGCTCAGGCTTCAGTTCAGGCTTTGGCTCAGGCTTCGGCTCAAGTGTCAGCTCAGGCGTCGGATCAGCTTTCCGCGCCGTCGTCAGCGCAGCATGCGGCTCAGTCGGGGGTGGCTGGAGTCACGGCCGCGCTGGCAGCGGAGCGCGAGTATCGCTTGATCAAGGAAGATGAGGCTAGTGATGCACTGTTAGTGCAGCCACGCAGCAGCGCCTTGATCGACCCGATCGTGCGCTCAGGCCGTGATGATCTCTTAGATGAGACCGTCTTATCTAACGATCCGCGCTTACTTGAGCCAGGTTTAGGCTTTGAACCGGCGCATAACGACTCCTATGAGCACAATCAGATCAATAACGCCGACTTAGACGACTTGGACGACGATTATCTGGCCGCCTACGCCATGCAAGATGATTGCGGTAGTTTTGGCCGCCGGGCCCTCGCCTTATTTGGCAATGCCCAGTCCTTTGTCATGGCACGTTACTCGCCGCGCAAGGGCGCGCGCGTGGCTAACGACGCGGCTAACTTTGATAACGAGTACCCAGAGCCACCACGTCAGGTGCAACCAGTCATCGATCCTTCGCTGCCGCAGGAAGGTGTCTTCGTGCCCGAGATGGATCCTGAGGACGTGCGCCTAGAAGATAGCTTAGGGGTCAATTTACCAGTGGCTTCCCTGGTGTTATCGCCGGAGGAAACCCCATACTTTGGTACGGCCGCGAAGTCCAATCAGAACTCCGAGGCGCTGGCTGCACGCATCCACAATATGATGCTGACGCCGCGCCCGGATCAATCTGATGTCTCGTGGTACAACGACTGGTTTGAGCTGGGGCGCTTCCAGACTCAATGCGTATTAGCCGCGCAATACCGCGCCAAGCAGCAAGCGCAATGGGAGCAAGAGCAAGGCTTAGCTCCGTCGCACCCAATGCCGCAGCCGTCGGCCCCCATCTACCAAGACCCAGAGGTCGAGGTGATCTCTGCGGCCGAGTACTACTCAGGTAATTACCAGAGCCCGTATCGTGACCTAGGTGAGGACAACCTCACCCCAATTGCTGCGCCTAAGGCGCCTCAAGTTGAGGCGGCACCTAAGCCTTACGTGGCGCCGCAGCCAGCCGTGGCCGCGCCTGCGCCGTCGGCTGTCACGCCTGCGCCGCAATCTCAGGTGGTAGCACCTAAGGTTGTGCCGGAAGCTCAGCCAGAAGCGCAGACGCTAGCTCAGAGCGTTGCGCCCGCACCTCAACCTGCCCAGCCGCAGGCTCGGGTGCAGCTGAATTTGCAGCTGCAAGCGCAGTCGCACCGGGCTGCACCAAGGGTGATGCCGCAGCTGACTGCTGCCCCGGCTGCCATGCCGCAGGTTGATGCCGCGCGCGCCCCACAGGTTGCGCCAGCGGTCGTCCCAGCGATTGCGCCAGCGGTCGTAGCGCCGGTTGAGCCGTCAGTCCTGCCGCCGCTCTATCAGCCCCACGCTCGGGTGGCTTATCCGTCGCAGGTACCAGCTCAGTCTCTGGTTGAGCCGGTAGTTGAGTCGGTTGCTGCGCCTGAGCCGGTGGTCGCCGTGCATCCAGCTGCGCCTGCGCCGGTCGCTCCAGCGCCGCAAACTGAGGTTGCTCCGGCTGCGCCGGTTGCGCCTGCCGTGACGGTACCGCAGTCGGTGCAAGAGATTACGCGCTGCGAAGAGCTTGCTGAGGAAATCCTCAAGCCAACTCATGCCTCGGATTTAGTCGCGGCAGCGTTACAACAGCGCGCGCAGCGTGATAATGCAGCGCGTAGCGCCAGCATTGCCGCGCTGCCCCAGAATGTCTCCGGACCTATGGCCAGCGTCTATGCTGCCGCCGCTAAGCGTAAGCGTAATTGCTCGTCGCTGCCGCAGCCTAATGCCCTCTTGTCGCAAAACAAGGTCGCGACCACTACGAGCAATCCGGATGAGCCGGCCGTGCTGCCCGCACCTGATTTGCTGCGTCAGGTCGAGCAAGGGCCTCAGGGCGCGGGCTTGGGCCTGCTCCCAGACGATGGCTCACGCCATCAGCTGAATTTAGATAACTTTAAGTTAAGCCCCGAGCAGCTCGAATCGAGCCGTAAGCTTGATCAGACCTTAGCTGAGGAGTACCGCCGCGTTGCCGCGCAGCGCGCGGCTTACAAGGCGCGTCAGCACGAGCTGGCTAAGACCCGACAACAGGCGCAAAAGCGCAAGAATGGCCCTGAGCTGTTAGAGCGCTTTGATGGCCGCATGCCGGGTATGGATTTGCCGACACCTGATCCGCTGATGCCGCACATGCCTCAGATGGGGACGATGCTGCCGGGCTCGCCGTTTAACGCGTCGCTAGATTCGTCGTCTTATCACGCCGCCTATGGTGGTGCTTACGGTAATTCGTATGGCGCGCCTTATAACGCAGCCCAGCCTGATCCGGAGCATCCGGAGCTGATCTTGTCGGTGCCGATGGTTGAGGTCAATCCGGTCAAGACCTTTAGCACCTACGTGTCGGATCCGCGCAACTTTGAGATTCTAAATGCCGCGTCGCTCCTTTCTAAGTACGTGGGCGTGCCGCAGTTAAATCCGTTCTTGGTCTACGGCGATTCGGGTGTGGGCAAGACGCACATCTTGCACGCGATTGCTAACGCCATTGCGTATCATCACCCGGACTATAAGGTGGCCTTTATTCGCGCCGAGGAGTTCTTACAAAACTACGTCTCTTCGATTTCCGAGAGCGGTAAGAATCGCTTTGCCGATAGCCAGATCTACTTCCAGCAGGCCTTCTTGCAGTATGACGTCCTGATCTTCGACGACATCCAAGCCTTAGCTAAGGGCGTCAAGAGCCGTCAGGTCTTCTTTGAAGTGATTGCAGCCTTCCTCGACCGTCCGGGCACGCAGCTCATCGTCGCGGCTAACACCTTGCCGCGCGAGCTCAAGGATAAGGGCTTTGACTCAAGCCTCTTATCGCGCATGGGCTCGGGTTTGTGCATGCCGCTGATGAAGCCTAATTGGTCGAATCGCCGCGATATCGTCAACGCCAAGTGCCAAGAGATGGGCATCACCATGTCCGAGGACATCGTGGACTACATCTCGATCAACCTGAATCCGAATGTGCGTGAGATCGAGGGCGCGCTCAAGACGCTGCACTCATTCTTAAACAGCAATGGCTCGCTCACCTACGACGATGCTGTGCGCACGCTCTCCGGCTTCATTGGCGCTGGGGCTCAGCACACGCTGACCATCAGCGAGATCCAGGCGACGGTAGCCAAGGAATTTGGCATTTCGGTCAAGGACTTGCTTTCCAGCTGTAAGAAAAAGGCCATTTCGCAGGCGCGTTCGCTGGCTATGACCATTGCGCGTGATGTGATCGCCAATAACTCACTCAACGACTTGGGCCGTGCCTTTAAGAAGGATCACACCTCCGTCCACGAGGCCATTGTGCGCACCCGCGCCCGCCTTGAGGCGGATAGCGCCTTAAAGGAAAAGTACGAGCACATCGTGAAGGCCTTGGCCGAGCTGACGCGCAAGCCATAGCGCTCTAGCGCTCACTTTCGAGCGCGAGCGCGCCGGTGCATTGGCACGGTATTCCCAGCTGGGGGCGCCAGCGCTCCCAGCTTGTATCAGCGCGCACGCCAGAGGGCGCGCGGTTCTGGCGTGGGGCAGGTGGATTCGCCTTCATTTGAATATCAATTTACGCGGCGCCGCGCGCCGCGTCTCACCACTTTATTGTATGTTGCCCGGCGCGTTTCTAGTCTTTTTCTGGGACTATATAGCCGCTTGGTTGTATAATATAAGGGTTTTGTCTCATATTGGTTTGAGGCAGCCTGCTAGGTTCGTTTGCTATGAAATTCACTGTTCCTGTTCAAACCATCATCGACCCGATCACGCGGGTGGCCGATATTTGCGTCAGCAACTCATCCAATCCTGATGACTTAGCCCAATTCTTGATGCTGGACGTCAAGAAAGATGCGATCACCATGACCGGTACTGACGGCGCGGTGCAGCTCAAGGCCGTAATCCCGCTGCCCGAGGGCGCCTGTGAGTCCGAGGGCTCGTTCTTGATGATGGCCGATCGAGCCAGTGATTTCTTTAAGGTCTTAGGCAGCAACGACGACGTATCGTTAGAGCTGAAGCCTGATGACGACCTGCTCCAGATTTTCTCGGCGCAAAACGACTACTCGATGCGAGTCCGTCCGGTGCCTGAGGACAACTCCTTTCCGCTGTTTGCCTTAGAGGAAGAGGAGGCGCCTAAGTTCATCGAGATTGAAGAAAACAAGCTGCGCTACATGTTAGACAAGGCAGTATTCTGCGTCTCGCGTGACAACTACCGTGACTACTTAAAGGGCGTACGCTTTGAGATTGAGAACACCGAGCTTTCGATCTTCGCCTTAGACGGTCACCGCATGGCTGCGGTGCAAACGCAGCTGGAGAATCCACCTGAGGGCGAGGTTAAGTTCCTGATGACCCTGCGTGGGGTCACCGAGCTGCAAAAGCTGCTTTCTAACAACCAAGACACTAAGATCAAGCTGGCGGTCACTGAGAACTTTATTTACACCCAGATCAACTGCTACACCATCGTCAACCGCTTGCTCAAGTGCAAGTATCCTAACGTCCGTGGGGTGCTGCCTAAGGATTGCGCCCCTGAGCTGCACATTCCGCTGGAAGAGTTAAAGCTCAACGTCAAGCGCGTGGCTCTGTTCTCCAACAAGCGCCTCAATCTGGTTAACTTCACCTTCACCCATAATCTGTTAACCCTGAACACCCAAAACAGCGAGCATGAGACCGGTAAGGCCATCATCCCGATTGATTACCCAGATGAGACGGGCCATCGTGAGTCTAACCTCAACTACGACTACGTGCGCGAGATTTTAAACGCCACTGACACCGATGAGGTGGTCTTCTGCTTTGCTCCGCCTTACTCCAACACTCAGATCCGTCCTAAGGATGAGGTCAACGAGATGGGCGTGCGCATTCGCTACGTCGTAAGCCACATCATGGTCTAAGTGCCGTTGTCGGCTTATTAGCGCGGTTACGTCCTGTCGCGCGGTTGCGGACGGTCAGTGCCGTATTAGGCTTAAATTGCGCCCCAAGCTCCTGTTGGCATCACGTTACCGGCAGGAGCTTTGTTTTAGGTAGCGGTGGCATGTATATCAAGCGCCTCTTGATCAACGATTTTCGTAATCTCGAGTATGTCGAGCTTCAGCCGTGCTCGGGCTTTAACTTTATCTGCGGCCCCAACGGCAGCGGCAAGACCTCAGTGATCGAGGCGATACACTATTTGTCCCTCGCGCGCTCCTTTCGTACCAGTACTTACCAGTACCTGATTCAGCAGGGCAAGCCCCAATTCAACCTCTTTGCGCAAATCAAGGAAGATGGCCTTGAGGTCGATACCGCCATTGGCCTTGCGCGCCCGCGCTTGGGGGAGCCCACCATCAAGATCAACGCCGATCCCATCACCCGCATGGTCGATTTGATCGACCATATCTACGTGCAGATCATTCACCCCCAAGGCGTTGAGCTGTTAACCAAAGCCGCCGAGATGCGCCGCGCCTTCCTCGACTGGGGCGTGTACTACACCGATCCTGAGTTCAAGCAGCTGTGGCTGCAATACCGCAAGACGCTCAAGCAGCGCAATTCGCTCTTGCGGCGCGACGCCCCGCGCCGCGAGCAGCGCGGCCGCAGTGTGGGCGCTCCCAGCCCCCTGAGCTCTGAGCTCAGCACCGCTATGTCTTCCAACTGGGGCGCAGCGGAGCTGGCGGTGTGGGATGAGACTCTGGCGCGGCTCTCCGAGCTTATCACCCAAAAACGCCAGGCTTACTTGGAGCAACTGCATGGTATTTTGCAGGAGATGGTGGGGCAATTTTTGCCCGACTTTAAGCTCAAGTTTGAGCTGTACCAAGGCTGGGAAAAAGGCCAAGATCTCAGGGTTTTGCTGGCGCAAAACCTTGAAAAAGATCGGGGATTAGGCTATACTTTATACGGTTGTCACCGGGCTGATTTGAAGATCAAAAACAACACTTTATCAGCTGGGGCCACCCTCTCGCGGGGCCAACTCAAGATGCTGGTTTACGCTATGCGCTTAGCGCAGGGCATGTTGCTCAAGCAATTGACCAATCGCACTTGTATCTACCTCATCGATGATCTCAACTCCGAGCTCGATGAGCGCGCCCAGCGGATCTTGCTTGAGACCTTGGCGCGCTGTTCGCACCAAGTCTTTATCAGCAACATCCAGCAAGAACAGTTCTTGGTCGGCGCTGGCGCTTCGTGCCAGGTGTTCTCCTTAGAGGGCGGCAAGGTGATAGCGTAGCAACGCAGGTACTGCGTGGCAGCTGATGCGAAAACTTCGAGCAATGCGCGGCTCAAACGCGGCTGAGCGGAGCTTCCAACCGTATAACGGAAACCGTGTAACGGAAACCGCACGACGGGTAACCGTGCGACGGAAAGCCGGAGCACGGGGCTCAGCTATGCCGCCCACGCGGCGTTTCGTAACCAGACGGCGCCGCCAGCGCCCACCCGAACTGACTTGAGAAGGTCGAGTCGCAGGCACTTGCGCTCCGGGAGCGTAAGTGGGGGCGATTCGATCTTTTCGCGCCAATTTCATGTGACGAGGTCAAGATGTCTGAGACAGACAAGCAGGATAATTACAGCGGCGATAGCATCAAGGTGTTACGCGGCCTTGAAGCGGTGCGCTTACGCCCAGGTATGTACATCGGCGATACCGACGATGGCTCGGGCTTACACCACATGGTGTTTGAGGCTGTTGATAATTCGATTGATGAAGCCTTGGCCGGTTACTGTAATGAAATTGTGGTGACTATTCACCAAGATGGCTCGGTCTCGGTCAAAGATAATGGCCGCGGCATCCCGGTCGACATCCACCCGCAAGAGGGCGTGTCCGCCGCTGAGGTGGTCATGACCGTGCTCCATGCCGGTGGTAAGTTCGACGCCAATTCCTACAAAGTCTCAGGCGGTCTGCATGGCGTGGGCATTTCGGTGGTTAACGCGCTCTCCGATCGCTTAGAGCTCACTATCTGCCGTCAGGGCAAGATTTGGCAGCAGACCTACTTAGAAGGCGGCACCCCTGAGGCGCCGCTGCATGCCATTGGCGACACTGATGCCACCGGCACCTGCGTGCGCTTTTGGCCTAGCCCTCAGGTGTTCTCCGATACCACCTTTGAGTACAAGGTCTTAGAGAAACGTTTGCGCGAGCTGGCGTTCTTAAACAGCGGGATTCGCATTCATTTGATCGACGAACGTGGTGAGGGTAAAAAGCACACCTTCCACCACGATGGCGGTATCTTGGAGTTTGTGGACTACCTCAACAAGGGCAAGAACGTCCTCAACAAGAAGATTTTCCACTGCAAGGGCACCAATAAGGACAATATCCAAGTTGAGATTGCGATGCAGTGGACCGACGCCTACTCTGAGAGCATCTTCTGCTTTACCAATAACGTCCCGCAAAAGGACGGCGGCACCCATTTAATGGGCTTTAAGCGCTCGCTGACCCGCACCCTCAACAATTACTTAGAGCAGTCGGGCTTGCTCAAGAAGCATAAGGTCAACACCTCGGGTGATGACTCGCGCGAGGGCTTAACCGCAGTAATTTCGGTCAAGATGCCTGATCCTAAGTTCTCCTCACAGACCAAGGACAAGCTGGTTAGCTCAGAGGCGGCCAACGCAGTCGATAACTCGATGAGCGATAGCTTCATGGCCTTCCTTGAGGAAAACCCAGGCGAAGCCGAGCTTATCTGCATGAAGATCATCGAGACCGCACGCGTGCGCGAGGCGATGCGTAAGGCGCGCGATTTAAGTCGCAAGAAGGGTGGTTTGGAGATCAACTCGCTGCCGGATAAGTTGGCCTCGTGCCGCGAAAAGGATCCGGCTTTGTGTGAGCTGTTCTTGGTCGAGGGTGACTCCGCAGGAGGCTCGGCTAAAGGCGGCCGTGACTCCAAGTTCCAAGCGATTTTGCCGCTGCGCGGTAAGATTCTGAACGTGGAAAAGGCGCGCTTTGACCGCATGATCCAATCGCAGCAAATCGGTACCTTGATTACCGCCTTAGGCTGCGGCGTGGGCAAGGATGAGTACAATCCAGACAAGTTCCGCTACCACAACGTCATCATCATGACCGATGCTGACGTCGATGGCGCCCATATCCGCATCCTGCTTCTGACCTTCTTCTACCGTCAGATGCCGGAATTGATCGAGCGTGGCTACGTCTACATCGCGCAGCCGCCGCTGTATCGCTACCAAAAGGGCAAGCAGACCGTCTACGTCCAAAGCGACAAGGAAGCGCTGCAATACCGCACCTCCTTAGCCTTAGACAATGCGACCTTATCGGTCAACGCCGAGGCGGTTCCGCTCTCAGGTGTGGCCTTAGAGGGCCTGTTCAACGACTACAACAAGGTCATGACCGCGCTGCCGAAGATGAGCACCAAGATCCAAAAGGATATCTTGCTCCATCTGATGTACTACCGCTTGATCGCCCCTGAGGACTTAAAGGATCAAGCCCGCCTCCAAGAGTGGCTTGATGGCTTTGTGCAGCAATTACCTTCGATTCCATCTGAAGGCCTGCACTTTAAGGGGCAGCTGGGCTTTGATGAGAGCCGTCAGGAGTACTATCCGATCATCATCCACCACATCCATGGCATGGATTACAGTTACAAGCTCGACCGCTCGTTCTTAGACTCCGGTGACTACACCTTGCTCAAGAATATGAACAAGAAGGTCTACGGCCTGCTGCAAGAGGGCGCCTACGTGCGCTCGGGCGGCAAGCAGTTCCCGGTCAAGGACTTCCACGAGGCCTACGAGACCTTGATGCGCGAGGGCTTCAGCGGGGTCAAGATTCAGCGCTACAAGGGTCTAGGTGAGATGAGCGCTGAGCAGCTCTCGGACACCACCATGAATCCAGCCTCGCGCACCCTGCTCAAGGTCAGCATCGCTGACGCGATCGAGGCCGACAGCCTCTTAACCAAGCTCATGGGCGAGGAAGTCGAAGAGCGCCGTACCTTTATCGCCGAAAACGCCGAGAAGGCCGTGCTTGACATCTAGCGCACCGCCGCGCCGCGCGCTCTGGGCGCTATGCGCGTACTCTGCCGCGTGTTCCACGCGACACCATCCCCAAAAAGGGCAACTGATGCTGCCCTTTTTGTTGCCCTTTTTGTTGCCTTTTTGCTGTCCGCAATAGACGCCTGCCGCGGCTATCGCTCAGGCCCCCAGCAGCCCCAAGCCACATTCCGGTGGCACAGCTTGCCCCCAGCAGGCGGCCCGTTAACGTCCCGCCGATGGCGCGGCGTATGGGCCGACCTAATGGCGCTTAGCTTGTGGGAAACTTGCTAAAAATGCGCTATAAACCGCATAAAATCAGGCTTTGTTGCGCTTAAGGTACCATGTCGGTCGCGTGGAACTTTAGGGCGGGACTAAGTGGGAAAATGTTCTATGCGGAACATTTTCCCACAAGCAGCGCGCAGCTGTTCCACACCAAGTGATGGCATAACTACCATACAAGTAGCGCACGCTGCAGCCCAGATTTGATCCCGCTTAGCACGCTTAACGCGCGCAACTCAGCTTGAGGGTAAGCGCCGATTGCTCGGTGGAATAGTGTCTCCTGCGCTTAGCGTCCAGCCGAACCATTCCTAGAAATTGAGGCCGATTTGCCCACAAGTTTGAGCTCAAGTTTGAGCTCCCATTGTTCCACGTGGAACAGCTCTGGGGGAAAATTAAGCCCGAGCGCTCATCCCGCCCCTGAAGTTATCAAGCTCATCCCTCAGCACAGGGGCGGTGCTGGTGGGGATCTGATGGTTTTCCCACCAATTGGCGCCAGCTTTGGCTCACCTCAAGGCTACCTTGGGCCTGACAGGTGGATAACAGCGCTGCACTTGATAGCAGGCGGTTGCATCCGGCCAGCTACGGAGGAAAACGGTGGGAAGCCGGTTGGGGCCGATGGTTTTCCCACCAAGGTTCGGAGTCAATTGTTCCACGTGGAACAATGTACGTGGGAAAAGTGCACCTTACGTGCAAAGCAAGTGGGATGAGCGTAGATCAGCGGGGCTAAAGCTGATATTTATCGCAGGAAGCAAGATGGCCTGTGGTGTCAGCTGAGGTGGGAAAAGCGCGCAAAACGGATGGCACTGCGCCTTTTCCCACCACGTCCGCTCCCATCACGGCGAGCGCACGACTTGCTGCCGCAGCCGTGCGCTTGCTTCGTCCCAACTTGGGGATAAATAAGTCCCAGTGCTCGCCTCTAAGGGGTAATCCTGGGGGCAAAATGTTCCATGTGGAACATTGCGGCCGTATCACAACCCACCACCAGCACCAGAAACCCACGAGCTTAAGCCCTTTGGGGGGAAAAGAAGGCAGCCTAGGTGACGGCACGGGCTCGTCTGGGCCCCGTTTTGGCGCAAATTGCTGCAACAAATTCATGGGCTCCGTAAATTTGCATTTTGCGCCTAATGTCACATATGCAGCTCAACCGCAAGAGCAGCGCAAATAACGCAATCATTGAGTTTTGCTCTTACCGAAGGTGTGTGTAAAACCAATCCGCGCCATGCAGTTTTACGGAGCCCATGCAACAAATTTGTTAAAAAAACTGTGCTAGCGGGGCGCGGCGCTTGGTGCGTCTGAGCGCGCCCAACTTTTCCCCCGTGCGCACTTTTCTTAAGGACCAGATCGGACGTGATCAATTGAGCTTGCTCTGCTGTGGGACAATGATGGTATTGGCGCCATAAATCCGATAAATAAGCCCAAGTAAAATGTTCCACGTGGAACAATGCACGTGGGAAAAGTGCGCCATCTTTTGCGCTGATCCGCGTTTCCCACCACTCAAACGCGTTTTAAGCGAGCTGCGCGTACTGGTGGATTGCGTGGGGGAATGGTAGTGGGAAAATGTTCCACGTGGAACAATTGGCATAAGCTCTGCAAAATATAACTTTTCCAAAGATTATGTTTTTTTATTGCTTAGGCTGCGCCGCTGCACAGCCGCAAAGCACAGCCGCGGCGCCCGCGCTTCTGGGCCAAAGCGACGTAGGGCTAAGGTCGCCTGAGCGCCTTGCGCCTGCGGTGTTCGGTGGCGCCGCGTTCCTTGAGCTTGAGCTTGAGCTTGAGCTGGGGCGCACAGCTGCTGGTAGCGCGTCAAGAGCGCCCCAAAGACTTGCTCTGGGCTCCAGTTCAGCTCAAAGCCGTAGGCTTGCATGACCAAGAGGTCATTGGCCTCATGGGCTTGTTTGAGTGCAGCGGGCATGGTCTCAGGGTTATACAGCTGCGCTAAGGTCGCGTTGGGATACGCCGCGCGGGCATCTAAGATCTCCTGAGCAGCGGCGCTGAGAGCTTGCTCTTGCTTCGAGCTGAGGTTCTGCGGCCAAGGGAAGCAGTTGTAGACCAGTTTGATCGAATAGCGATAGTTCATGTTGATACGGCCTGCTACGATCTTGACCCAAGTCATGTGCACTGCTGAACTCAAAATACTGAAGTGCCAGAGCTTAGCATTAGGAAAAATATTAAGCAGGTCACTGCAGAGCCCGTCTTGCGGTTGCATAAAGGCAATCGGGATGTAGTCACGGCGCCCCGATGACACCTTTGGGATCACCAAGAACGGGGTCTCAGGAATATTAGCGACATGGAAACGAGTAGGAATGTCCGCAATTTTTTGGGTCTGGATCGACTTGCTATTCAAACGGAATTGACGTACCGCGTCGACGCGCTTTTTGGCTTCAGGCAGCGCGTCTAACTCTTCCTCAGAGCATTCATCTAAGTAGAGGCAATAGCGCTCCTTGCCATTTAGTAGCTCCTCACCCCCAAACCAGCGCTGAAAATAAGGCGCAGCTTGCGGTTCGAGCTTAAGGAACTCGGCCTTTTCCTCAGGGGTAAAGAGATAGTTACCGTCGTCAATGGGTTTGTTGCCAATACCGCCCTCAGGTACTGGGCATAACGGTTTCTTGCGTTCGCTAATGAAGACATCCGGGCCGTCTAACAGGTAGGCATTGATGTGCGTAGCGCGGATTTCACCTTGCGCCGTGAAAATGCGCTTGGCGCCTTTATTGGGGCACGCAAGGTTCACCATGCCCACAATGACGCAGTAGACCGCAGCCTGCTGTGGCGCCTCACTTTGCCAGAGAAAGGAGTGATGGCCAAAGATGATCTCGGTGCCGCCTTGTTGCAGCGGAGCCCAGAGATTGGCTACCGCCGTGCCTTGGCAAATTGAGTTGGTGGCGACCAAGGCGCTTTTGATGTGCGGCGCTAGTGCCATCAGATCATGGGCCTTTTTGAACCAGCCGCTGACTAAGTCGAGATCGCCGCCCTTGGGCGACCACTTGGGGCCCAGCGCGACTCTGAGGTCTTGCTTGTTGTCAGCGTTCATCTGGCGCGCCCCACTAAACGGCGGATTGCCGATGATGTAATTGAGCTTATCGGCAGGCACCACCTCGGTCCACGGCGTAGTTAAAGCATTGCCGACCACGATATTGGCGTTATTTTGCTGAGCCTCCAGCTCAATGGGGTGATCGATGATGGCGCTGGTTTCCGCCATCATCTGGCACCCAGCGATCCACAGGGCGTTGTGGGCCGCCGCGACCGCACATTCATCGAGCTCCAGGCCATAAAACTGATCGAGCGTGACCTTGACCGGATTGAGTTCGCTGAGGCCTAAGAAGCCTTGGTGGGCGTGAAGTTCGCGGATAACTTGGTTCTCAAGGCGCCGCAGGCTGAGGTAGGTTTCGGTCAGAAAGTTGCCCGCACCGCACGCGGGGTCAAGGAAGGTAAGCTTGCTGAGCTTGTCTTGGAACTCAAGCAACTGGGCAGTACGCTTCTTTTGCGTCTTGATGGTGAGGCATGCGGCAAATTCAGCCTGGAGCTCATCTAAAAACAGCGGGTCGATCAGCTTGTGGATGTTGGTAATTGAGGTGTAGTGCATGCCCGCGCTGCGGCGCAGTTCAGAGCCCAAGGTGCTTTCATAGCACGCGCTGAAGAGAGCAGCATTGCTCTTATCTCGGTCTAAGTGCATGAGATGATAAAGCTCACTGGTGTGGAACGGCTTCATAATCAATTTGCCTATGACAAAACAAAATGTGATTATAATTATACATTACAATTTGGGTAAGGCAAATTCTTTTGGCCGCGCGTGCGCGCACATAGAAAAGCCGCACTAAGTGCGGCTTTTCCTAGAAAAAGGTGTCTGATAGCGCTTGGGGCGCGAACGAGGCTTAATGCCGCTGAGCTGGGCTTAAGCTGGGGCGCACAGCTGCTGGTAGCGCGTCAAGAGCGCCCCAAAGACTTGTTCTGGGCTCCAGCTCAGCTCAAAGCCGTAGGCTTGCATGACCAAACGGTCATTGATCTCATGGGCTTGTTTGAGTGCAGCTGGCATGGTCTCAGGGTTATACAGCTGCGCTAAGGTCGCGTTGGGATACGCCGCGCGGGCATCTAAGATCGCCTGAGCAGCGGCGCTGAGAGCTTGCTCTTGCTCAGAGCTAAGGTTTTGCGGCCATGGGAAGGTGTTGTACACCAGATCGGTAGAGTAATTGAAGTCCATTTTGAGCCGCCCCGCCACCGTCTTGACCCAAGTCATGTGCACGCAAGAGCTCAAAATGCTGAAGTGGATAAGGTTGGCTCCATCAAAGAGCTTGAGTTTGTTGCTGCACAAGCCGTCTTGCGGCTGCATAAAGGCAATTGGGATGTAGTCACGGCGCCCCGATGACACCTCTGGGATCACCAAGAACGGGGTCTTAGGAATATTGGTGCTGCAGAAACGCTTGGGCCTGGCGGCATACTGAGCGGTGCTCGGGCGCGGACTTTGACTGCGAAAATGACGAACCGCATCTACCCGCTTTTTAGCCTCAGGCAGTGTTGCCAATTTAGCATCGGAGCAGTCTGCTAAGTAAAGGCAATAGCGCTCCTTGCCCTTGAGCAGCTCCTCGCTCCCAAACCAGCGCTGAAAATAAGGCGCGGCTTGCGGTTCGAGCTGGAGGAACTCAGCTTTTTCCTCAGGGGTAAAGAGATAGTTGCCGTCGTCAATGGGCTGGTTGCCAATGCGCCCCTCAGGGACAGGGCATAACGGTTTCTTACGTTCGCTAATGAAGACATCCGGGGCGTCTAATAGGTAGGCATTAATGTGCGCGGCGCGGATTTCACCTTGCGCCGTGAAAATGCGCTTGGTGCCTTTATTGGGGCACGCAAGGTTCACCATGCCTACAATGACGCAGTAGACCGCCGCCTGCTGCGGC
>DXIF01000062.1 GCA_019113025.1 Candidatus Anaerobiospirillum stercoravium | reverse complement strand
ATGCAGCACCGCTCGACACTTCGCCCTACCAACCTCCCCCAGCACAAGCCGCGGCACCTGCGGCGGCACCTGCAACAACACCTGCAACAACACCAGCGGCATTCTTATCGCGCAAACTTTGTGATGTAGAGCAAATTTTTAACAAACGAACGTTTCGTGAAAATTTTTTCCATAGCAGCACTAGCGTATAATCACCATGAAAATTTGTAACATTTGACCGCCGCGGCTGAGCCCTGACCCCGCTCAAACTAAAGCTCAGGTAGCGTCGGACAAATGCTGCGTGTCTTGAGCGCGCCCTAAGTCACGGCCACTCAAGCGCGCTCAGCGCGCCGCTCTAAAAAATAGCTCATCTTGGAGCTCAATTAGGGTAGGTGCTAGTTTTCGGGGCAGATATGACCATGCGCATCTTAGATAAGCTCTATGCCAGCGACACCAATCTCACCAAGGCAGACTTGGCCTTGCTCGAGTACATCAAGGTCAAAGGTCTTGACGCCTGCAACGCCCCGATCTCCGAGATTGCCAAGAGCTGTGGCGTGTCGCATGCTACGGTGACCCGCTTTGCGCGCAAATTTGGCTTTGACTCGCTCCAGGCCTTCAAGATCGCCCTGGCCCAAGAGCTCGGCCCCTCTGACAACCAAGGGCACCTCATCGCGATCAACATCGCCTACGATGAGAGCTCCGAGGTTACGGCGCGCAAGTTAGACCAGCTCAGCACCTCGACTATTCATCACACGGTACAGCTCATCGACCATGACGTACTGCGGCGCATCACCCAGCGTCTGACCAATGCCAAGCGCCTTTTCTTTGTGGGCAAGGGCAATAGCGGCTTTGCTGCCAGTGACAGCGCCTACAAGTTCAATCGCATTGGTATTGACGCGCGCGCCATCACCGACACTCATGAGATGCTAATGCAAAGCACCATGCTCAACAAGCGCGATGTGGTGGTGACCTTTTCCAATACGGGCGAAACTAAGGAAATCATCAAGGCGGCACAGCTTGCCCAGGCCGAGCACGCCAAGGTAATTGCGGTGACCGCTCAACCAGACAGCACTCTCGGGCAGCTTGCCGATGACAAGCTCATCTACGCCATTCGCGAGAGCAGCCTCGACTCAGGCTCAATCTACTCCAAGCTCGCGGTCTTTTTCTTGATCGACTTGGTGTACACCGAAGTGTGCAAGCTCCTCGGCGACCAGGCGATTCGTACTAAGCGCAAGACGGCGCTTGCCGTCCAAGACGAGCTCAACTCGCCAAATCCTACCACGCGCAACGACGCCGCTCCCCCTGACGCAGCTAATCCTGACGCAGCTAACCCTGACGCAACTACCCATGACGCAGCAGGATCCACAGACAGCGCGCCTACGCTGTCCACGCTCCCCGCCGATAGCGCTTAAGAGCAAGGCCATACCAGGCCGTTATAACCAAACCGTTATCCCCTATTTCCCGCTGCGCTTGCACGCAGCGCTTAACCTCAGATTTTAATATGAAGCTTGCCAAAGCTAGGATGAGGCAAGCCACCGCAACAAGCCCACAGCAGTGGGCTTGTCTGCGGGCACAGTTTGAAGCGTGCGATTAGCATGCTTCAAGCGGGGAGCGTACTCACATGCTCAAGCTCCCTTCCACCCACAAAAGGAGACCAATATGCGTATCTACCGTGCCAACAGCTATGAGGAGTTAAGCCGCAAGGCCGCTAATATCATCTCGGCTCAAGTTATCATTAAGCCTAACTGCGTCTTAGGCTTAGCCACGGGCTCGAGCCCAATTGGCACCTACAAGCAACTGATCGAGTGGTACAAGAAGGGTGACCTCGACTTTGCCGAGGTTAAGTCGGTCAACTTAGATGAGTATCGTGGCCTAGGCCCAGAGAGCGATCAAAGCTACGTTTACTTCATGCACCACAACTTCTTTGACCACATCAATATCAAGCCTGAGAACATCAACATTCCAAACGGCAAGAACCCAGATGCCGCCGCCGAGTGCGCCCGCTACGACAAGGTCATCGAGGACTTAGGTGGCGTTGACATTCAGCTCTTAGGCATTGGCCGCAACGGTCACATTGGTTTCAACGAGCCAGGTGCTGCTTTTGAAAAGGACACCCACTGCGTCGACTTAACCGAGAGCACCATTGAGGCCAACAAGCGCTTCTTTGCCTCGATTGATGACGTACCACGTCAGGCCTACACCATGGGCATTCGCTCCATCATGCACGCCAAGCAGGTGCTGCTCATCGCCTCGGGCAAAGACAAGGCTGAGGCGATCTACAAATCTTTCTGGGGACCAGTCACCCCAGAGGTTCCAGCCTCGGTTCTGCAGTTGCACCAGAATGTCGTCTTAGTAGCTGACAACGACGCTTTAAGCTTAGCCCCATGCGCTAAATAACAGCCGCACCGAGCATAAGCTCAGTATATAGCGCCTTGCGCCACACCAAGCCCAGCAGCCTCCGGCCGCTGGGCTTGGCCGTTTTAGCGCCCACCAAAGAGCAAGGAAAAGCGGAGAGGGTGCGATGCTGCGCTTAGTCGCGCGACACGCAACGTGCGGCACTCAGCTGCGCAGTACTCAGCCGTACGGCGACTTACGCGTATGGTCTTGAATGGGTTGTGATTTATGCAGCTCTGCGGTGAGATGGCTAAAATTAGCACAGAAGAGAGCTTAGGGCAGGTAAAGCTGCGGCCCCGCGCCCATGGGATAGATTGGGATAGACGGGATAGATAGCAGGAAGCGCAGCCGCAGGAAAGGCGAAGCCAGCATCAGGTTTAGGGATAGATGAAAGCAGTGGTGCTGGCTTGAGCTCATGGCCTTAGGCCAAGGTCAGATTAGAACGAGTAACGCAGACCGGCCGAGTAGATATTCTCGGTGAAATCAGTGCCAGTGATGGCATCGAAGTTCTCAAAATCGTTGTCTTTATCGTCGTCGGAGCCAACATCAAAGCGAGCCTCCAGCCAAGCGTTGAGGTTAGGATTGATGTTCCAGTTGAGGTAAACCGGGACAGTGGCAGCGTGCAGGTCAAGATCCTCGAACTCAAAGTCTTGGACTTCGTAGCCCGCAACCAAGAAGACACCGCTGGTGAAGGTGTAACCAACCACTAACTCATAGCCAGTGATCGAGTAATCCGTGCTGCTAACAAAGGACGAACCGTCGGAGTTGCGCACTGCGTCTGCGTTAACATCGAAGGTACGGTCAACATAGGCGGCTGCAAGGTAAGGACCCTGCTCTAAGCTACCCCATGACAAGCCTAAGGCGAACTGGTCAAAGGAGTCGTAGTAAAAGCTGCCAGTTAAATTTGGGGTGGCAAAAGCCGAGGTGTTGATCGAGTGATCTGGAACATCGGCAAACTCACCGTGGGTGTAACCGGCACGGGCAGCAATTGGTCCAAACAGGACATCAGGCGAGGTATAGCCTAAGGCTGCCGAAACTTGGTAGTCGAGATCGGCCTCTTCGTCGATGTAGTAAGCGCCGTCTAACTTTTCCGCGTTCTTAGCAAAGGAGTAGGACAAGAAGGCGTCAACGCCATAGCCCGACCAAGCGTACTTGACCACGGCCTCATCCTTATCGTCGTTACCCATTAAGCCGACGCAGCCCCAGTCTTCGAACACGTCAGTCTGCTCAACGGCATACTTTAAGGCGTGCTCTTGCTTACCGATGGTGACCTGACCAAAGTCGCCAAAGTCCATACCAACCCAGAGATAACGGCTCTTGAATCCCTGGTCCCCATCAGGCGCGTTATCGCCATCGGCTACATCCCACTCAGCCTTAGCAATACCAGCAACATATGGATTTATGGCTGAGCGCAGCTTGAAGCCTAACCGACCGGTGGTGTTGATTGAGGCGGACTTATCGTCGCCATTGGAAACGCCGCTCGACTTGTCGTTGTAGAACACCGACTGAACACGGCCATAGAGGTCGAGCGAGGTGCCGTCCTTGTCGTAGACTTTGGCGGCCTGAGCGACATTAGCGCCTGTAGACAGAGCGCAGACTAAACCGGTAAGAGCAAGGGCAAGAAGTGACTTCTTCATGGAGAAAATCCTAAGCAGGGACCTAAACCTAAACCAAGAACGAAAAGAGCAAACGCGGGAGCAATCCCTGACGCTGCTAAAGCAAGATGCACCAAAGACAAGACCTCAACTAGCTCCAACCTAGAGCGCTCAAGGCCACGGTACATCGCATTCCCTGCAACGGCCCTTAATTTACGAGACGATTATGTGTAAAAATTTGGTGGCAAATTAAATACACGTAAAGTTGACCAAAATCACAAAAAAATTTAAGTACCGACCCGCCCAAGCCCGCAAAGCCATAGCGCTGGATGGTGTTCAAGCCCTCACAACCGGCCTTTCCGCCCCACTCCAACCCACTTTGCACCCTAAAAGGTCAAAAGGGGCTGCAAGTGTGCCACGATCGCCGCATCCGGTACTGGCCCAAAGTAGCGGCTATCAAAGCTGCTGGCCAAGGGATTTAACACCCAGTACGCGCCGGGCGCCACCACATCAGGTGAGGCGACCGCAGGACGCGGCATATCAGAGCCCGCACCATCGCGCGCCAGGGCGGCGCTCTGAGGCAGGGTCACGCCGTTAACCTTGACCCCCTTCAAGGAAAACTCAACCACATCACCCGGCACTGCCGCCACATACTTACCCACCGGCGCCGCCTGCCCCGAGCACTTACCGGCATTGATGTAATTACGCGCCAAAGCCTGCGCCGCGACCTCAGGCGGTAAGCACAGTAACACCAAGTCCCCGCGCTCCAGCGCCATGGGGACTAGTTCCCGCTCTCTAAACTCAAGATCAAACAACCCAACGCTCACTCCCGAGCGATACTGGGCCTGATAGAGCCCATAGGGCAGCGACTGTGAGGTATTAAAGTAGAGCCCGCACCAAGACATGATGGCATTGAGGCCCAAGCTGCCCACAAAGCCTAGTACCGCGCCCAAGAGCAACAACAAGGTCAAGCGTCGCCCTAAATGGCTCACTGGATGCTGATTTCTAACGCGCTTAATGCCCCACATCGCCGCCTCTCCCCACAACAAACCCCAAGGCTAACTCAGCCTCAGGATAGCAAAGCCGCGCGGTCATGACGCAGCATCGAGAACAAAAGGAGGATACACCAGCGTGACAGCGCGCATGCAACCTGCTCCAAGCAGCACGGAGCACACGCAGATAAGCACATGGCACGAGAAGACAAGGCGCACGCACAAAGGAGCGCGGAGAGAAAAGAATGGGGACAGGTCGTGTCTGTGCCTGCGAGGATAGAATCGCAGGAAGGTTTGCTTCAGCCTAAGACTAGTAGCTGAGCTAACGCTTAACTGAGGAGCAGCTGCTTAGTTGGGAATTAAGCGAGCTGCTGTTTGTCCGCAACCAGCGTTGCACTGGCTGCAAAGTTGGGATAGATAATGACAAAACAGCGCGTTAACTAAAGTGAGGACCTAGCACCGTACCACAGCTGTGCCAAGCGCTCTTTTAAGCTGGGACGCTTAAGAAAACCACAAAACTAAGCTCCAGCCTAAGTTCGGAAGCTACTTAAGTCTTAGCAGACAAGTCTTAAGACACGACCCGACCTTATGGTGCTTAGGATACGCGTCTACACTTATAACAAACTTAGGAAATGCTCAGATTTCTCAATTTTTTGTGGCAGCACCACAAGAGCGCACAAAAGGCGAGAGTACTAGGTAAAAGCACGGCGGGATTAAGGCGGGAACAAGATGGCAGGAGTGCGCCTAGTTCCATCATTGACCACCATCAGCCATAACAGCAGCCATAATTGGGGCCAACGGGCACATGCGCGATCAGGAAGCGATAAAGACGCGTTAAATAAGCTTACCCCCTAAGATTGAAGGCCTCAACGCGCTCAGACCTAAGCACAGGCCGTCGGCACAGGTCGGTACTACTCCTACGCAGCCCGAGCGCTGCGACTGCGACCGATGCGCACAAAAGGGCTCTAAGCTCCCGGGGGCGCACTCAGTGGCTGGGACACAATGTTATCAATAGGTAACTTTAGTTAGCTATAGCTAACTTAGCGGGTAAAATAAAACTGGCTTGCGCCAGTTTAGAAATAGTTGCAACTTGTTGGCAGCGCTACAGATACAGGGTAAAACCCCGATAGCAGCGCAATTGCGCCAAGGATGGTCTAAACATACCTCTGATGCTCAATTCCATCCCGTGCTCTGGTCTGAACCTAGCTATAGAAGTTGGGATAGAGAATCAAGAGCGGGAACTGCGCCGAGCGCAGGTGCTCTTGCGGCAAGCATTCTGAGCAATGCTAAAGGTGTTTAGCCCTGTAAATATTTTTGCTGCGGCCAAAAGCGCGAAGTTCTCGCCGTTCAGCCTTCCAACAAAATCGCCCAGAGGCGGAGCCTCAGCTCCGCCCTTTGAGTCAGTTGCCTAGACTAGGCAATCGTACTCAAGTAATTAGAAGTTGTAACGCATACCAACCGAGAATACGTTCTCATCGGAGTTGTAGCAGCCGTTGGTGTAATCGTAGAAATTAACACCATTCTCGTCATCGTCGCTACCAGCGTCGAAGCGAGCCTCAGCCCAAACCTGAACTTGTGGGTTGAAGTTGTAGTTGATGTAAACTGGGATTACAGCACCCTCAGCCTCACCAATGCTCTCGATTTCATACTTCTGGTGGTTGTAACCAGCACGGACTAATAAGCCGTTACCGAAGTTGTAGCCTAAAGCAAACTCGTAACCGGTTACCTTGGTCTCGCTTACATCGGAACCAGCATATGGAAGCATGTCAAAGGTGCGCTGTTGGAAAACACCGGCAACATAAGGGCCGAGGTTTAACGAACCCCAAGATAAGCCAACAGCGAACTGATCATAGCTATCATAAGCGGCATAAATAGCCGAATTATTCGCACTGGCTGGACCAGTGTGAGTCTCATTAGGAGTGCTTAAGCCACTGTTATCAAACTCGCCACCTAAGTAGCCGGCACGAACAGCGATTGGTCCAAACAGAACGTCTGGAGAGGTGTAGCCTAAAGCGATGGAGTAGCTGTATTCGAGATCAACAATTTCAGCATTATCACCATTGCCAGCCCAGTAAGCACCATCTAAGTGCTCATTGTTCTTGGCAAAAGCGTAGGAAGCGATGACGTCAACGCCGTAGCCGCTCCATTGATACTGAACTACGCCCTCACGACGATCGTCGTTACCGCTTAAGCCGGTGCAGCCCCAGTCATCAAAAATATCGGTCTGAGAAATAGCGTACTTGATGGCTTCCTCAAACTTACCTACCTTGAACTGACCGAACTGGCCGAAGTCCATACCAACCCATAAATAACGAGCATCGAAGCCGTCAGTGCCATCAACAGCGTTGTCGCCGTTGGCCATTTCGAACTCGGCCTTAGCAAAGCCAGCTACGTATGGATTGATTTGCGAACGCAGGTCAAAACCGAGACGGCCGGAAGCCTGAATAGTGCCTTCCTTGTCATCACCGTAACCGGCAGCATTACCAGTCTTATCGCTGTAGTAAACAGACTGAACACGGCCGTAGATCGATAAGGAGGTACCGTCCTTGTCATAGACGGTGGTAGCAGAAGCAGTTGAAGCGAATGAAGTAGCAGCTAAAGCAGCAACGGCTAAAGCTAAAAATGACTTCTTCATGATTTTTATCTATCCCAAAATTCTTTTTTACAAAAGAGAGCGCAAACGGTTCTGTGGTTTGTTTGCACGGCTAAGTGTATCACCTTTGATCGCCTTGTGAAGCTACGATCCTAAGGGACAGATAAATCGGGCATCGCGTTGGAACTAGCAAAAGCCCCACGCGGGGCATCAATATAGGCTTTTAAAAGTTCCGCACCGACGCAAAAATTTTTGCAACGCCCTATTACGATCCCGCATCAACTTGTATGACAACCACCCGAGCCGAATCCTGTTTTTGCTCACTCATACGCGCATAACGAGCTTGTTTATGCCGTTTGCTTTAAAGTTCTCACCTGGGTGCAAAAAAATTTTGCGCGTGCTCACATTTGCTCCGCGCCACCGTTTGCGCCCGATAACACGCCCCAAAATGCCAGCAAATACGGGCTTCTTGTTCCTTGGTACACAGCCGCGCGCTTGCGGTCAACCCACATTCTGGCGAATTGTCACCCGCCGCCATGGAGCGATCGCAGGCTGCTCACCAGGGCACAGCGCTGGTTGAGAGCCTCAGCCAACGCTCTAACATGCTCTAACATATAGCACTCCCAGCCCTTACTCTACCCACAGCCCCTAATCTCGCAGCACTCATCAGTTCTCACGCACCAATGGCGCCTCCATCGACCTAACTGCGCCCAATCAGCTCCCTTGGCCTTACCATGTGGCAGTTCAAGCCTCAATCTTGCGGCTGTTACTGTTTGTGTGCTCTGGCCCCGCTTTTCTCTTCAAACGCACTGAGCTTTGATCAAGCCGGTCATCACGTAGAGTTAGACCTCAACTAACCCGGCGCGCTGGGCTTGTTCCTGCGCTTGCTTGAGGATCAACCTAGGATCGTAGACATCTTGTGCCTGCGCCGCTGCCTTGGGCGTGACTGGAGCTACCGGCTCAGCTTTTCCGGCTGCATCCGCCGCAAGGTTACCATCGCTCTCGCTTGCAGCTATTTGTGCATTTGCAATCTGTTGCGCACGCTGATCCGCAGCTGTGTTCTCAGCTGGAGTGTTATCTGCGGCATTGCGCGCAGCTACTGCGCTCCCGGTTGCGGCCACACCACTTGGCGTGATGACCTGCGTTGGAGCAATTGCAGGGTCAAGAGCTGGGGTGGCAGGTGCATTGTTAGGCTGGGTGGACTGGGTAGGCTGGGTGAAGCTGTCACCGCCTAAGGCGATCATCAGGGTCATGGCCGCGTTTAAGAGGTCGCGCTTGCTGCTGAGCAAGCGGTTTTGCGCCGAGCGCAAGGCGTCTGAGGCGTCGAGCACCTCGGTCAGACTCGCTGAGCCATAACGATAGCGCTCTTCGTAGCGCTTGAGATTGTTGGCGGTGAGCAAGTACTCTTCTTGGGTACTAAGTTGCAATTGCTCTTGGTAGCTCAGCTCGTTTAAGGCGTCAGAGACCTCTTGTACCGCGGTGATAAAGCCGTTGACGAAATCAAGCTGGGCACGCTCGCGCTCAACTAAGGCATTTTCCTTTTGCAAGGAGAGCTCGTTGTAGTTAAAGAATGGGAAGGTAATGGACGCCCCTAAACTGCCAATTGGGTCGGTTAAGAATTTGACCAAACTCTCGGAGGCGCCGCCGTTGACCCCGGCATTGAGGTTGAAGCTGGGGTAGAAATTGGCATTGGCCTCATCGACCCGGGCGTAAGCCGAGCGCACCCGGGCTTCGTACGCCATGAGGTCGGGGCGCTGGCTCAGTAAGCTGGCTGGCAGAGGCACCGTGATTTGCGGACAAGTGGTGTGCTCGAGCGCTAATGGGGTAATGTCCTGCGCACTATCTTGATTGCTGTACCAGCCCAATAAGGTGTTAAGGGCATTGCGGGCAGCGGTAAGCTCATAGGCGCGCTGATACACTGTTTGCTCGACCCCGCGGTGGTTGACTAAGGCTTGGTCATACTCAAGGCCATCGGCCGCGCCACTGTCGCGCTTAACCTTTACTAGGTTCAGCCGCTGCTGCGAGGCCTGCAATTGCTCTTGGGCTAGTTGCAGTGCCTCTTGGGCAAAGGCGTAGTTCCAATAGTACTCGCAGGTGCGCTGGATAATGGTCAGACGCATCGCCTTGTAGTCATAGGCGCTCGCCTTAAAGGACTCTAAGCTCGCGCGCTCGTTGGCCGCTAAGCGCCCAAAGAGGTCAAGCTCATAGGCGATGCCGAGATTGCCGCTGGAGGAGCGATTGGAGCCAGTGCTGCTGTTCTCAAGCTCGCGGCTAGCGCTAGAGCTAATCGATGCGCTGACCGTCGGATGCATATTGGCGCGCGCAAGTCCCAGCTCTAATTCGGCTTGGCGCAAATTAAGATAGGCACTGGTTAAGTCGTAGTTGTAGGAAAGCGCCCGCTCCACTAGGGCGGTGAGCTTGGGGTCGTGATAGCTGTGATAAAACTCAGGAGTCAGGCCACCACTGCCCTCGACCTTGACCTGCAAGTTTGGGCCTAAGGCGGTAGCGTTAGAACCTACCGTGCTCGGGATCAGCGGCACCACCGTATTGGTGGGAGCAATGGAGTCCCCCTCGACTTCGGCTAAGGACGATTCCTTATTGACCAAACGGCCATAGCCTGAGGGCGCCTCATAGGACAAACGCGACTCATACTCGGTTTCGTTGATGCCGCAGGAAGTGAGTAAAAAGCAACTTAAGCCCAACAGCGTCCGGCTTAAACCTTGATACTTATCGAGATCTACCATAGCTCACCTCTTACCGGCCCCAAACTCATGCCGTGGGTCTTGTCCCGCCGTGGGCCTTGCCCGCTGTAGGCTTTGCCCCGTCAAGAACATGATTCCATTATCCCCAGCGCCCCTTAGCCTGAACTTAGTTGCGGCTAACGCGCGCCCCCATGGTGCAGAGCGAGTAGGCGGCGCCTTCGATCATTAACTCTGGCGTTAGCTCAGCCGCGCGGGACCTGCGGCATTGGTTACGTAGCTGTGATTGACCTGCGTGCTGTCAAGATAGCTCGAGCTGGGGTCATAGTGCTCAACTGGGGAGAGGCCTTGGTGCTCGCGCACATAGGCGGTGATGACCTCGCTTAAGTAATCCGGCCAATAAGGCACGCTAATACCTAACACCTCTTGGATCTTGGTGCAATCAAGGCGTGAGTCCTGCGGACGCTGCGCCTTGCTCTTAAAGTCAGAGCTGCTAATGGAGATGACATTGACCGGATGAGGCAAGACCTTCATTTGGCGCGCCTGAGCAAAAACGGCGCGCGCAAACTCATCCCAGGTGGTGGGCTGATACCCCCCAAAGTGGTAGATGCCGTAAGCGGAAAAATCAGGATCTAAGGTTAGCTGCGTCAGCTTGACGAGAGCTTCGGCCAGCGGCCGCACCGGAGTCGGATTGCCGATTTGGTCGCATACGACCGCAAGCTCTGAACGCTCTTGCGCCATGGTCAGCATGATTTTGACGAAGTTACGACCAAAGCGCCCGAAAAGCCATGAGGTGCGCACGATTAAGTACTTGCAGCCTGAGGCAATAATCAAATTCTCGCCATCGAGCTTACCTTTGCCGTAAGCACACTCGGCATTAGTAGGATCATCCTCACGGTGCGGCTGATGCTTGTGGTCAGAGAAGACGTAGTCAGTGGAAAGATGAATGAGTGGGATGCCCACCTGCGCGCAGGCTCGCGCCAGATTACGTGCGCCTAAGGCATTGACGTTGTAGGCCAGCGCATTTTCGTCTTCGGCCTTTTCCACATTAGTGTAAGCTGCGGCATTGATCACCGCTTCAGCCTTGCTGTCAGCAATAGCACTTAAGACATGATCGGCCTTAGTGATATCTAAGGTGCGGCGCGTGGCGGACACCACCCGATGCCCGGCTTTAAGCAGCGCGAGCTCAACCTCCTGTCCCACCTGTCCGTGTGCACCGGTTAAGAAAATTAATGCCATGACTGCCTACCTTACTCCCTTGTCCTCTGTCCCCTAGCCTCTGACCCCAAGCCCTTGCCTTAAGTGAGCTGTACCCTAAGCTCCAATGTCCCAGCAGCGCCCAATAATAAGCCCAGTCGGCGACTGGGCATTGGTGCTTATGACTAAGTGCCGTGCCCCTTGGGCACTGCGTGCTGTTTTGTAACTTGCCGTAAGTTTACGGGCCTTGCATTCCATTCTTGGGCTGCTGGGCCATGCTTAGTCGTCGTTGCGAGTTGAAACCTTAGGGCCCAAGGCCACGAGCTCAACTAAGGCCTTGGTAACCTCATAGGAGGCATGCAGCGATGGGACGGGCAGGCACTCGTAGATGCCGTGGCAGTTTAAAGGACCGGCGAAGATATTTGGGCACGGCAGACCGCGGCAGCTTAAGTTCGAGCCATCGGTGCCGCCGCGTACCTTCTTTTCGATCAGCGGTACGCCCGCACGCTCAAAGGCGGCACGGCAATAGTTGACGATAGCCGGGTGCTCCTTTAACACTTGGCCCATGTTCTCGTACTGCTTGACGAAGATGGCCTCACAGGAATTGACGCCATACTTTAAGTTGATGGCATCAACTAAGTCCTCGACTTTGCGGTGGCGCTGGGCTAAGCCCTCTTGCTCAAAGTCACGTAAGATCATCATGAGCTCAGCGTGCTCAACATTACCCATGGCGTCGTGGACGTGGTAGAAGCCTTGGTCATCACGGGTGGTCTCCGGGGTCTCGTCCTCAGGCAAGAGCTTGATAAAATCGGCCATCATCTTCAGGGCATTCTTGAGCTTGCCATAGGCCACCGCCGTATGGACCACCTTGCCCTTGAAGATAATCTTAGCGCCCTCGGCATTGAAGGTAGCCACGTCGAGCTCACCGCGCTCGCAGCCGTCGATGGTGACCGCAAAGTCGCTGTCTAAGACCTCAAGGTCTAAGTACTTGGTCGAGCGGCCGATTTCCTCATCGACACTGAAGACAATGGTGACCGGGCCATGCACGATGCTGTCATCGACTAAGCCTTGGACCAATTGCATCAGCACCGCAATTCCGGCCTTATCGTCACCGCCTAATAAGGTGGTGCCGTCGGTGACTACGATGTCCTCACCTAGGTGATTGGCAAGCTCGGGCGAGAGCTCATGGTCAATCACCGCACCGTTCTTAAGCTCGATGCCCTTACCTTGGTAGCCGGTGACCAGCATCGGCTTGATGTCTGCGCCCGAGGCATCCGGCGCCGTATCAAGGTGCGCCAAGAGGCAGAGCCGCTCGCGGTCTTCATAGCCGCGGCTGGCGGCAATCTTGGTGATGATCACGCCTTCCTTGGTCTGCACCGGCTTTAACTTAAGCTCCGCCAAGCGATTTAACAGGTAAGCGCCTAAGCGCAGCTGCCCAATACTAGAAGGCTTGTCTTGGCTCGTGAAGTCAGCCCGCGAATCAAAAGCGATCAAGTCAATAAAGAGCTTTAACAGCTCGTCTTGTTGCAGCTTAGCCTCTAAGGCTTCCTTGCTTCCCTGTTGCATCTGAACTCCCCCCAACCAAAAACACGAAACCACCAATCCTTGCGCCCAGCCCAGCTGGACTCAAGCATCGCGCCCCTATTATGCAAATTTTGTGGCCTAAGCGCCAACCGCCCGCGTTCTAAGCGCCAACCGCCCACGTTCAAAGCGCCACCCTCCTAGGCAGCGCGTCCTTACCGCCGTTGCAGCTGCGGTCCAGCACCGTAGGCAGCGGCAAACCGCTGCCCTAGAAGGCGGCGCCGTAGACGGCGCTGCACGCGGCGGCTTTGGGCACTACTCGCGCGAGAGCGCCTCGATAGGGTTGAGGCGCGAGGCCGAGCGCGCTGGCATAAAGCCAAAGGCAATGCCGATGGCCGATGAGGTCAAGACCGCAGCAATGATGGAGTCAAGCGAGTAGGACAGCACAATGGTCGGAACAAAGTGCATGATGAGCTGGCCGATAAGGTAAGAGCAGAGCACGCCCAATAGACCGCCTAACATACAAACCATCACCGCCTCGATTAAGAACTGCGACAAGATGTCGCTTTGACGCGCGCCCACTGCCATACGAATGCCAATCTCGCGGGTGCGTTCGGTCACCGAGACTAACATGATGTTCATGACGCCGATGCCGCCAACCACGAGCGAAATCACCGCAATCGCCGAAATCATCAGGGTAAAGGTCATGGTCGCTTCTTCAATCGACTTCATGATGGTGTCCGACGATTGTAAGAAGAAGTCCTCGCGCCCATGGCGGCGGATCAAGATGCGCTTGATCGAGCTTTCCGCGACTGGAGTCGAGAAGCCATCCTTGATACGCAGCACAATCGAGCTTAAGTAGTTTTGATTGAGCAAACGTGTCATGACCGCGGTGTAGGGCATAAAGATGGTGGGCTGCTCACCGCGAATGATAAAGGAATCGCTGGGCGCCAAGACGCCAATGATTCTAAGGCCCACCTTGCCCACGATCATGGTCTTGCCGATCGGATCTTCCGTCGGGAAGAAGAGCTTAGCGGTATTGTCGTCAATCACGCACACCTGCGCCATTTGCTCGAGCTCACCTTGGCTAAAGATGCGCCCACTCTTAATCAGTAAACCATAGACCCGGAATAAATCGAGCGAGACGCCTTGCACCGTAGCATTGGATTCATTGGCGCCGCGGCGAATCAGGGAACTGGTTTGCACCGACGCTGAGACCGAATCGGCAAAGGGCTGGCCTTGCAGCGCCACGAGATCGCGCGCGGTAAGCGAACGCACTCGTCCTGAGCGCACATCACCCATGCGCGCACCGGGATACACGGTAATGGTGTTAGTACCCATCGCTGCGATATTGGAGATGATTTGCTCCGAGGCGCCGCGCGCGAGCGCTACTACCGAGACCACCGCCATAATGCCGATGATAATGCCCAGCATAGTGAGCATGGTGCGCATGCGATTGGAGAGCATGGCACGATAGGCCATGACAAAGGCTTCTTTGAAGCGGTCAAGATGCGAGCTCCAAGAGCGAGCCCATTGGTTGTTGATCACAGGGCGCTCGGCGAGCACGCCTGCCCCCGCAGTCTCGGACTCGGCGCGGGCGAGGGGATCGGGCACGTCCGCGCTGATGGTATCGGACTTGATGGTGCCGTCTTCAATCGAGATGACGCGATGCGCACAAGCAGCAATGCGCGGATCGTGGGTCACGATAATGATGGTATGCCCTTGGGCGTTGAGCTCTTGGAGCGTACGCATCACGTCTTGACCTGACTTGGTATCCAAGGCGCCGGTGGGCTCATCAGCCAAAATGATTTGACCGCCGTTCATCAGAGCCCGGGCAATCGAGACGCGCTGTTGCTGACCGCCCGACAATTGCGCTGGACGATATTCCACGCGCTCTGCAAGGCCCAAGCTCCCCAAGAGCTCTTTTGCCCGCCCATCGCGCTTACTCTTGCGCACCCCGGCGTAAACTGCCGGGACTTGCACATTCTCGCGCGCGCATAAGTGCCCCAGCAAGTGATAGCGCTGGAAGATAAAGCCAAAGAAGTCGCGACGCAGTGCCGCGAGCTCATCGGGCTGCATATTTAAGGTATCTTGCCCCATGACCCGATAGCTACCGGAGCTGGGGTTATCCAAGCAGCCAATGATGTTCATCAGGGTCGACTTGCCCGAACCCGAGGGGCCAATAATCGCCACCATTTCGCCGCGCCGCACCGTGAGATTAATGCCGTGCAGCACCTCAACTGCGCTTGCACCGGAGTTATAGGAGCGGCGCACGTCCTTAAGTTCTAACAATACTTCGTGGGGCATAGCTCTGTCCTCGCACCAGCTGGTTAGAACATACGCGGACCGCGGCGGCGGGTATTGGCGGCCGCAGCCGCAGCCGTCGCAACATCATCACCAATCACCAGCGGCTTGGAGGCATCAAAATCGGCATTGAGCACCTGCACATATTGGTCATCACGAATGCCTAGTTCCACCGTAACCGGGTTGATCTGGCCTTGCGCCAAGAGCTGATACACCGTAGCGGTGCCATCGGAGCTCTCATTTTGCACTGCCGAAATCGGAATGGCTTGGACCCCAGTGACCGCAGCAATGGTGATTTCAACCTCAGCGGTCATATCGATGCGCAAGATCCCCTCGGCATTGTCGACATCGAGCAAGGCATTGTAGTAAATGGCCTCGGTGCTCGAAGACGAGCTGGTGCTGCTACTGCTGGTACTCTCGGCCGAGGCCGGGGCGGGATCAATGGAGCGTAAGTTCGCCTCAAAGTAGCGATTAGGCAGGCCCATAATGGTAAAGCGGCACGGCATGCCCGGCTTAACCTTGACCACATCGGCCTCGGAAATCTCAGCCTCAACCGTCATGGTGTCAAGCGTGGCGAGCTTTAAAATGGTCGGGGTGGTTTGATTGGCATTAACGGTCTGGCCTTCCTCAACCGGAATGGCGTAAACCGTACCGTCCATCGGGGCGACAATACGGGTATAGCCTAAATTGGTGGTGGCATCGTCCACCGAAATCACCGCTTGGTCATACTGGGCCTTAAGCGCGTCTAAGTCCGCAAGCGCCATTTCGTACTGCGCCGCGGCTTGTTCGGCCGTCTGCGCGGAGGTGGCATCGGTCTTTAACAGCCGCTGCTGGCGCTGATGCTCACTGCGCAGCATCTTAATCTGGGCTTCTTTAGAGGCAATTTGGGCTGCAATCAGCTTTTCCTCAGCTTGGGCCCGGCGCAAATCATTTTCCTGAATCTCAGGATCGATTTCACACAAGAGATCGCCGCGCTGAACCCGGTCGCCGCGCTCAACATAGAGCTTTTTAATTTGGCCTGAGACCTGCGCACCGACATCAACCTCGACCTTACCGGCGACCGTGCCGGTGGCATAGACCTGCTGTTTGATATCGCGCACCGAAGGCAGCGCCGTCATATAGGTGGGTGGCTCGACATAGGTGAAGCGATAGACGCCGTAGCCGATCAGAGCGAACAGCACCACGCCCAGTAAGCCGTATTTGAGCCAAGTTTTGCGTTTGAGCATCTCTCTCTCCTTGCGCCTACGCTGCACCCAGACCAACCAGACTAAAAAAGCCCGCCCCCGCCTTTTGCTATAATTTTAGAAGGCTTAACTTAGCCCACACCTAGGCTTACGAATAGCTATCCCCAATTTCTATCATTATCCGGCCAAGCGCCCGCCCCAAAGCCGCGCTGCGCCAAAAACGTGCGTCATACGAACGCAATACGTGTGTCATACGTGCGTTAACCGTGCGTCCAACGTGCACGGCAGAATAGAGCAGCGCTGTGACACGGCACCAGCCGCGGCGCGCGCCCCGGGGATAGAGCACCCTGACGAATTAATGGAGGCCCACCATGATCACCTTTAGCTTGCACCCTGAGCGCGAAAAATCGCTGCTGCGCCACCACCCGTGGATTTTCTCCAAGGCGGTAGCCCAGGTTTGCGATGACGCCGGCCACAAGCTGAGCAAAAAAGAGGTGGCCTCGGGCACTTTGTGTCAGGTCGTCGCAGCCGATGGCCGCTTTTTGTGCTACGCCCACTACTCGGCCCACTCCCAGATTCTGCTGCGCGTCATCTCCTTTCAGCAAGAAGACGTACCAGATAGCACCGACGGCATGCTGCGCGCTAACTTAGTTAAAGAGCGCTTGAGTGCAGCCAAGCAGCGCCGCGCGGCACTGTTGGCGCGCGGGGAACAAGGCATTCGCGTGGTAGCGGCCGAAGGCGATTACCTGCCCGGCCTCATTGTTGACAAGTTTAACGATGTTATCGTGCTCGCGGTCAACTCATGGGGCATGGAAGCGCTCTATGAGCAACTAGTACAGGGCTTACATGAGCTCTTCCCTGAGTGCACGCTCTATGAGCGCTCGGATGCGAAGGCGCGCCTGACGGAGCAACTGCCACTGCGCGTGGGCTATATCGACCCTAATGACATCAGCACCGGCTACAACTTAGTCAAGAAGGATGGCAGTCCGCAACCGGGCAGCAAGCGCATCGCCCCGAACGGCACCTCGGTTAAGACCATCCCCGACACCCTCTATGTGCGCGAAAACAACTTGGTTGAGATGCCGATCGATGTCCTCAAAGGCCATAAGACCGGCGGCTACTTAGACCAGCGCGCCAGCCGCTACCACTGCTATGAGCTGTGCGCCGAATTAAAAGCACTCTCAGACCAAGGCAAGACCGGCCCCTCCGTGCTCAACTGCTTTTGCTATACCGGCGGCTTTTGCCTCAGCGCCTTAAAGGGCGGCGCCCGCGCCGTCATCAACGTCGATGTCTCCCAGCCCGCGCTGAATGCGGCCAAAGCGGGCGTAGTCCACAATCGCTTAGATCCGGGCCGCTGCAAATTCATCAACCGCGATGTCTTTGAATTTCTGCGCCAGGAGGTCAAACTGGGCCACAAGTACGATGTGGTCATCCTCGACCCCCCTAAGTTTGTCTTAAACAAGAGCACCTTAGTCACGGGCGCACGCGGTTACCAAGACATCAATCGCTTAGGCTTAAAGTTAGTAGCCCCGGGCGGGCACCTTCTGACTTTCTCGTGCTCGGGACTTATGACCGAGGAGCTTTTCCAAAAGATTGTGGCCGACGCCGCCTTAGAGGCAGAGGTCGACGCCCAAATCGTGGGCACCCTGCGCCAAGACCGCGACCACATCGTGGCGCTGCCGTGCCCGGAGAGCTTCTACTTAAAGGGGCTTGATCTCTTGGTGGGCTAGGGCCCGCGCCGGGGGTACGCACAAGACAGTACGTGCCAGGCAGTACGCGCAAAACAGCACGCGCAAAGCCGCAGGCCCGCAACTTAGGATGGAACCATGGCAGGTAACCATATGCAACAGGAGCGCATCAATCCCCTGCTCAAAGTCGGGGATCATGTCATCACGCGCCGCCCCGGCTTCACCCACCATGGTTTGTACTTGGGCGACGGCCAAGTTTTAGAGTACCTCAAGACCAAGGGCGTTATCAGCGTACCCTTAGCTGAGTTTACTAAGGGGCATGAGCTCTTTATTCGTGAGCACAAGAATGCACGCTACCCAGGTAAAGAAGCGGTACGCCGTGGCATGATGCGCCTGGGCGAGCAGCACTACAATCTCTTTACTCGCAACTGCGAGCACTTTGTTAATTGGTGCATTGAGGGAGTGGAAACAAGCCGTCAGATCGACAACCTCATTCTCACCATCATCCCCTTTTACGCCCTGTTCCAGCAATCGAACTTTGTGCGCGGCTGTCTGCGCATCATCTACGATGATCCCGACAGTCTCGACAAGGCGCTGGCGCGCGTCAACTGGCACGACGCCCGTAATCAAAACCCGGTCACTCGGGCGCAAGAACTGTCCGAGGACATGTTTGGCACGACCAAGGAAGGCGTGGTGCACTTTGCCACCCTCTTTACCACCGCGGCCCAACTGTCCCAAGAATACAGCGCGTGGCTTAACGACCAAATCGCGCAAGAACAGCGCTTAACCCAGCCTCAGCCCCCCAAGCAAGGAAGCAAGCTCGCGCCGCTGAGCGCGTTCCGTCACCTCAAGACCCAGCCGACCGAACAAGCAGAACCCGCTGCGCCAACCAATCCTGCCGTCCAAGCTGAGCCAACAGAGCTTGAAAAATCAGCCGCCCCAACCGAGCAAGCTGACTCCAAGCCCAAGTGGAGCGCGCGCTTGACAAGCTTAACGAGCTTAAAGCGCACCTGGCAACACTTAAAAGACAAGCTGCACCTCTTGCGCTCTCAGCTCTATCAAAGCGTCCACGGCCTGCCGGTAAAGCTTGAGGTGCTAAAACCAGACAATCCCGCGCCCGAGGGTCACAAGTACCTGCCGATGGTGTTAGATGAGAACATCCCTAACATCCACATCAAGCTTGACCCGCGCGAGGTCAAGACTACAGTCGCAACCGCCACCCATAGCGTCAGCTACCACGCTCCCTACCAGCGCCCGATGACTCGCGCTAAAGCCAATGAGCTGGCCTACCACGTTGCCGATCAAATCGAGCAAGAGCTGCGCGCTCAATACGAGCTGCGCTCCCACCTCGAGGACGAACCCCAGCAAGCAGCACAGACGACCACCAAGTCCCGCAAGTAGCGAGCTGCACCCGATACCGGACGCGGCCTACTACTTGCGGGACTTGCGGGACTTGCGGGCTTAATGCAGCGAAACTGCGCTCAGCCAATACCTCATTCTGAGGAGACCTCAGGCCTTAGGGCCGGAAGCTCTGCGGCACGTGGCGCCGCTGCAACAAGAAGTAGATCCGGATCCAGAGCAAGAGGCTAGCGCAGGTTAACGAGCAGATAAAGCCTAGCCAAAAGCCTGGCGCACCGACCAAGTGGGCCCAACTTTCACCGGTGAGATAGCCATAGCCTAAAGCTAAGCCAATCGGCATGCCCACGACCCAATAGGCCACCACGGTGATGATGAAGATGGTGCGCGCGTCCTTAAAGCCGCGCAGAATGCCTATTGCGATCACCTGCAAGGTATCAGGCAACAAGAACACCGCGCAGTAGATGAGCAACACCGGAGCCAAGACCTTAACCGCGGCATCGTCGGAGTACCACGACACGATTAAGTCGCGGCCCAAGATCAAGGCGATGAGCCCCAGCGCATAGAAGCCCAAGGCTAAGGTGGTTGCCGCGAAGGCGCGCCGCTGAGCTGCCGCCCAATTATTAGTGCCCATGGCCTGTCCCACCTCGACCGAGGCGACCGCACTCAAAGCAATCGGCACAATTACCAAGAGCCCCGAAACATTCATCGCAATAGTGTGACTTGCCACCACCACCGGACCAAACGGGCTTAACAGCACCGCCACCAGCGAAAAGCACAGCGTTTCAATCATGCCCGCTACGCCCAACGGCAAGGAGAACTTAGCAAAGGTCCACAGCTCGCGCCAGGAAACGGCGTAATAGCGGGTAAAGAGGCGTACTTGCGCAAAAGCAGGCGAGAGGCGGACATAGAGAAGCATCGCACCCACGGTCAGATACATGGTCAAAGCAGTGGCCACGCCACAGCCCACGCCCCCTAAAGCGGGCAAACCAAAGTGGCCAAAGATAAACATCCAGTTGAGCGGGATATTTAAGAGCAAGGCCATAAGACCAAACACCAAGGTCGGCCCGGTCTTGCCCAAGCCCTCCCAATAGGCCCGTAATACGTTAAACAGCGCATAAGCAGGCAGCGCCAAACCTACGGCGATGAGATAGCCTTGGCCAATGGCAATCATGTCAGCATCAACGCCCGGCATCAAACGGTAAACCAGCGGCGCGAGCATAATCAAGCCCCCGACCACTGCGGCCGCGCCCAGGCACACCATGGCCGCTACTTGCAGGCGCTTGGGGATCAAGTGCAGCTCCCCTGAGCCCACAACATTAGCAACGAGGGGATGCAGCCCCAAGGCCATGCCCACGATAAAAAGCTCCGAGGGCCAAAAAATAGAGCTGCCAATGGCCACGCCCGACAGCTGCAGGGTGCCCGCGGCTCCGGCCATTACGGTGTCGACCACACCCATAGCGGTAGCGGCTAACTGGCCCACGAAAATCGGCACAAACAGCCCAAAGGTGCGCTTTAATTGCGCGAAAAAAGCGGCCGCGCGCCCCACCGGCACGGTAACCGGCGCGACATAAGCGCCTGCGGCGCTAACCATGGCGTCCGCTGGACGCTGAACCGAGCGCGGCTCGGTTTTGTGAGTCATCTTGCTCATACGACCTCCTCAAGCACACAGATAGCTTCAGCCCAGGCCGTAGAATCAGTACCAACAAGTAACTCCTGCTGCAGGCCCTCAAGCCCCAGGCGCCCGCACTCAACTACTGAGCGGTGCCTAAGCACTCGATGAGCTGCGACCAAGCACCTGAGCGTAGCTCTGGTGCGGCCGGAGTAAAGACAGGTCTTAGCCTAACTCTACAGGCTCTGCGCTTGCGTCGTTAGAGTTCAGACTTTTGTGTGGCTTGGTTTCAAAGTCGCCCTCTAGCCCCAAAAACCAAAACACTATGGGGCCAACAGCGCGCCGCGGCATAAAGCCTAAGCCACAGCAGGAGTACTTGCAGGGCAAGCCTCACCTCAAAACCAAGAGACATTGGATCGCAACGTAAGCCTCAGTGGCGCGACTTAGTGGTACTACACTGTTAGCAGCGCAATCAGCACCGGGCCTCCTAGCCCGACCCTGAAAAAGAGCGTCTTGCACGCCCTTTAAGAGCTCCTGTGCTCCGTCATCCAACTAAACTGAGCACGTCGTCTCAGAGCTCGGGGGATGCTCACTTGCGATTAGACCCAAGCTGCCTGCTCGGAACTGCTTACGAGCAACACAGTCAGGCACGAACGTCGTTTCAGCGCCAGCCCTTAACACCGACTTATTGTGGGGATAACGCCTACAAATCTAGGGTAACAAAAGCCCCATCTAGGCTCAAGCCCCCAAAACGCCCTAAATAAGCCTAAAAGCGTTCGACCCCAACCCGCACGCCCCTAGGCGCCATCAGGGGCGGCACGCACCTAAGCCCCGCGCTACCATTTCAGCGGCCACCAAGTGAGAATTTTTCGCAATAAGCAATAAAGTTGCGCTCGTGCCGGCGCGTTGTGCTAGGCACCAGCCCGCAGCCCACCGCCCCAGCGCCACCAGTGGCTATGCTACAATCAGCACCCATAGAACCGCCGCCCCGCCCGGTCGAGCCCGCTTGGTCGAGCCAGCTAGCTCTAACCAGCTCGGTTGAGCCTGCTCGGTCTAGTCCGCTTGCTCTAGCCCGCTTGGTCGAGCCAACCCGACCTAAGGCGCCGCGGTGTCCCCATTGCTGATAAGAGAGGTATGCGATGCTCGATATCATGACTCTGCCGGTTACGCCGTTCGCGCAAAACTGCCGCATCTTGGTCCACCAAGAGACCAGTGACGCCGTGGTCGTCGACCCGGGCGGGTCGGGCGCGCAAATTGCCGACCTCATCAAGAGCAATGGCTACCACGTTACGGCCATCTTGCTCACCCACGCCCATATTGACCATGTAGGCGGCGTAGCCGCCCTGCTATCAGGCCTCAATGACCCCAGCATTAAGGTTTTAGGCCCGCACCGCGATGAAGCCCCATTGTTTTCAGGCCTAGGCGCGCAAGCCAATATGTTTGGCCTCACTTTAAGCGGCCCGGTCAGCCCGGAGTACTTTGGCGATGGTGAGGTGCTCAAGCTCTTCTCGGACGCAAGCTTTATCTGCCTGCACACCCCGGGACATTCGCCGGGGGGCATGTGCTACTACTGCAAGGAAGAGAACTTTGTCATCGTGGGCGACACCCTCTTTGCCGGTTCCATCGGCCGCACCGACTTACAAGGGGGCAACACCGCCGCGTTAATCGACTCGATTAAGAGCAAGCTCTTAACCTTGCCTGATAACACCGATGTCTTCTGCGGCCATGGCCCGGACACCACCATCGGCGAGGAGCGCGCCACCAATCCGTACTTGGCTTAACCGCCAGTTACCCGTTAACCACCAGCTAGATGTTTACCGCCAGCTCCCCGTTAACCGCCTGCGCTTGAGGTTTCCATGCTCGAAATCATTGCCATAGAGGTCACCACCATTGCACAAAAGTGCCGGATCTTGATTGACCGCGCGGTCCAGCAAGCGGTAGTGGTCGACCCCGGTGGGGACGTTGAGCGTATTATGGCGCAGCTCTTAGAGCACCAAGTCCGCGTCAACGCCATCCTCCTCACCCATATCCACATCGACCATTGCGGCGGCGTAGCGGCGCTGCAAGCGGCACTGCAACAAGAGCAAGGCCACGCGGTGCCGATCTTGGGCTCCCATGAGCTAGACCACAAGGCCAAGGACTTACTGGAGCTGCAGTCGGAATGTTTTAACATTCCGCTCACCGGCGCTTTTGAGAACACCTACTTAAGTGATGGCCAACAACTGAACTTCTTGCCTAACTACCCACTTGAGGTGATCTTGACCCCGGGCCACAGCCCCGGTTCGCTGTGCTATTACTGCCCTGAGGCCCAGCTCATGCTGACAGGCGACCTCTTAACGCATGGTGGCATTTGGACGCGTAAGCAGCCGGGGAGCAACCGCGAGCACCTGATGGCATCGCTCAAGCGCCTCAAGCAATACCCCGACGCAACCAAGCTGCTCTTTGGCCATGGCCCCGACAGCACCATCGGCCAAGAAAAAGAGTGCAACCCCTACCTAAGTGCGGACTAGACCGCCTGGCCCCAGCCGCACCGTCGTCCGCGCGGGCGGCGGCGCTGCATTTCCCCGCACTACGTAACTGCTACGCCCAGCCGCACTGACCACGCGCTCTAGCCCCGCGCGTCACGGCTCGGGACACAAGCAGAACAAGCTCCGGGCACAAGCAAGAAGAGCTCCGGATACCCGCGGTACGAGCGCAGGCGTACCGCCGCGGGCGGCACTAAATCATGCCGTTTTCTTGCAAGGTCTGATAGAAGGCGGCGATACCTTCCATGATGTCGTTGTAGGTGGTCTCGAAGTCATCGGTGTACCATGGGTCAGCTATATCGCAGCCCATGCGGGTTGAGAAGTCCAAGAGCTTGTGGATCTTGTGCTCGCACTCATCGCCAAAGAGGCGGTGCATATTGCGGACGTTGTTATTGTCCATGACCAGGATAAAGTCGTAGTACTCTAGGTCGCGCTTGGTGACTTGACGCGCGGTCTTGCCCGCGGGATTAATGCCATGAGCGCGCAAGAGGCGCTGAGCCGGAGGGTAGACTGGGTTGCCGATTTCCTCTTGCGAAGTGGCCGCTGAGGCAATCTCAAAGAGGTCGCGCGTACCGCGCTGCGCTACGTAGTCCTTGAACAAGAACTCCGCCATTGGCGAGCGACAGATATTGCCGTGGCAAACAAAGAGCACCTTAACCTTCTTGCTCTTACCCATGAGAAGACCTCCGAGCCAATCAAAACAGGCCTGCATTGTAGCACGCTCGCCCAGCCGCTCATGCGCACCGCTGCTGTTCCAAGCCAGCGCGCCAAATTGCAACAACCTACTCAATTACCCAACACCAATGCAAGCTCTAATGGGCCAAACTTTAGTTGCTGTGGTACTATGGTAACAGAAAGCCATCGTTGATTCTATTATAGATGCCAGCAAGAACGATACCGAGAAGTCTGCAAAATTGTTAAATGAATTATTGTTAACGCGCGAATCATTTAATAAAACTTTTGTAAATCTTGGAACTGTCCATCAGCAACGTTAAAGGATGACTTACATCAAGGTTCCCTTACTTATAGGCTTCCTTGCTACAAAAAACTGGTATCATACATCAATCGGAATAGCTCACAGTG